>NZ_FSRQ01000005.1 GCF_900143185.1 Chryseobacterium scophthalmum | reverse complement strand
ATTCCGAACACAGAAGTTAAGCCCTCTAGCGCCGATGGTACTGCGAAAGCGGGAGAGTAGGTCGCCGCCAGTTTTTTTTAAAGTCTCATAGATTTATTTCTATGAGACTTTTTTTTGTTATAAACTCAGAAAATCAACAATATAGATCAATGATAATTGATAAATGATCATTGATCACTAATAAACAATAGGTAATGAATAATAAATAATAAATAATAAGTAGTTTTGCCTATTGCTAATTGGTTAAGGTTCGCTCCTCCGGAGCGAACCTTTGTAGAAGAGAATAATCATAATCACATCTCTCAGAGCTCCGCATGAGCGATACGTATTAATTCTAGAATTGTAATAGATAAAGAGAAACTAAAGCTGAATAAATTTATTTGTCTCAATTAGGCCAAAAACTAATATCGAATGACTACGATTCTAGCGCGGATAGCAGCGATTACCCCGCAACATGAGTAGGAGAGAAGAGGGATTTAGAGGTGGAAAGCAACGGCGTGAAGAGTAAAAGCGGATAGCCGGAATAAGCTCTTGAGAAATTAAATTGGACCTATTGTAAATACAAGTTTACTATTGTAAGTTGCGGCTGGAATAGTGACTGAAACTCCGCTGAGTTGTATTTTAATTGGAATATTTGAATAAGAACCTAAGGCTAATACTGCTGTAATTCTAAATAATTCTAAATCTGTAAGTGTCACGGCTTGGTAAACGCTTCCTCCGCTTATTGTACACAATACACATAGTGTTGATCCGTCACCTGTTCTTTTAACATTCAATATTAAATTGGAGTTCCATGTCGGGTTAGGCTCATAATGTACAGAAATTTTACCATTGCTTAATGCAAGAGGAACACTTACAGTTAATAGCACTTGGTTGTCTAAGCTTTCATAAGTTCCTACATAGTTTGATCCTGCTTCTGTGATTGATGGTATAGGTACTGCCCAATTACCACCCGCTACAGTTATAGTTCTTTGTGCTTTTAATACACAGGAAAATATTAAAAAGAATATAAAACTTATTTTGAATAAATATCTTCTATTATGATTAATATAATTTGCTCTCATATTTTTTTATTTATTCGGTGATGGTATACACAATTACTACAGGTGTATTGGTTCTTGATAGATTGGCATAAGTATTTGTTGATAAACTTATGGTCAATCGATGCCCGTTATTTACTCCATTTCCGGTGAATGCGCCGCCTATTCCACTGATTATCGTTTGTGATGTTGTATTGAGAGTGACTTGAGAAGTTGGAGTTCCTAATGTTCCTCCTCCAGCTCCCGAAGCTGCTGCAGCTTGAATTTTTATATCAACTCCAGAAATTACTGGGTTGACGGAGGCTGTTATTTTCCGTGTTGCTCCACTAGAGGTAATTGCTGATGTATAGTTAATCCATTTTGTTGTATTTGTAGCAGGCGAAACAATTGCCACCCCAGCTTCTGTAGGAGCTGTAAAATTCATTGAAATTGCTCCGGTTGGTTCAATATCCATTAAAGTAACAATGGGTAAATTTACGCTCAAAGTACTGTTTCCTGAAAGTTGTGAAAACAGATGAGAAGAAATGATAAAACAGATCAAGAAAACTAATTTGAAGTAACTCATTTTTGTTTTTTGTTTTGGTTATAACTTACTTTAATGGTTTCCTGTTGATATTTTATTTCGGATGACTGCTTGATGATATTAATTGTTACATTTTTTGTTTCGGCAGATTGTAGATTAAATTCAAAATGATCAATTGGTATTTTATATCTTTTATCTAAGCCGTTTCTGTAAACTTTCACTTTCCAATCTCCGGGACGCAAATAAGTGAAATCAAAAGAGTCTCCCAATAGAGCTATTTTTCTAAATGTCTGATTACCGTTACTCACTTCAACAATTACATTTTCGTTTTTCTTTTTTTTGGTTGAAAGCTGGGCGAAGCTCAATCTATTTTCGTTTTCTGTATAATCAATTTTTCCCTGAATCTTTGCAGCACTTGTCAATCCAAAGTTGAAAATATTTTCTTTATCAGTTAAAACTAAAGAGGCAGGAACATTTTGATCGGCAATATCATTAATGTCTGTTGTTGATCTGTCAATTTCCAAAACATAATCACCTGGATTAACATTTTTGAATAAATAATTTCCATTTCTGTCGGTTATCGAAAGATGATTTCCCATAATCAGTCGGATTCCGTCAACCTTTTTTACGCCTAAATTTTTTATGTTTCCGGATAAAGTAGTGTATTCTGCAATTTTCTGAGTCGGAATATTCATTTTTAAAGTATAACGCAACGAAAAAATAAAATCTTTATTCCCCAATTCTCCACGCTGTAAATTATATCTCGCAGAAACGCCAATCTCATGTTTAGAAAAAATTTGCTGCTGAAAAAGGAGTTCAAAAAGATTTCTGTCAGTATAATAATCTTCAGGCATATAATTGTTCTGATAAAAAAGACTGAACTGTGTTTTATCTGAAAACCGATTTAAAATTCTTGCTCCAAAATAAAACTGCCGTTGATTCTGTAATTGATAACGGGAAGTAAGTGCATAACTTCCATAGATATTAAATGAAGTTTTAAATTTATCAAAGCTTATGTTTGCAGTATAAAAACTTGAATTTCCCGAAACTCCGGTCAGATAGTTTTCTGTTTTCCCCAACTGTCCTTCAACATTCAACTGGAAAATTCCGATTTGCTGGTTAACGGAAAGTTTAAAAAAACGGTCGTTATAATCAAATTCTTTGGGCATTAATCGGTCTTCATATCTTTGGGTGCCTCCGTAAAATATTACATTTCCGTTTTTAGAATATTTATATTGAATTCCATACTGCAAATATTTGCGATAAGGAGCCGCAAGAAACAAAGTGTCACGCTGAAAGTTTTTAGCATCCTGTACATAGTTGGCAATAAAATGAATCTGTTTTGATAACTGATACTGAAGATTAATATTGATATTGCTCGTGTTATTAAAATATCCTGCATATTCCGGACTTGCTCTCATATACATTACATTTCCTTTTACTCTTTCATAATTGGCAATGGTTTGAATCATAAAAGCAGTGCCGTCTGTTTTTGCTGTTTTACTGTACGATGTTTCTCCTGAAATCTCAAGATTTTTATTGATATTAAATTTTCCTGTGAGATAAGGCAAATACGCATTTGAATCTATTCTCATATTAGTAAGGATTACATCTGTACTTTCTGTTCTTGGAATTTTATATAAATATCCTGCTGTAATTTCAGATTGTTTCCCGATTTTTAATTTTGAATAAACATTAAATTCATCTTTAATATCTCTGAAAAATCGTGGATGATTATAAAACCCACCAAAGCTTATTTTTTTTAGGTCGAAACGGATTTCTGCACCTCGACCGTATCTTGCGTATTCAGTTAAAAAAGAGGCAAAATAATTTTTATCGCCTAAATGAACCCAGAAATTTTCTCGTTTATAATTCACAAAATATTCTTCATATTGAGTAAAAGAATTAAATTCTACCGGATTTTTGGTAACTGCATGAAATTCTAAAAGGTTTTTATTTTCGTCATCTAAACTTCCTTTTCCATACAATTCGCCCTGGAAACCACTGTCATAACGCCCCCGATTTTGCATTCCAATCATAGACACAGAAGCCAAAACTGGAAATCTGTGGAAAACATCTTCCTCGACGGGTTTTACAGAAATGATTTTTACACTTGAATAGGCAGTCTGATTTTCCTGAGGATTATCTTTTGAAAAAACTGAAAGATTTAAATTCTGATATTCATTTTTCCCTAAATCTGATGGAGTTCTTTTACTTACTGTAATTTTTTTGCTTTCGCTGGGAGCCAAAATTAAAGTTGCGCCCAGATCAATGACGGCATTTTTGCTTTCTAAAATTAAATTTTCAGAAACGTTTCCATGATTTTTTAATAAAAAAGTTGATTGTATTGTCTCTCCTGCTTTCACAAACTCCGGGGAATCTAAAAGAGTAAGAGAAAGTTTTCTGTTTCCGGAAACTAATAATTCAGCCGTTTCAATAATATTTTCGCCTGTTGTAATTTCAGTTCCCTGTAGTAAAACAGAATATTTTCCTTGCGGAGTTTCAGTCGCTATTTGTAAAGGAACAATATAAATTTTACTTTCATTCGGTGAAACGGTTATTTCTCCATTTTTTAGAATAGGAATAATGAAATTGTTAGAAGTTTCTGCTTTTAGATTGTAGGCTTTTGCTACAGAATTTTTGTTTTCTATGGTGAAGGAAATAGAAGTAGTTGTCCCCGGTTTCAGACTATCTTTTTTTTGAGAAAAAATAAATGCCGGGAATAATAGAGTAAAATAAATTATCCATTTTTTAATCATTCTTTACTTCTAGTTCTACATTTAGGGCGAATGCATTTTCTTCTTCGTCAGTGGCAATCAGTACCGCATTATATTTTTCGGGAGGTATTTTGCTGATATCGATATAAAAATATTTTGAAGTTTGCGGTAATAATCCCGATGCCTGACTTGAGAAATTTCCGAGTTTTTCTCCTGTTTTTTTGTTGTAAATTTCAATGTTGGCGGTTGGTTTACAATAAAGATTTCCTTTGTTGGTAATAGCAACTTTTAAGATTTGTTTTCCTTCTTCTTTTTCAATTTTCACATCTTCAAATTTCAAATCTGGTTTTGCTTTTTCTGAATCAAAATCTGTGATTATCTGAATGGCATAGCGAATAATGGAGGTAATACTTACTCCCTGCTTACTGTCATTAGGTTTTATATCTTCTAAAGGTTCTACCATAATCACACTCCAATAACTTCCTGGCACAGAAAGACTGTTAGGAACGGTTATTTCGTAGTAAACTTCTGTTTTTTGTTTGGCTTTGAGAGTAATAAGATTGGTATTCATTGTAATCCAATCTGTATTGGTTTTACTGTTGGTATGAGGAGTAGAATAATAGATGGTGCCGTCAGATTGATAACTGTAATCCTGAAGAAAAAGTTTTACATTTTGTGATTGATTGCCGGTATTTTCTATTTCAATTTTTCCCTTGTAAACTTTCCCGTTTTCTACCTGATAAGAGTGAGAAAGTCCATTCAGAACAACAATTCCGGCTTTCAAGAAAGAGAATTGTAGTATGAAAATTAGCGATAGGAGAATGCGCTTTATCATATTAATGTAAAGTTTGGTGTTTAAAACATTGATGAAACAAGATCAAGAAGAGAAAGAAATTTCTTCTTACCTGTAAAAGATAAAGTATGACAGATTAATTATCCGAAATGGTATAAGTAACCGTTGCAACAGTTGTTGCGGTTGCCTGTAAATCTTCATAAACTGCAACTCCACCGGGACCACTTCCTGCAGCTAAAGCATACGTAAGATTATGACCGTTATTGGCTCCGTTGCCTGTATAAGCACTTCCTATTCCTGAAATAATTGTTTGATCTGTAGCACTCAGTGTCAGCTGAGCAGCCGGATTTCCCAATGATCCTCCTCCAGAACCTGTAGCTGCCGCTGCAGTTACATGAATATCAATCCCCGGGATAATAGCATTTACACTTACAGATACATTACGGGTTGGGTCTGCAACAGATTTAATAGAAGAATAATTGAGCCAAAGTGTACTGTTTGCAGTGTTTGGAACTACCGGATTTCCTGCTTCTGTAGGTGCTGTGAATCCTAAAGTAATGTTTTTAGTTGCGGCTGGCTCTATATCAACTAGTGCAACTTCAGGCACAGAGATCGTTACCGTGTGATTGTCTTTGTTTGTATCTTGAGCCTTAAGATTTGAGGAAAGAGCAAATGTAGCCAAAGACATAGCTAGGGTAATTGTTGTTTTTTTCATGGTGTTAGTTTTTGTATTGTGAAGGTAATAAAATTCATTATAATATGATATACTTAATGATAGAATTTTATTGTTAAATATTCATTTACAATATTTTAATATGTTTTAAAATATTATTATACATAATTATTAATAAAAAACATACCATTTTATGACTGTAATCAATATAAAAAAAATCTTACACAGATTTCTGTATAAGATTTTTGTTTTCAAATTAATATAAGATTAATTAAGATTTCTAACAGGTCTTCCGGGTTCTATTCTTCCCGCAAAATGCCAACTGTTATTGTTAGATTTTATTTTAATATCGTACCAACCTTTTGTTTTGTCTAAGTTTATAGTTATTTTTTCTTCAGAAACATGAAGGGAGATATTTTTTTTGTTTTCATCATACTGATTTTCTAAACTGATATTTAGAGTATTTGTTGAGATGTTTATCAATGTTACATCAACTTCATTTTTATAGAGATTGCAGAATAGGGTTACTTCAAGCTCAGGATTTTTTGTGCCTTTAAACTTTCTTACAAAACCATTTGGCCCTGTTACTTCATAACTGTATGAATCTACATCTACCAAATGCGAAATCTCGTCATTTGAATTAAGCTCGTAGGAAGAATAATAATCTTTTGTATTAAATTTATTTTTATTGTAGATAATTAAAGGTACAGAGGTATCTTTAAGGTTGGTCATTACAATCTTATTGTGTTTGAGATTGACATCGTAATTGTACTGTAGTAGAGTAGGTGGTTTCATGTCTCTTTTCCCTGAATTTCAATAGTTTTTACATTGATTTTTTTCAGTATATATTTGAGATATGGTGTGTAGAATTAGTTTTTCAAAAAAAATATTTCTGATATCAAATTTAGACGAACAGTATTACCTGTTTTTTAATTATTTATTAATATTGAAATATTATTTTGGTAAAAATAGTGTTAAAATTTAACATAATGATAATATGAATGTGAATTTTTTTGTGAATTAGAGAAGATAATTAAAATTTACTTAAAATCTACTTAAGATTCCCCAGTGGATTTTTATATCATTAAACTTAAAAGGATTGCCAAATTCGTTACCATTAGAAAGCTGAAAACTCATCAAACCTATTGGAATAAAGAAATTAAAACCAAGACCAACACTGTATAATTTAGGCTTTACGTTGAGCGATTTGTTATTGAGTTGTCCGTATTGTCCGAAGACATCAAAAAATGCCTGATTTCCGATGAGATATCGATATTCTAATCCTCCATAATAATAAAAATCTGCGGCGAGAGAATTTTCATTAAAACCCCGGAGAGAATTCCAGCCACCAAAACGGTATAATTCGTTGGCCGAGAAATCTATTTTAGAATCCATCATCGCACCTTCTCCTTTTATATTGAGAAAGTGATTTCCGTTGATATGATAATTATATTCCCCAAAAAAGTAAAACTGATTTTGGTTGGCTTTTATATTTTCACCGGTATAATTGGTTGCTAAGAAATCGTATCCTACATTTAATTTAGACTTGTAAAGGAAAAGATCAATATCGGTAGGTTCGGTCATGTCAAAGAAAATACCGATCCCTTTTTTGTTGTAATCTTTCCCCTGAATATAAAGACTGTCGAGAATTGCGGATGACTCAAAAGTTCCTCGAAGTCCGATTTTTTGTCTGCTGTTGAGATGATAATAAAACGCAGGTAAGGCTTTTACATTGGCAAAAGTAGAATCTTGTCTGAAGATATTTACTTTCATATTCAAACCTACATTAGAGTTAAATAAATACGGAATATCAGTCTGCAGATCAAAAGTCTGACCTTTGTCGGGGTTTCTTTGCCAATAAAGATTGACGGCTTCAAAACCGTTAAACATGTTTTTAAAATTCACATTCAGAGTTCCGTTCAGCGTAAATTTATCAGTTTTATCATTTCCAAAACCGATAACTCCATCAAAAGTATTGGTTTTCTTCTTTTCCATAAACAGATAAATCTGTGTAGAATCTTTTGTGAAAAGCGTTTGTGGTTGCCGTTCCAAAGTGATAAAAGGATGGCTTTGGAAATTTTTATTGATGGCAATCAGGTTTTTGTCCTCGTAAGTTTTTCCTTTAAATTCTTTCTCAAGATTTTTTATAAATCTTTTAGGAACTCGGGTATACCCTTTTGCTACAAAACCATCGATGGTTCTTTTATTATTTTTATTAATATCAAGCTCTACAACAGGAATTCCGTTTTTCTGTCCTTTAAACTGAGACTTGATTCTGCTAAAAGCAAACCCATCATCAATATATTTTTTGTTGATGTTTTTTTTAACTGAATCTAAATTTTTAGTAAAAAATTCTTTTTCAAGTTTGAAACGGTCAACAATAGAATCTGATAAATTAACGTAGGTCTGGTTGAAATTTTTGCCTTTGTCGTAGAAAATTTCTGTGCTGTCACCTTTTATTTTTACATCTTTCAGCTCGGTGAAAAAGTAATTGTTTTGAGCTAAAGAATCGAGAAATTTTACTGCAGAAAGCGAATCTTTTACTTTTTTCTTGACCTTCGTTTCGGTGTCAATCAGAAAATAATGCTTCTTTTGCGCTTGTACAAAAACGCAAAACAGAATAAAAAATATGTTTAAAAATAATTTCAATTCAATTTATTTAAACCATTAAGGTTTATTAAGTTGTTAAGAATATTAAGACAAGCTTCGCTGTAAGCTTAAAAATCAGAATGATGATCTTAATTAAACTTAACTTCTTAAGTCTTCTTAATGGTTCAAATCTTTTTTATAATAAAATTTCCTTTAATAACTGAAACTACGGCAGTTTATTGTATTTCTTCATCAAATTCTCATAAGTTCCCTGTGGAAGAATCCATTTTAAAGGAACGCCGATTTTCTGCCCGAATTTACCAAAATAATAATGAGCTTTCCACTTATTTTTAGTTAAAAGCTGATCGATATATTCTGCAACTTTCAAAGGTTCGGTTCCGTCGCCAACATGAGAATTCATCAAAGCGTACACTTTATCGAATACATTTTTATAAGGCTCAGAAACTTTTGTTTTTACACGGTTTTCTGCAATATTGGTTTTAATATCACCCAAATGAAGTGAGCAAACATCAATATTCCAAGGGTAAACTTCGTATCTCATTGCTTCGGTAACTTTGTCGAGAGCAGATTTTGAGGCAGAATAAAATCCACGGAAAGGCAGTCCCATCTCACTTCCGATACTGGAAACATTGATGATTTTCCCGAATTTATTTTCCCGCATTTTTGGCATTACAGCGGTCATCATCTGAACTGAACCGACAAGATTCAGATTAAATAATTTTAAAATATCTTCTTTTGTAGAATCTTCCACAGAACCTACCATTCCCATTCCTGCATTGTTAATTAAAACATCAATTCTGGTTTCTGTTTTTAAAACTTCAGCAATGGCGTTCTGAACAGCATCATTATCTGTAATATCTGTCGGAATTGATTTAAAATACTGACTTTCGGTATATTTTCGGCTTAAACCGTAAACGTGGTGACCTTTTTTTCCGAAATATTCTGCTAATACGAAACCAATTCCTGAGGAAGTTCCCGTAATGATGATTGTTTTTGACATTTAATAAATAAAATATTGTTTTGAATTTGGGATTTGTATTACTGTTTCTCCCGGTGTAAAATTATCCATTTTTATAAGTGTTTTCCATTTATATTTGAATTCTTTATGGAAATCTTTTTCGGGAGGTTCTTTATCATCTTCAAAACAAGGATAATACTGGTCATCAACAATAACCTTGCTTGTTGAAAAGTTGACTTCACTAAGTCTGTTAAATTGGCAAGTATCATCAAATTTAACGACTGATCCAATTAAATAAAAATCATTATTTTGAAATCTATAGGTATGTTTATAAGTATAGGTATGTCTTGAATTTGTATTATATGATTGCGAAATGATTATTGCTCCATTTTTTATAATGACTTCAGGTAAAGTGTTATACCCCGGAGCGAATCCTGTTTTTGATCCTAAAATGACAGTTGAATTTTTCTTCCAGATTTTCAGTTGTCCGTTATTGTTTTTTAGAATAAAAATTTCTCTTTGAAAACCTCTGTTAAAATCTTCATTATTCATTTTATCTGAATTAAAAACAATTACTGTTTCATCTTTTCCGTCTTTATCCAGATCTCCTTTTGTTTCTACAATTTTAGTATAACCTTTTGGGATTACAAAATTTTTCAATTCCTGCGAGCTAAAAATTGTAAAGAGTAGAAGGGTAAAAAAAGAACAGATTTTTTTCATTAATCATTAAAAATTTAAACAAATATTCTCCTTCTGGGTTATTCTTGTGGTTTTAAAATTATAAATAAAGAGTTTTATCATTTTTGAATTCCCTAAAGCTGTTCATTTTATAAATGGTAAATTTATGTAAAAGAACCAAAAAATAAGACTTTCGATGTAATAAATCCACAAAACCAATGTAAAATAGATGAAACGATATTTCAAAAAAAATCCCGAAGACATGCTTCAGGAATTTTTTAGTATTTAACAGTTTTAATTAAGGTTCTATAATAATACTTCCACATTGGCTCCCATTAGGAGTACAATAATAACGTTGACGTGGAATGCAGCATTTATAATATCCTACCATACAATTTTGAATACACACTTCGATTCCCCCGCTAATACTTTTCAATTCTTTTCTTGAAATTTTTTTTAAATTTTTCATAGTAATTAGTTTTAAATGATTTTTACATTTGTGGTATGTAATATCCACACTATCAAATATATAAATTATTTATCAACTTAGAGGGAAGTTTATGCTTTTATTTTTTTATTAATATTTTGAATGAAAAGTTTTTGTAAAAAAATGGTGAGAAACGTTTATAAGTAATCAATCATTAAAAGTTTAAGCCAATATCTTCTTTTTGAATCATTCCGGTTTCTTCCAAATTACAGATGCAACCTTTTACTGTCTTATAATTTCCATTAATGCGTGTTTCTTTTCCTTTGCTGTCTGTAATAATAATTCCTGCAGAATAATCTTCACCTTCCGCATGATACGTTCTGAATAACAAATATTCATATCCGTTATTTTTAAATGATAAATTATCGACTTCCATTCCTGCATTTTGTATTCCGCCACCTCGCCAATAAGAATTGTAATGAAATTTTTTCCAGCTTTCTTTGGTTCTGTCGGCAGGAAATTCCATTTCAACTTTAGCCTTAGTTCCGAAGCGATACTGCATGTATTTATTGGTTTTATCCTTTACCAAAGACATTTTCTTGCCGTTTTTGGTTTCAAAAGAATAAATAACTTCTTCATTGGGCAAAAGATATTGAGCCCAAAATGTAACTGGAATTAAAAATGCGAAAATGAATACAAGTTTTTTCATTTTAAATTATTTTGTCAAAATAGTATTTAAATCTTCCCAAAACATCGGGTAAGATTTTTCGACTACATTTTCATCTTCAATATTCAATTCTTTAAATAAACAAAATGGTGCAAAGCTCATCGCCATTCTGTGATCTTGATAGGTTTTAATAGAAATATTGTCTTCAGCTTCATTAAAGCTGATTGATTTGATGGTTAAATCTGTGATTTCAGTTTCTGTTCCCAGCTTTTTCAGCTCATTGTATAAAGCTAAAAGTCGGTCGGTTTCTTTTACTCTCAATGTTCCCAAACCTGAAATTTCAAAAGGAATTTTCAATGCTGCAGCGGTTACACAAAGTGTTTGAGCAATATCCGGACAATTATTCATATCCAAAACAATTTTTTCCGGGAATATGAAATCTTCAATCGGCTGAAGTATTAATTTGTGCTCGTCTTCAGTGAATGTGGTTTTAATTCCAAAAAACTTTTCATAAATATTGGCAATCGCAGAATCGCCCTGAGTAGATTCTTTGTAAAAGCTTTTCAGGTGAATAGTTTCTCTTCCTAAAGCTGCAAAAGAGTAGAAGTAAGAAGCCGAACTCCAATCACTTTCCACTTCATAGTTGATGGTTGGTAGTTGATGGTTGATAGTTGATTCTACTTTAATAGTGTTTCCAACAAAGCTGTTTTTTATTCCGAATTTGGTTAAAATATATAAGGTCATTTCAATATAAGATCTGGAAGTAACTTCACCAATTAAGTTTATTTCCAAACCGTTTTCCAGTTTTCCGGCTATCAAAAGAAGGGAAGTGATAAACTGGCTAGAAATATTTGCCGGAACATCTACTTTTGTCTCCGTGATTTTTCTTCCAATGATTTTTAAAGGAGGAAAACCTTCATTTTCAAGATATTCAATTTCAACGCCGAGATTTTGTAAAGCAGTAACCAGATTTTTAATCGGTCTTTCTTTCATTCTTCCGGAACCGGTAATAACGGTCGTTTTTCCTTCCTGAATAGAATAATATGACGTTAAAAAACGCATCGCTGTTCCAGCATGATGAATGTCGACAATCTCGCTATTTTCTGAAAGAGCTTTTTTTAATAATTGCGTATCCTGAGAATTAGATAAATTCCCGATTTTTATGTTTTTAAACAAACTTTCTAAAATCAATAAACGATTCGAAATACTTTTCGAACCGCTGATTTGTATGGTTTTGTTTCCTTTTAATTTTGATTTTTCTAACTTCATCTTCTTTAGTTGGAAGCTGGAAGTTGGAAGCTGGAAGTCTAATATCTCACTAAACTTCCGGCTTCCATCATCCATCTTCCGGCATTATTTTAATTTCTCATTATTCTGGTGGCGGTCTTTGTCGCGATCAGTTTTTATTTTCATTTTTTTATCGAAAGCTTCCTGTAAATTGACTCCGGTTTGGTTGGCTAAACATAATGTGACAAATAAAACATCTGCTAATTCTTCACCCAAGTCTTTATTTTTATCACTTTCTTTTTCGCTTTGTTCACCATATCTTCTTGCGATAATTCTTGCAACTTCGCCAACTTCTTCGGTCAACATTGCCATGTTGGTTAATTCATTAAAGTATCTTACACCGATGGTTTTTATCCATTCGTCGACTTGTTGCTGCAGATTTGTAATTTCCATTTTTTTAAGAGCCAAGTTAAAAGTTTAAAGAATCAAGTTAATTTCATTCATCATTCATCATTCATCATTCATCATTCATATTACTGATAAGCTCCTAATGTTGGACTGGTCGTTCTTGAAACATTTACAATATCTGTAGGAACCGAATTGGCCACCGTTACATCTCCTATATTTTTTGCGGGAGAATCTGCTTTTACCCTTAAATTCATTTTAGCAGCAAAATAATTCATAAATCTAGGATCCTGATTTTTTATACTTTGAGTAACGCTGGAACTCGTAAAATCAAAACCTGCTGCGCTTATTCCCGAATATTTGAGTAAACAGTTTTGAATAGTGAAATTGAAAAGCTGACCAGGAGTCTGTGCGAAACTTACGGCATTATCGCGATCAGAATAAACAATACTGTTTCTGATATTGATATGAAGAGAACCTTGTACGGTTTGTCCGTTTTCCTCCTTAAATTCATTAGTGGCAAAAATTCCGTTGCGGGTAAATTGTCCTAAAACTTCAGAATAATTAGCAATGGTAGAATGTACAAAATCATAAACTCCACCTTTAAATATTCCAACGCAAGATTCGCCACAGTTATTCATCACCAGATTTTTTGCATTGATATTCGATCTTACCGAATAAATACCATATTCCTGAAATGTATGGATGAATGAGTTGCTTATTGTGGCATTGGTTTCAGTCATTTCCAAACCTCTTGTTCCACCGAAAAGTCGGGTATGATTCATATTTAAAACAGAAGCAGCTTCCATTTTTATAGAATTCCAGTTTCTTGGGATGGTATCGTAATACGTATCATTTCTGTCACCACGAATAATTACCTGATTATCTGCAGTTCCGTTGATATTCAACGTTGCACCGGATGAAATTTTCATTCCGCTGTTTTTATGGAAATATATTTTTGTTCCCGCCTGTACATTTAAATGAACTCCGGTATCAACCTTCAGATCTCCGTAAATAATTTTAGCTTTATTATTGGACCATGTTACATCAGAAGTAATTACATTGGGATTGGTAGGCGTTTTAATATAAAATTCAGCATCCTGAACAACAGAAAATAAAGTGACATGCTGTTGCCCGGCTCCGGTTGTAAACAAAACTCTGTCTTCAGCAATCGCTTCAGGACCTGTCGCTTGAGGTGCAATTTCTACAAAAATATAAAGACTGTCTTTTTTTCTTAGAGGAACGTTTTGGAAATCGTGTCCCGTTTTTCCGTCTACATTAATTTTATATAATGATGCAGCTCCTTTTTCAAGATTGATTCTTGGGATCATTACATCTTTATCTTCATTGTTAAATACTTTTACTACATAGGTTTCTGAGCGTACCTGATGATAAACGGTATCACAGAATACGGTGTCTCTTGAAAATCTCAGTTCCTGAGATGGAGCATCAAAAGTGATTTCATCCTTATTACAAGAAACCGCAAGAAGTAATATCCAGAATGATAAAAAAAGTAATGATTTGAATTTCATAGGTAGAAATTTTTTTGTTCTATTTAAGCTCATATGCTATCGCTTGTCATGATTGTTTTTTGTAATCAAATGCAGTTTAGGCGATTTCATAGAAATTAAAATTTATATAAGTTTCAAATTTAACGAAAATACTTTAATTTTCTTATCTTTTAAAAATTGTTGACAAGGTATTTGTATATTATAAAAATTATTGTATTTTTGCAACCTAAAATTTAGCAGAAGAAATACCATTACTATTTCGAAAGCAAAACTTTAATTTTTTAAAAAATTGTATTATGAAAAACGGAATTCACCCAGAAAATTATAGACTTGTTGTTTTCAAAGATATGAGTAACGACGAGGTATTTCTTTGTAAGTCAACTGCAGACACAAAAGACACAATCGAGTTTGAAGGAACTGAGTACCCATTGATCAAAATGGAAATCTCTTCTACTTCTCACCCTTTCTACACAGGAAAAACTAAATTAGTTGATACTGCAGGTAGAGTAGACAAGTTCATGAACAAATACAAAAAATTCGCTAAGTAATTTTTTGATATTAAAAATATTTAAAGTCTTCCGATTTTCGGGAGACTTTTTTATTGGTTTATGTTATTTTAAATTTGTTAAAAAGCACTCGCTGATTTTGTAGATTGAGCAGATTTTCATACTTGGAATAAATATGTATAAGGCTAAATTTTTAAATTCAAAGAACAAACTTCTCTCAATGATTCGTATTTTTGTTAATCTCGAAACATTGAATATAAAACTTTAAACCCGAAACCCTCATGCAACTCGTATTCTCAGATGCACAATATTGGGAAGATTTTCTTCCGCTTACTTTTACAAGACCTGTCGCAGAAATGCGATGCGGAATCCTTACTTTTTCCGAAAGATGGCAGAAGATTTTAGAGACTACCGAAGTTTCTTGGTTTACAGAAATGTATCTTCAGCAAAAATTCAGAGAGCCTGAAAAAAAAGAAAGTCTGTTTTTGGTAACCAATTTTTTACCAACAGAAACGGTAATTCAGCAAATAAAAGATTTGAAGCAAGGTGAAGCTTTGGTTTATGAAGATGAATTGGTTGCTGCAAAAATAAATATGGAAGGTTTTTCTCTGAACCAGATTGAGAAAATGACCGACATTAAAGAAGAGCTTGTTTTCTTTAAAAAACCGACCGATCTATTTACATATAATAAAGAAGCCATCGATTTTGATTTTGAATTGCTGACAAAAGGAAAAGTTTCTCAGGAATTATCTTCTACCAACGGGTTTTTAGGAAATAAAGAAGATTTATTTATTGAAGAAGACGCAGAAATAGAATTTTCAACCATCAATACCAAAACTGGAAAAATTTATATTGGAAAAAATGCTGAGGTGATGGAAGGTTGTAATCTTCGTGGTCCGATTTCCCTTTGTGAAGGTTCTAAATTTAATTTAGGAGCAAAAATTTACGGTGCAACCACGATTGGTCCACATTCTAAAGTGGGTGGTGAAGTGAGTAACATCATTATTTTTGGTTATTCAAATAAAGGTCACGACGGATTTGTTGGAAATTCTGTGATTGGGGAATGGTGTAATCTCGGAGCGGACACCAATTCATCCAACTTAAAAAATAACTACGGAAATGTAAAACTATGGAATTACAGAACCAAAGACTTCCAGGATACAGGTTTGCAATTTGCTGGTTTAATTATGGGAGATCATTCTAAAACGGCAATCAATACCCAATTGAATACAGGAACTGTAATTGGAGTCGCATCTAATATTTTTAAAGAAGGTTTTCCTCCGAATCTAATTGAAAATTTTTCGTGGGGTGGTTTTAAAGATGATGAACGATTTAAATTAGATAAAGCATACGAAGTTGCCGAAAAAGTAATGGCAAGAAGAAAATTGCCTTTAACAGACGATGATAAAGCAATTTTGAAACATATTTTTAATGAATATTAATCATAATAATGAGAAACTTCAATTTTTTTTGAAGTTTTTTTATTTTTAGTGTAATATATTTTGATTTCAGATTGTCTTATTTATAGAAACAAAACTTATGACCCAAGAAACTTTTAGGAATACGGTATTTATTCTCAGAGATGAGATGTTCCGTTTTGCAAAAAGGTTTGTCATGAGCAGCGATGAAGCCGAAGATGTAGTACAAGATTTGATGATTAAATTCTGGCAGAAGAAAGATGAACTGGAGCAGCTCGGAAATTTTAAATCCTATGCTTTGAAATCTGTAAGAAATGAATGTCTCAACCGATTGAAGCATCACGATGTAAAGTTAGGTTTCGCAGATATGCAGATTCATCGTTCAGAACTTTACAGTATGGAAGTCAATAATCTGAAAGAGCAGATCATAGGGTTTATCAACCAGCTTCCGGAGAAACAGAAAGCGGTGATTCACCTGAAAGATGTAGAAGAGTATGAAGTGTCGGAAATTTCTGAAATGCTGGAAATGGAAGAAAACGCAGTAAGAGTAAATCTCATGCGAGCAAGACAAAAAGTAAAAGAACAAATCTCACAACTGATGAGCTATGAGCAAAGACAAATTTCAAGATAAATACGACGAAATCTTCCAAGGTTTAAAGGAAGAAAAGATGAATTGGGATTTTGATGATTTCCTGAAAAAAGCAGACGGAAATGAAGATGAGGTTTCTGGTAATGAAGCTCCAATAATTCCTATTCAGAGTAAAAAACCTTCGCTCCCAAAATGGTTTTGGATGGCTGCAAGTGCAGTAATACTTTTAAGTGTTGGTTTTTTATTTAACTATAATCAAAACGGAGAGGTTGCAGATCAGGCGAAATTGGTTGAAAACGAAATTCAGAAACAGAAAAATGATTTTATTAACGAAAATCATAATCCCAATACGCAGGTTGCAGTTCATATTACTGATTCTGTTTCGGGACCAAAGCAAGATTCTATTTTTGTGGAAAACTCGATTGCAGAAAAAGATGTTCTGGATGAAATTCTCTCTAAAAAAAGCAGAATTAAAAAAGAATCTAAACCGAGATATGTTTACAATTCAGTACTAAAAAATCAAACATTAAAAGATTCCACAGGATATAAAGATTCTTATGTTATCGTCAACGGAAAGCGTATCGAAAACATGGAAGAAGCTATCAATATAACAAAATATTCATTTCAGGTTGTAGCCAACAATGTTAATCAGGCATTGGCTCCGAAAGTGATGGACAACGTAGATTATTAACAACAGATTATGCAACTGATCAGGCCTATAATCCAACAAAAAATTCGATTAAACTCATGAAAAAAATACTTATTATATGCACTCTTGTACTTTCACATTTTTTCAATGTGTACGGACAGAAAAATAAATTGAACCAACTTTTTGATAAATATCAGGATGTTGAAGGTGTAACTTCTATTAAGATTGCAAAACCAATGTTTGGGATGCTCAGTAATTTAAATATTGCAGATGCAGAATTAGACCAAATTAAACCTTTGCTTTCAAAGATTGATGGGCTTAAAGTATTGATTACAGAAGGAACAAAAGGGGAGCTTGCTAATGTGAACAAAGAAATTTCATCGTATTTAAATAATTTGAATTACAATGAAATTATGTCTGTGAAAAATGCAGGAAGTAAAATTAAATTTCTTTCAGCAGAAACAAAAAGTGACGGAACGCTAGATGATATGCTTTTAAGTATCGACAGTGGTGGTGGAGAAAATATTTTGGTAATGCTTGATGGAAAGCTTTCAATGGATGATGTGAATAAAATTATTAATTCCAGTGAAACTAAAACTAGTACGACAAGAACTTCAGTAACTAACAGCTTTGCATCAGAAAATACGTCTTCCTATCTTAATGGTGAAAACAGAAATGTGGGACAGTTTTCAGGAATCGATGTAAGTACAGGAGTAAAAGTGATTTTCACACAAGAAAGTAATACAAGTGTAAAAGTTTTTGCGGATGCCGATAAACTTAATAATGTGATTACAAAAGTTGAAAATGGTGTTTTGAAGGTTTATATTGATAATAAAGGAACAAAAAATTTAAGATTTAAAAATCTAAGTGTAAATGTTTCTTCCCCAAAAATGGAAAGAATTAAGGCTTCCTCAGGCTCTAATTTTACAACAGTAAATCAGATTAGTGGAAAAGAGATGACTTTGGATGCATCTTCGGGATCTGCTGTTGTTGGAAAATTTCAGATTTCTGGAACATCAAATCTTGAGGCAAGCTCTGGTTCGAATATAAAAGCTTCAATCAGTTCAGATAAAGTTTTGGTAAAAAGTTCAAGCGGTTCCAGTGTAACTTTAGAAGGAAATGCTGAATACATAGCAATCGACGCAAGTAGCGGGGCTTCATGCAAAACTGATCAACTTAGAGCTAATGTTGGAGTTGTGGAATCTACGTCCGGAAGTAGTGCTTCTGTAAATGCCAAAGACAAATTGACTGTAAAAGCTTCTTCTGCAGGATCTGTACGATATAAAGGAAATCCAAGAATTGATTCAAATATTAGCAAATCATCTGCAGCAAGTCTAAATCAAATCAACTAAAAATCTTTAGCCATGAAAATCTTAAAAAACATTTTTCTCGTTTGTTGCGCTTTATTCTTACTACAGTCTTGTATTGTTTCGAGCAAACCAAACATCGATTTTTTCTCAAAATCAAAATATGATTCCGAGGATGCGAAATTTGCCAGCTTCAATGTGCCATTGTTTTTAGCTAAACCTTATATCAAAAAAGCGTTAAGAGAAGAAGGAGAAAGTGAAGCCGCGATTGCAATGGTAAAGAAAGTTTCAAAAATAAAAATGATGACTGTTGCCAACGGAAGCGAAAAAATGTTGAAAGATTACGCCAATTATCTTAAAGACAATCATTACGAAGATTGGGCAACCATCAAACACGATGGTGATAATGTAAACATCAGAGTAAAACAAAAAGGTGAGATGATTAATAATATGCTGATTACCGTAAATTCAAAAAAAGATATGGTGTTTTTAGATGTTAAAGGCAGCTTTACGGCAGACGATATTTCTAAAATGATCAATATCGCATCAGATAAATAACTTCATATTCAACCATATTAATTTTGTAAAGTCACTGTTTTAGGTGACTTTTTTCGATTTATATCATGTATTGTTAAGTTTTATTTAAACTATTTAAAAGCATTTTCATATTCCAGCAAAAAGACTTAATTTTGCAAGAAAGTAAAGATGTCTATTCATAACAAAATTGTAGAGACAGCCATCACTTTCGATGACGTGCTTCTAGTCCCTGCTTATTCTGAAGTTTTACCTAACCAGGTTTCATTAAAATCAAGACTTACCGATAAAATTACGCTTAATGTTCCGATTGTTTCCGCTGCAATGGATACCGTTACAGAGGGTGATTTAGCGATTGCTTTGGCAAGAGTTGGTGGTTTGGGTTTCATTCACAAAAATATGACGATTGAAGAACAGGCTGCTCAGGTAAACCGAGTGAAGCGTTCTGAAAACGGAATGATCTCTGATCCTGTAACGCTTTCTAAAGATCATACTTTGGCTGAAGCTAAAGAAACGATGGCAAAATATAAGATTTCTGGTCTTCCGGTTGTGGATGCAGAAAATACTTTGATCGGAATTATTACCAACAGAGATGTAAAATATCAGGAAAACCTTGATATGAAAGTGGAAGAGATCATGACGAAAGAAAATCTGATCACTTCTGATAAAGATACCAACCTTGAAAAAGCAAAAGAAATTCTTCTTAAAAGCAGAATTGAAAAGCTTCCTATCGTTGATAAGAATAATAAATTGGTAGGTTTAATTACCATAAAAGATATCGACAATCAATTAGAATATCCAAATGCCAATAAAGACGAAAACGGTCGTTTGATCGTTGGAGCAGGTGTTGGAGTGGGTGAAGATACTTTAGACAGAATTGAAGCTTTGGTAAAGGCCGGAGTAGATATTATCGGTATCGATTCTGCTCACGGACATTCTATCGGGGTTTTAAACAAAATTTCTGAAATAAGAAAAGCTTATCCGGATTTGGATATTGTTGGTGGGAATATTGTAACTGCTGAAGCCGCAAAAGATCTGATTGAAGCTGGAGCAAATGTTTTAAAAGTAGGAGTTGGTCCAGGTTCTATCTGTACAACGAGAGTTGTTGCAGGAGTTGGTGTTCCGCAGTTATCTGCGATTTACAACGTTTACGAATATGCTCAAACTAAAAATGTTGCGGTAATTGCTGATGGAGGAATCAAGCTTTCTGGTGATATCGTAAAAGCAATTGCAAGTGGAGCAGGAGCAGTAATGTTAGGATCTCTTTTAGCGGGAACTGATGAAGCTCCGGGTGAAGAAATTATTTTCCAAGGTAGAAAATTCAAAACTTACCAAGGAATGGGAAGTCTTTCTGCTATGAAAAGAGGTGGAAAAGAAAGATATTTCCAAAGTGAGGCTAAAAAATTCGTTCCGGAAGGAATTGAAGGAAGAGTTCCAAGTAAAGGTAAACTGGAGGAAGTTGTTTTCCAATTAACTGGAGGCCTTAGAGCAGGAATGGGATATTGTGGAGCTAAAGATATTGAGGCTTTGCAGAAAGATACTAAAATGGTAATGATTACAGGAAGCGGTTTGAAAGAATCTCATCCACATGATGTGATTATCACTCAGGAAGCTCCGAATTATTCTTTGTAATAAATCAAGATACATATATAAAATACCTCCGAAAATTCGGAGGTATTTTTTTGAACCAAAAATTAAATATGAAAAGAGTGAGTAAAAATTGATGTATTCATTATTGAGCTTTTTGGCTCTCAGAATACAAAATTTTTCATCATTTGTGTTTTTAAATTATCATTGTGTTTTCTTTTTTTAGTATTTACCCGAGAGCCTTTTTGGGGCTCTGCGAATAAATACAATCTAATTTTTCATCACTGAGTTTTCGTTTTCGAATAATTAGATTTTCATCATTTGTGTTTTTCTTTTTTAAGTATTTACCCGAGAACCTTTTTTAGGCTCTGCGAATAAATACAATCTAATTTTTTTCATCACTGAGTTTTCACCTCCGAATAATTAAATTTTCATCATTTGTGTTTTATAAAATCTGAGCTAAAAGCAATCAAGTTTTTCTCTCAACTTTTATAATGTAAATTTATCAACATAATAAACACAATCATAATAATTCCTTTAGATATATGTCAATATGTTTGTAGATATTTATCTATATAATAAAATAAATAATGAATATTCAATTTTATTGTTGTTTAAATTAAAAAACTCGCATTTGTTTGCGAGTTTTTTTTGATTTTATACCATCTGTTGTTATTAAGTCGTCAGTTTTTTAATTGATCTTTAAAATCATCGATCCGAAAATCAGTCAATGCATTTCCTTTTTCAATTTTTTCTTTGGAATAGAGACGGAAATCATTTTCCGTTTTCTCTAAAAGGTAATCATAAGGACCCACTGAAGAAATTAGTTTAATCAAAACAGGTGAAATTTCAAGAGTGATAAACAATCCCATAATAAAAGCTGCTGCAGTAGCAATGATTGCTGAGTTTTTTCCTAATTCGTCCAAAGCTTGTAATCTTGCCGCAAATCCGTTGAATTTATCTTCAAACGTTTCTGTAGATTTTCTTTCTGTTTCAAGATTGGTGTAGACTTTAGAGATTTCTTTGTCGAGATATTCTTGTCTTGCCGCTACCTGCTTTTGATAGTTTTCTAAATCTTGTCTGCGTTGTTCTTTTAATTCCTGCTTTCTTTTTGCATTAGAACCAAAACCTACTTTTCCGCTGGTTAAATTGGTCTGCTTTCCTAAAATTTCTTTTTCAAGTTCAACAGAAGCAGAATCATAAGACTTCTGATATTGGGCAATCTTTTCTGTGATTTGTTTTTTTTCAGTTTCAAAAGGACCGCTTTGTTGAAGAATTCTGCCGTTCATTTGTTTTTGCAGGTCTGTTTTGTTACGTTGAATAATGGTATTCAGCTGTTTGTTAACTTCCTTCTCAAAGATTTTCAGTTCTAAAGGTTTAGAAATAATAATTCCTAAAAATGTTGCTAAAATCAATCTTGGGATAGACATCAGGATCTGATTCCACCAAGATCCTGTTTTCTTAATGGAAGAAACAATGTATCGATCCAGATTAAAAATCATTAAACCCCAAAGAATTCCAAAACCAATTGATGCCCAAATATCATCGAAAATAGTGAACATTGCATAGGCTGCAGATAGTGTTGCGAAAACTGCGGTGAAAAGAACAATTCCTCCAATTCCTGCGAATTTATTCCATTCACTTGGTGTTTTTCTCAAAATGTGAATGTTCCCTCCTGAACAAATCAAGAGAAACTTTTGGAACCAATTTATCTTGTGATTCGTTTGATATATAGTTGCTTGTGTGTTTTTCATTGTTGAAAATTTATACAAAATTAGTATTAAAAAGCATACCATTGTTACAAATAGTAATATGTTTTACCAAGTAATTTTAAATTGATAATTGTAGAAAAGGTTTTAAAATATGTTAAATTATAAACAGTATTTAAGTTTTTAATCTTTAATGTGTTGGAATTAATAATAAATTGATAGTTTTGCAATCGAATATTAAATAAAAATAAAAAGAAATGAAAAAATTCAGTACCCTATTAGTACTTATGTTTTTTATTAATGCATTCTCGCAGGACTTTCACAAAGAATGCGGTTTTGATAAAGTAATGAAAAAATTGGATGACAGACATCCTGGTCTAAAAAGATACAGAGAAGAAGGAGAGCAAAAGATTCTTGGAATGAATCAACAGGCTTTTCTAAATAAAGTAGGTGCTACAACTTCAAAGAATGCTCTTTATACGGGACAGATTTATGAAATCCCCGTAGTTGTTCATGTAATCGAATCTCAGGATCCTGCAAATGCTAACTTGGCAGTTACAGATCAGGAAATTATCAATTGGATAGCAAGAGCAAACAATATGTATGCAACTACTTATGGTGGAAACTTTTATCCTGAAGGAACCGGTGCTACAGGTGGAAATGTAATACCATTTAAACTTGTTTTGGCAAAAAGATCGCCATCATGTATGCCTACTACAGGTATTATACGATATAACGGAAGTACGCTTCCTGATTATGACCAAAATGGAGTAACAGATACCGGAGCTACAGATACACAAATTAAGAATCAGTTAGCTCCGCACTGGCCAGAAAACTCATATTTTAATATTTATGTAGTAATTGGTTTCGACGGTCAGCAACAATTATCGTATGGTCTTATGGGTTACGCTGCGTTCCCTAGTTCGTATGATTACGATTATGAAAGTTTTATGAAAGTTGCAACGATAAAGAATCAAAATGATACTACATTAACCCACGAATTGGGTCATGCTTTTGGGCTTTATCATACTTTTCAAGGGATTTCAGCTAATAGCCAGACAACTTGTCCTGTGAACAACAATTGTGCTACAGATGGTGACAGAGTTTGTGATACATCTCCATCAAGAAGTATGTATGGCGTTTCTGTTCCAAATAATAATGCAACCGATCCTTGTACCAGTCAGAACTATGACGGAACCCAGTATAACATTATGAATTATACCAATTCAAACCGTAAGTTTACTGCAGGGCAACGTGACAGAGCAATTTTGATGATGATGGAATACAGAAAGAATCTTATAAATTCTTTGGGCGGAAAAGATCCTGCGACGGTTATACCATCACCAGTTTCTGTAATTAATGCGCAATGTAACCCTTCAGGTATTGCAAATCCTACAAATAATAATTTTGCTACTGGACCTTACAGAGTAGTTTTTGGAGATATCAACAGTGTTACCAATGGATATGATTCTGATGAGGCGAATCCTATTTATTATGCAGATTATGCTAATGCTACTTGTATAAGACCAGCTTATGCTACAGAAATACCTGCTCTTACTGCAACTCCGTTAAAAATTACTTTTATGAATGGTTTTGGACAGACAGAAAAATTCAGAGTAAAAGCATGGGTTGACTATAATAATAACGGGACATTCGAAGATGCGGAATTAGTTACTAACTATCTTTCTAATAACATAACATCAGGACAGAGTAGTACCTATACAGTAAATGTAACTCCTGCTGCAACTGCAGTACAAAATACCTATTTAAGAGTAAGAATTGGTGTAGATGCAGCGACAAGAAACTCGGTGAATTTACCGGAATTTACATCATGTTCTGTATTACAGTATGGTCAGATAGAAGATTACGCTGTTAAAATATTAGGAGCATTATCTACTTCTGAGACAGTAAATAAATCTGATACCAAAATTGTTTACTTAAAAGGAGAAAACAAACTTCAGCTTTTCGGTAACAAGAATTTAAAATTCGGGAATTATCAAATTTATGATATGAGTGGTAAACTGATACAGAAAGGAAATTCAGAGACCAATGAAGTTCGTATCAATCAACCATTAATTAAAGGTTCATATATCATTAATTATTCTGATGGTGATCAACAAGCTTCTAAGAAATTTTTAAATAACTAAACTCAATAAAAGCTCTTGAAAAAGGGCTTTTATTATTTCATTCTAAAAATAATATGAAAAAATCATTCAGTCTTTTATTTTTCTGCCTGTTAATTATCAGTTGCCAATCACAGAAAATGGTTGACAGGCAAAATAATGAAAACAACGCAAAATATTTTTTAGGAACATGGACGTTTGTACAAAAAAAATATAAAGAAGGTGGAGAAACAAAAGTTTTTGATCTTCATGAATGCATGAAACAGTATGAGCTTATTTTTAAAAGTCAAAATCAAAATACAATAATGACGAAAACATTTGCTACAGGCAAAGATTGTAAAGTAAAAAGCAAAACAGACGATTTTATGGTCACGATTACCGGTGGTTCTTTTTCATACAGAGAAGATGACCTTAAAAAAATAGAGCATTATAAAATCTATTCACAGAATAAATTTTCAATTATATACGGTGATATTATTAATGGAAAAGTGACGGAAATTGAAGACTATTATCAGCGGAAAAAATAATTATTTCAGTCGATCAGGGTTTTGTTTCAGAAAACTATCCCATCCTGAATAAGATTTTGTGTCTGTAATCGTTCCTGAATTAAAATGATGACAAACCGCAACTGCCAAACCATCGGAAGCATCCAGATATTTTGTAGGAAATTCTTTCAGGTTTAAAAGATTTTGTAGCATTCCTGCAACCTGTTCTTTACTGGCATTCCCGTTTCCGGTGATTGCCATTTTTATTTTTTTTGGAGAATATTCTGTAATAGGAATATTTCGGTGCAGACTTGCCGCCATTGCAACACCTTGAGCTCTTCCCAATTTCAACATCGACTGTACATTTTTGCCAAAGAAAGGAGCTTCGAGTGCAACTTCGTCTGGATGAAACTCGTCAATCAATGCTAAGGTTTTATCGAAAATATATTTAAGCTTGGTTTCATGATTCGGATATTTTTTTAAAATCAATTCATGAATGGAAATCATTTCCATTTTTCCTTTTTTTACCGATATCAAACCAAATCCCATCACGGCTGTTCCGGGGTCAATTCCTAAAATTATTTTCTCTGCTGAAACCATCTTGGCAAAGATACGGCTTTCTTTATTTTAGAATTCAATTATTATTCCCGGGATAATTTCTTTTCATTAATAGAAACCCATTTTCCATCATGTCTTAATAATAAGATTTTATCAACTAAGAATTTAGTTTCGTAATTTTTGCCTTTATAGATCTCCCAAGCTTTGAGAAAATTTTCATAAGTAAGATCTCTGTAACCGACGGTTACATGCGGACTAAATGAATATTTTCCAAAACTAAATTTTTCTGTTACATTGTAATAAAGCTGTTTTAAATTTTCATTTTCTTCAGGTTTTATAAACAAAACAGGATTTTTGGGATTAGGAAAATTTCCGAAACCATTTAAACTAATTTCAAAAGGAGCGATGTTGGTGTCAATTTTTTGAAAAGCGGTATGAATGTCTTCTTCCAGTTCTATTTTTCTTTCAAAAGGTGGAAATAATGTAATGTGTGCATCATTTTTCAAAGCTTTGGAATTCCCGAAATTTAAAGCTAAATCTTCTTTAAAAACTCTCACCTCATCAATAATTTTCTGATCAGGATAAATAGCAATGAAGTACATTTTTTTCATTCTGTAAATATAATATTTCTCTTGATTTTAAAATTAATTTCAATGCATAAGAAAATTATGCATAGCTTTGTGAGGTATTAAATCTTCACGATGAAAAAAAACAGCCTTTACAAAGGAACGCTTCAGAATATCATTTTAAAATTGCTTTCAAAAGAAGTGAAAATGTATGGCTATCAAATTACCCAGCGTGCAAAAGAATTAACGGAAGGCGAACTGGAAATGACAGAAGGAGCTTTGTATCCGCTTTTGCATAAATTGGAAGCTGATGGAATTATTAGGTCTGAAGTACAGGAGATTAACGGAAGAAGTCGAAAATATTATTTGCTTACCGATAAAGGTAAAAAGCAGCAGGCAACACAGGAAGATGAAATGAGATCTTATTTGTTTAATCTAAAAACTATTTTTGATATATGATTTCAGCGGAAGAAAAATTGCAGGTTGAGAATTATCTTATTTGGAAGAAATTACCTTTAGATATTTTATTAGAAGTGAAAGATCATATGATCTCGCAAATCGAAGATTGTATGAATGATGAGAGAGTTGGTTTTGCAGAAGCTTTTTCAAAAGTTGAGCTATCTTGGAGAGGAAGTTTTTCGCTGACAAAATATTGGCTGTTCTACGGGAATGAAAAGATACCTCTCATTGTTAAGAAAATCATTAAAGAAAAATACTATCAGATTTTAAAAAAAGCATTTGTGTTTGCATTAGTGTCTTTTTTCATTAGCATATTGCTTGTTTTTTATGCAGATAATGTTGAGCAATATAAAACTTTTTTCCATTTACAGAATGCTCTTTTTGTAGTGGCTCCATCGATTATTTTAGTTTTGAACTATAAACTTCTGAAATATATGAGATATGACTTTAAATTCAAGGGGAGGATCTTTTATACAATGTATCAAAAAAACGTGGGTCTACTTGCTATTTCTACGATCTCAATGGTACAGGTTGCGATGAAAGAAGGAAAATATGCATACTGGTTTTTCAGAACAGATAATCACACAAATATTTTTTATACTCTTCTAACATTTATTGTACCTCTTTTTGTGCAATGCTTTGTTATTTTCGGAATTATGAATTTTTTCGAACATAAAAAGACACTAAAAGACATAACTGCAATTGCTAATTATTAAGTTTTATGGAAAAAGATCAACTTATAGAAATAGAAAAATATTTAAAAAGTAAAAACTTAAGCTCAGCTGTATTTGCGGAGGTTTATGATCATTTTGTAATGCAGATCTCAGAAATGATCAATAAACAAGAGATCGGTTTTCAGGAAGCTTTTCTTCAGACTAAGGTCAATTGGCAAAGCGAACTGGAAATGGTGAAAGCAGACTTGTTTTCCTTTAAAAAAATTGCAAAAATTGAAAAGGGTATTTTACAAGACAGGTTCAGAAAAATGATGATGATATCGTTTGTGTTTTCTGTGATCGTAGGAACTCTATTTTATTGTAATGAAAATATTTATCTGTGTGTTCAGGGAGTTTTGATCATCATCCATTTATTCTTTTTAATGTATCATTTTATATTAAAAAAAATGAGGTTTTCCGAATACAGAAAAATGTCTTTTCATCCATTGCTGCTGAGGAATTTATTGTTGATGTTAATTATTCTTTCTGTAAATACGATGTTTTTTACAACTGAAAATTTATGGAGTTTTCCTTTCAATCATATGGCAGTAACTTTTTCAGTGGTGCTTCAGATTCAATTGCTTTATTTCAGAGCTAAAAAAATAAATGTTTTACTGGCATGACGATAGAACAAAAAAACGAAATAAGACAATATCTTTTATCAAAGAAACTTCCTGTCGATTTACTGATGGAGGTGGAAGATCATTTTATAAGCCAAATTAATGAAGTTCAGGCTGAAAAGAACTTATCTTTTGACGAAGCTTTTAATGTCGCAATTATTTCGTGGTATGATGATTTGAAATTATCTTGGGACGGGAATTGGAGTTTGGAAGATACTTCGGTATTAATTAAAAAATCGACGAGACAAAAATTATATCCTATTTTAAAGAAATCTTTTGTTGTCGCTGTGCTTTGCCAAGCTGTGATGATTTTATGTTATAGCACAGTTCCTTTTAATGTCTTTAGAATTAGCTTCGGTATTTTGATTTTATTAATCATGGTTTTTCCGTTGATTATTTATATTAAAGAAAAGAAATATTTTGACCTTCCAAAAAAATATAAAAATATTCGTCTTTCTGCGTATCAGGATTTGGTAACGGTGTTTTTTATTCTGCCGATGTCTTCGGGTTGGCTTTTCCGGTTTGTATTTGAGGTGAATGATGGTTTTTTAGATTTAAACTTTATGAAAGGAATTGTGGTCAATTTCTTATTTGCTTTCTTTTTCTTTTTTGAAGCGACGATAATTATTGCTCAACAAAAATATCTTGAGATGATTAAAAACATCGTTCCGTATTTACATGAGAATTTTAAAGTTTCTAATTGATATTTTCCAAAATATCTGCAATTTCTTTGATCTTTAGATGAGGTCTGAAAGACGCAGGCTTACCTTTTTCTTCGTCTGCAATATTAGAAAGAATAATGACTGAAGTTTTTGTTTCAGGATAATAAATATTGAGCGAAGGCGCACCTTTCACATAACCACTGTGAAAATAAGAAATAGGCTTGTTGTCATTCATCATAATTCCCAATCCGTAACCCATCGTTCCGAAAATTTGATGATGTCTTTCTGTACTTTTAGAAGTAAATTTTTTCAACGTTTCAGGTTGAATAATCTTTCCCGCATATAAAGCGTTGTTCCAAATATGTAAATCGTTGATGGTTGATAAAACTCCGCCTGCAGGAATTCCGATTTCTTTATTGCTCAGTCTTTTCGGCATATTTTCTACCTTTTTTTGAGTTTTTGAATTCCCAACATAGGTTTGTGCGAAATTTCCTCCTTTAAAAGTAGTTCCTGTTGATGAGCTTTTCATTCCTGCTTTTTTCAATAACTCCTGTATATTTTCATCAAAAGATTTCCCGGAAACTGTTTCTACGATTTTGCCTAAAGCATTGAAACCATCATTTGAATAATTAAATCCTGAACCGCTTTTAAACAATAGTTTTTCTCCGAAATTATTTAAACCAGAACTATGATTCAAAAGCTGTTGAATGGTAATGTTTTCATATTCTTTTTTCTGAAAATCTTTAATGTATTTTGAAGCTTTATCGTTGAGGTCGAGTTTTCCTTGCTCCATTTGAAGGAGGATAAGAACAGAAGTAAATTGTTTGCTGATCGATGCAATAGAAAAAACCGTAGAATCGTTGATTTCTGTTTTATTTTCAAAATTTGCAAAGCCATTATTTCGTCTGTATAATTGAATTGTATCTTTAAAAACAGCAACACTACCATTAAAGCTGTATCGATTAAAAACAGAATCAATTTGTGTTTTATATAATTTTTTTTGAAATATTACAACGGCAGAATCTGCAATTGCTTTTCTATTAACTGGTTGTTGTACCGATTCTGTTTTCTGACATGAAAAGAGTAAAAGAGAAAGTATAGAAAGCAGCAAGGTTTTTTTCAGCATGAAGTTGGTTTTTTACTAAAAATAATAAAAAATCTTGTAAAGGTGAAATCATTTACTAATCAAATTTTAGATATATTTTTCTTACATCCAATTATTTTGTTTTTGTAAAAATCCTCTTTTTGTGATATTTTACTATTGATAATTTAATAATATTTGATTTATTTTAAATTAAAAATATAATTATGTTAATTTAATTGTTAAATTAGCGCTACTAATTATCCAATATTCCTATGAAAAACAAAATCTATCTTTTACTTTTGATGGCTACATTCTCTATAGCCCAATCTCAAACTCCTGAACTTTTATATTATAAATTTGAAGGAACTGCATCCAATATTCCGAATCTTGCAACCAGTCCGCCTACAGGAACGCAGATAGGCGAAATTGTGGGGAATTTAACTTTAGGAAGCAATACAACTTGCTTAGGTAATGGTTTGGTAGGCAGTGGCTCTACTGGAGGCTCAAATTATTTTAATACTAAATGGAATCTCGCTTTAGGTGGATCTTGGACGATACATTTAAAATTTAATAATTACACCAGCAATGTAACCACAGTATATTACCTTTTGGGAGATGCTATAACCGGTGGAAATTCTTTCCGCATGTTTACAAACGGTGCTCCGGGTACAGGAGGTGTGAGGTTAACCGCTAACGGAATGTCTAATGTGGATGTTCCCGGGGTTTTTTCTACGACGTCGTCGCTTGTAGATTTAATATTTGTTTACGACAGCAGTTTACAAAATATAAAAGCTTATGTAAATGGGGTTCTTAAAACAACAGCGGCCCAATCAGTTCCTTTGGTTTTTAATGGCGCATTATTTAAACTTGGCACATATGCTACTAATACTGGTATGAAAGCCGGGATGACAATGGATGAGTTTGGTCTTTTCAACAGAGCGATTACCGATGCGGAAATTGCTTCTCTCAATAACTTCTGTTCTGCATTGAGTACCGATGAGGTGATAAAAAATAACAATTCTAAGATTGCGGTAAAAGCAGGAAATCTGATATTAAGTAAAGGAAATTTCGGAAAATACAGCATTTATGATTATTCGGGAAGAGAAATCCTGTCGGGTGATGAATCTTCTAATTCAATTAATCTAAAATCGATACAAAAAGGAGTTTATATTATCAAATACGGCAATATATCAACTCTATTTAAATATTAAAATAAAAACTAAAGCCTCTTAAAATAAAAGTTTAAGAGGCTTTTTTATTGACTATTTTGTTGAAATCAAATCGCAAAACCAGAATGCATATTCTTCATCTTCTTCGTTTTCATCAGACTTTGGTTTAGGATAAGTTTTCTTTACAATTTCACCAATTTCAAATTGAATTGGATTGTTGAAAATAGGTCCGTCAAAAGTGAAAGTATGGAACTCACCATTTTCTCCACAAGGATCAACATTATCAGGTAAATCTTTAATGAAATTCTGATCAATAACTCTTCCGGCAAAACTCTTATCGAGATAAGTTTCGTTAACGCAGGTTACAATGGTTTTAAAGCTTAAACTTAAAAATTCGTTGATGAGGTCTGTTGTATTTTGTTTCCATAACGGGAAAACTCCCTTCATTCCGATGGATTGTAATTGATCTTCTCTGTACTTCCTTAAGTCTTCCAGAAAAATATCTCCGAAAATAGAATGAGTAACACCCTGAGATTTTATGTCATTCATGGTTTTAGACATAATCTCGCTGTATTCTTCCATCGAAGGTTCTTTCGGGATTTCCATTTTTATTAACGGAAAGCCTAAACTTTCAGCTTGTTTTTCCAATAACGAAACATGAACGCCGTGCATAGAAATCCTTTGGAATTCTTTATTGATACTTGTCAGTAGAGTAGTAACTTCAAATTGTTCTTCTTTTAAAATTTTATATAAAGCAAGCGCAGAATCTTTTCCGCTGCTCCAGTTGAATAGGGCTTTTGGTTTCATGTTGCAAATATAACCTTCAAGGTTTTCAAAAATTCAAAGGTTTAACTGTTTAAATCTTTCTAATAATGATTTATTTATTATCAGGTTTTCCGAAATTATTTAGTTCGTTAGGTAAGGTTTTATTTTTTTCGGCCTCTTGCCTTTTTTGTAATTCTTGCGTGTTCTTGTTCATATCGCTTGTATACTTATTGTCCATTGGATATGAATTGCAGCTTTTTAAGAATATTATACCTAAAATTATAAGTGTTATCAAAAAAAATCGTTTCATTAATTAGTTTTTTTAAGTTAAAAATAAATTAGACAGATAATTCAAAAGTACAAAAAACCTCAAAGAAAATTCCTTGAGGTTTACTTTATAATTCTTGAAACAGTTTGTATTCAAAATTGTCTGCCCGACACGGGCCGGACTACATGTTTCTTCTGTATTTACCGCCTACTTCAAACAAAGCGTTAGTAATTTGTCCAAGAGAACAATATTTCACAGCATCCATCATTACGGCAAATAGGTTTTGCTGATTGATCGCTGCGTGTTGTAAAGTTTTTAAAGCTTCTTCAGATTTGTCTTCATTAGATTTTTGGAAATTATGAAGGGTTTCGATCTGAACCTGCTTTTCTTCTTCAGTTGAACGGATAACTTCTCCCGGACGAACCGTTGGCGAACCGTCTTTTCCTAAGAAAGTATTTACTCCGATAATCGGATATTCTCCGGTGTGTTTCAACCATTCGTAATGCATAGATTCTTCCTGAATTTTTGAACGTTGGTACATGGTTTCCATTGCACCCAAAACACCACCTCTTTCTGTAATTCTGTCAAATTCTGCATACACAGCTTCTTCAACCAAATCCGTCAATTCTTCAATAATAAATGAACCTTGAAGCGGATTTTCGTTTTTCGCTAAACCTAATTCTTTATTGATAATCAACTGAATTGCCATTGCTCTTCTTACAGATTGTTCAGTCGGAGTCGTAATCGCCTCGTCATAGGCATTCGTGTGCAGTGAATTACAGTTGTCATAGATTGCGTAAAGCGCCTGTAAAGTTGTTCTGATATCGTTGAAATCAATTTCCTGAGCGTGAAGCGAACGTCCTGAAGTTTGGATGTGGTATTTCAACATCTGGCTTCTTTCATCGGCTCCATATTTTAGCTTCATGGCTTTTGCCCAGATTCTTCTAGCAACACGTCCGATTACTGAATATTCAGGATCGATACCGTTGGAGAAGAAGAATGATAAGTTCGGTGCAAAATCATTGATGTTCATTCCTCTTGATAAATAATATTCCACATAAGTGAAACCATTTGCTAAGGTAAATGCCAACTGAGAAACCGGATTTGCTCCTGCTTCTGCAATGTGATAACCGGAAATTGAAACAGAGTAGAAGTTTCTCACTTTCTCTGTGATAAAATATTCCTGAACGTCACCCATCAATCTCAAGGCAAATTCAGTAGAGAAAATACAAGTATTCTGAGCTTGGTCTTCTTTTAAAATATCAGCCTGAACAGTTCCACGAACGGTTGCAATGGTTTTAGCCTTAATTTCAGCATAAGCTTCCGCAGGAATTACTTCGTCTCCGGTAAGTCCTAATAATTTTAATCCTAATCCGTTATTTGATGGTGGTAATTCACCGTTATATTTTGGTCTTTCTAAACCTTTGTCATCGAATTTTGCTTTTAAAGCTTTCTCAACATTAGCTTCAAGCTTATGTTCAGCGATATATTTTTCAACATTTTGGTCGATGGCTGCATTCATGAAGAAAGCTAACAACATCGGAGCTGGTCCGTTGATCGTCATTGAAACCGAAGTCATCGCATTCACTAAATCAAATCCGGAATACAATTTTTTTGCATCATCCAATGTTGCGATAGAAACTCCCGCATTTCCGATTTTACCATAAATATCTGGTGGTAAAGCTGGATCTTGTCCGTATAAAGTTACAGAGTCAAACGCTGTAGATAAACGTTTTGCATCCATTTCCGCAGAAACGTAATGGAATCTTCTGTTCGTTCTTTCAGGACCTCCTTCTCCGGCAAACATTCTTGTCGGATCTTCACCTGTTCTTTTGAAAGGATAAATTCCGGCTGTGTAAGGGAATCCTCCCGGAAGATTTTCCTGACCTTTCCATTTAATCAAATCACCCCAATCGGTATATTTTGGTAAAGCAATCTTTGGAATTCTTAAGTGAGATAAAGATTCTGTTGAAGTTTCAACCTTAATTTCTTTTCCTCTTACAAAATACGAGTAAAACTCAGCGTGGAAAGCTTTCTTTGTGTCATCCCAAGTTTTGAGGAAGTCAATATTTTCCTGTTGAAGGTCTTTTTCAGCCTTTTGATATTCGGCATCTAAAGTTTCATTAGAAAGGAAATTTCTCACCCCTTCAATATGATACATTTTTCTTGCTAATTCTGCTTGTTTTTCAATATTAGCATCGTATTGTCTGTTGTTTTCAACAATTTCAGAAAGATAACGCACTCTTTTTGGAGGAATGATCGTTACTTCGTCTGTAATTTCCTGTTCAACAAAACCTTGCAGATTTAAATCTGAAAACTTATCGTTTACTTTTGAAATTAATCTGTTGTATAATTCTGTCGTTCCGTGATCGTTGAACTGAGATGCTTTTGTCGCATAAACCGGCATATCATCCAACGGACTTTCCCACAACAAATGGTTTCTCTGGAATTGTTTTCTTACAGCCTGAAGTGCATCTAAAGCACCACGTTTGTCAGATTTATTTAAAGCTACTAAATCTGCATAATCCAACATGTCGATCTTTTCCAACTGTGTAGAAGCTCCGTATTCAGGAGTCATCACGTACATTGAAACATCTGCAAAATCTGAAACTTCCGAACCGGATTGTCCGATACCCGAAGTTTCTAAAATGATTACATCCGGATGAGCTAATTTTAATACATTCAATGCTGAATGAATGAACGGAGAAACAGAAACATTGTTTTCTCTTGTTGCCATCGAACGCATATAAACTCTTGGGTCATTAATCGCATTCATACGAATTCTGTCACCCAAAAGCGCACCTCCGGTTTTCTTTTTCGAAGGGTCGATTGAAATGATTGCGATTTTTTTATCTGGATTTGAACGGATAAAACGTCTTACCAATTCATCTGTCAATGAAGATTTTCCGGCTCCACCTGTACCTGTGATACCGATGATTGGAATATTTAAGTCTTTTGATTTTTCATCAATCGCTTTTACTAAATCCGGTTTTTCTTCTGAGAAGTTTTCAACAGCAGAAATAATTTTAGCAATACTTGTAGAATTTTCAAAACTAATTGAATCTAAATCTTCTGCAGTTACTTCTTTTCCTGTCGCGAAATCCGATCTTTTCACCAAATCGTCGATCATTCCCTGAAGACCAAGTTCACGACCGTCGTCCGGAGAATAAATTCTGTCGATTCCGTAAGACATGATATCTTCGATTTCTTCAGGCAAGATTACACCGCCACCGCCGCCAAAAATTTTGATTTGCGGAGAGTTTTTCTCTCTTAAAAGGTCGTAGATATATTTAAAATATTCGTTGTGACCGCCTTGATAAGATGTTAGAGCAATTGCGTTGGCATCTTCCTGAATAGCTGTATTTACAACTTCTTCGGCAGATTTGTCGTGACCAAGGTGGATCACTTCGCATCCCGTTCCCTGAATCACACGACGCATGATATTAATTGCAGCATCGTGCCCGTCGAATAACGACGCAGCTGTTACAATTCTTACTTTATTTGTTGGAGTATATTTTTGGGTTTCCATAAAAAATCTAGAAATTTCTGAATTCCAAATATAACAATAAATTAAAAACCGATAATCTGTAATTAATTGTTTGATTTTTAAATGATTAATCTGTTTTTAGTGTTGTGGTTTTCTCCAACTTAACAAGCATTCGTTCTGTTGTTTAGATATTTATAGATTGGTTTTATTTTTAAATATTTGGTTGATGTTCTTTATAAAAATATTTGCCTAAAATTATATAAGCTTTACCGATATGTTTAAAATGATTGCAAAATTTAATTCTTTATTTTTGCACTATTATATTATAGTATGAAAAGAGCGTTGATTTATTTTATAGTAGGAACCGGAATTATTTTTATGTTCAACTATTTGTTTATGGAAACCAAAGATCTTGGTTTAGAACTTTATTATGCTATTGCTTTCGGTCTTGCATGGGGATTGGCTTATTTTTTAGATGATGTTAAATTTTCTCTTTTCCAAAAAATGGGATTGTCTTTTGGAGCGATGGCGCTTTTGGTTGTGGTTGGAGCTCTTATTTTTAATTTAGAACTGGCAATTCCTTCAATTATTAAGTTTTCGACTGTTTTTGTTGCTTATTATTTGTTTGCAAGCTTCAAAGGAAGTAAATCGTTACGTAATTAATTAGGAAATCATTTTTGGAAAGAAATTGGCGGAGCACATATTTGCCGGATTTTTAATTTATATAAGATTGGCTCTCACCTTTTAATGGATAAATATTGATTCTTTTGAAAGTGCTAACTTATTAAATATCTTTATTTTCAATACTTTAATTTAAAATAAGTTTTCAGATTAGAAAAATATGTGTACCTTTGCACACCCTTTTAAGGGAAAAATTATGTTTAATCTTTAACTAAAACGTGTGAATACATTAAGTTACAAAACTGTTTCAGCGAACAAAGCTACTGCTAATAAAGAATGGGTTGTGGTAGACGCTGAAGGACAACCGTTAGGAAGACTAGCTTCTACGGTTGCAAAGATTTTGAGAGGTAAGCACAAAGCAAACTTTACACCTCACGTAGATTGTGGTGATAATGTTATTGTTTTGAATGCTGGGAAAGTTACTCTTTCAGGAAACAAGTGGAACGATAAGACTTACATCTGGCATACAGGTTATCCTGGTGGACAGAAGTCTATGACAGCTCTTGAACTTCAGAAAAAAGATTCTTTAAAAGTATTGGAAAAATCTGTAAAAGGTATGCTTCCAAAAAACAGATTAGGATCTGCATTGCTTAAAAACCTTTATTTATATGAAGGAACTGAGCACAAGCATGAAGCTCAACAGCCTAAAACAATTAATGTTAACGAATTTAAATAATTAATTATGTCTATAGTTCACAAAATCGGAAGAAGAAAAACTTCTGTAGCTAGAGTTTATGTAAAGCCAGGAACTGGTAACATTACAGTAAACGGTAAAGATGCTGCAACTTATTTCTCTACAGACGTGATGGTTTACAAATTAAACCAGCCGTTTATCCTTTCTGAAACTGTTGGTCAGTATGACGTTACCGTAAATGTTTTCGGTGGTGGTAATACAGGTCAGGCAGAAGCTATCAGATTAGGTATTTCTAGAGCACTTTGCGAAATTAATGCTGAGTTCAGATTAGCATTGAAGCCTGCAGGTTTACTTACAAGAGATGCAAGAATGGTGGAAAGAAAGAAACCAGGTCAGAAAAAAGCAAGAAAGAGATTCCAGTTCTCAAAACGTTAATTTCGAGATTCAAGATTTCAGACGCAAGATTCAAGATTTTTTTCAGTCTTCAATCTCGGCTCTTGGTTCTTGGCTCTATTATCTAAACAAAAATTGCCCGTTACGTTTAGCATCCAAACGCTTCTCCCATCTAAAGAAGTTGTTGATTGTTTAAGAAACGGAAAGTAAACTAACAAAAACAGAAAACATGGCAAAAGCAAATGTAAAAGACCTTCTAGAGGCTGGTGTACACTTCGGTCACATGACTAGAAAGTGGAATCCAAATATGGCTCCATACATTTTTATGGAGAAAAATGGTATTCACATTGTAGACTTACATAAAACAGCTGTTAAATTGGATGAAGCGTGCAGCGCTTTAGAAAAATTAACTTCTGCAGGTAAAAAAGTTCTTTTCGTAGCTACTAAGAAGCAAGCGAAAGAAGTAGTTGCTAAGCACGCTGCTGAACTTAATATGCCTTATATTACAGAAAGATGGCCGGGAGGTATGTTAACGAATTTCGTTACAATCAGAAAAGCTGTAAAGAAAATGAACTCTATCGACAAAATGAAAAAAGACGGTACGTTCGAAACTTTATCTAAAAAAGAAAGATTACAAGTTGACAGACAAAGAGCTAACTTAGAGAAAAACTTAGGTTCTATCTCTGACATGGTGCGTCTTCCTTCTGCAATCTTCGTTGTAGATATCATGAGAGAACACATCGCTGTAACTGAAGCTAAGAAATTAGGTATTCCAGTTTTCGGTATTGTTGATACAAACTCTGACCCTAGAAAAGTTGACTTCGTTATCCCAGGAAACGATGATGCTTCTAAGTCTATCGATATGATCTTGAGCGTTGTTTCAGAATCTATCAAAGACGGTCAGTCTCAGAGAAAAGCTGATAAAGAAAAATCTAAAGAAGAAGGAGAAGTAGTTTCTGCTGATAAAGATGCAGATTTCGATTCTGCTGAATAATCTAAAGATTATCTTAAAATAATAAAACCGCTGAATTTATTCAGCGGTTTTTGTTTGTTATAGCTTAAAAAGCTACTATTTTTTCTTCTTTCTTTTAGGGGAAACATTCTGTTTTGTTTTTGCTTTTTCTGAATCTTTATTGAGCCTGTTTTCTGCGATTAATTCTTTTTCGGGTGTTGCTTTGAATCCCGGATTCTGTAAAACAACAACCAGACTTTTGTTAATCTCTTTTGAGCTTTGATATTTTACATCACAAACATTTCCCGAGAAAGTATAAGTATCTTTATTCAAAACAATAAAATTTTCACCTTTCGCCGGAACGGCAAGATTGTAAAATTTCTTTCCGGAGATTTCTAAAACCAAATTACAATCAGAATTATTTTTAAGCAGAAGAATGGCTTCATTGTGAGTAATATCTTCATTAAACATATTGTTTAAAAGCTTTTTGGTCTTCTCCCTATGTTCTTCTGAAGTTTCAGACATTAGTTTTTTAAAAACCTCCAGATTAGCTTCAGATTTTTTTTTGCTGTTTAACTGGTCTGGTAACTCCATGAAAACAGGTCTTGCATTTTTTGCACCTTTCGTCCATTCGGCATTTTTCAATGCGATGATACGCTGTTTTAGAATTCTTGTTTTGGGATCTTCGGGATGTGCTTTCCCTAGATATTCTTCAATCTCACTAATATTTGTGCTCTTAAGAACGTCAACTTTGTCAACCGTATTACTTGCACAAGATGAAAGAATGAGACCGAAGAAGAAAAAAGTAAGTGTTTTTTTCTTCATCAAATTGTGTTTTTTATTTTTCCGAATATGATTCGGAAGTTTTGTTGATTACAAAGTTAATCAAATTATGAATAAGATTCTTTTAGTTTGATAATTTTATACTGAAAGAATTGGTAACGTATTTTGTTTTCTCATAAACTGAATTGCAAAGCATTCCCGATACATTGTAATTCTGATTTTTAGGAACCATGGCAGACCCGATTTTATTAGCTCCAATCGGAATTTTTTTGAAATAGTTTTTACCGCTAATTGTTAAAACCATATTGCAATTTGATTTATTTTCTACAGAAATCGAGACGGTTGGGCTGTTTGAAGAATCATTCAACAAGCTGTTTAAAACTTCTGCGGTTTCAGGTTTATAGGTCTTTAACAAAGCTTGATATTCTCTTTCAGTTTGCGCTGCAGAACTCGTTGTTGTTCCTGTATTTGAAGCTGTTGGAAAAGGTTTTCGTATGGGTTGTCTGGTATTCTGATTAACGCTGCCACAACTATTCAGAAGCAAAGTGATAAAAAGAGAAAAGAGAAGAAACTTTTTCATAATAATATATTCCAGATTTAAATTTAAACTTTTTATTAAACTCAGAAAAGCTTGCTTTATTGCCATAAAAAAAGCTGCAAATAATTTACAGCTTCAATATTGATTTAATTAATCTTAAATTTTATATACGTAATTGTTTTTCCTTTTGCTGAAAACAATTCTTCATAATATGTTCGGATGTCTCTTAAATGAGGCGTATTCGGATCATATTCCAAAGCTCCGTAAATATCGTGATGCGCAGAAATAATTTCGTAACCGGCACCTTGTAAATAACCTAAAGTATAGCCATGCAAAAACTCTGAATCGGTTTTTAAATGTACAATTCCACCAGGTTTTAAAAATTTCTTATATCTTTCAAGGAAATCAGGATGCGTTAATCTGTGTTTCGTACGCTTATATTTAATCTGCGGATCCGGGAAGGTAATCCAGATTTCGTCAACTTCGTTTTCAGCAAAATAATATTCTACCAATTCGATTTGTGATCTTAGAAAACCAACATTGTGCATTCCGTTTTCTACTGCTTCTTTTGCACCGAACCAAAATCTTGCTCCTTTTATATCAATTCCGATAAAATTTTTATCTGTGAAAGTTTTTGCAAGACCTACTGTGTATTCACCTTTTCCACAACCTAATTCTAAAACGATAGGTTGGTCGTTTTTAAAGAAATCTTTTCTCCAGTTTCCTTTCAGTTCAAAACCATTGAGGGCTTCTTCTCTTGTAGGTTGTACAACGATTGGTAATGTTTTGTTTTCTGCGAATCTTCTTAATTTATTTTTGCCCATAATGTTAATCTCAGCAAAAATATAAAAAAATAATGCTTAGTTACAATATAAAAAGAGAATAGGGGGAACTATTCTCTCGATTTACATAAATTATATTTTTATTAATTACGGGCACTGGAAGCTTCCTCCTGCACAAACAGCCCGAACTCTACAGCCAGATGACGAATTTCCTTCCACACGATATTCGCAACAAGGCCTCTCTCCTCCTGGTCGATTACAAGAAGATGCACCTCCGTTTATTGTTCTCAAATCATTTCGATTGAGTGCTTTTGCTTTTTTCAAATTTTCCATAGTAAAAAAATTAAAATGTATATAACTCAAACATTTTAAGTCAATTGAGATTTTGACCTTTTGAAGTTAGAAATTTTACCTACTCAAGAAGTGGTTGACAAACCACATCTAAGCAGTGGTGGGGTGAATCTGGGCACATTGGTTTCCCACTACAACATTCATAAGAACACCAATCGTTTTTAATACCATTACCGGAGATATTTTTTAATTGTTCTCTGGATAAAGCTTTTATGTTTTTAAACGATAAAGCATTTGGACGTAAATTTTTCATTTTGTTGACTGTTTTTTTGTTAAAATTAATATGAATAAATATTCATTTCGGATTGCATTACCATTCTTGTTTCTTACCCGAACAAGCAATTTCAATATAATTTTGAATTAGGCTTCTGCATATTGTGAAAATCTCAGTTTGGGTTCCTGAAAAGTTTCCCATAATTTGTTTATTTTAATTTAATCGCAATACTTCCTTCATCAATACTCTGTACATTTTTATCCGTAAAAATTCCTCCAGCTTTTGTCTGTATTTTATCGAGCAATTTTTCCGAACTTCCGGTATGAGTTACTTTAATGGTAGAACGAGTAGCATTGAATTTCATCGTAGTTCCCGAAACTCCAGATGTTCCTTCAGCAATAGAATTAAGCTTTTTCAAAGTGGACAGATCTGCATTCTCAACTGAAATTACTGTTACAATAGAGCTTGCGTCATTTGTGTCGGTTGTTTTTTTTGATTTGTTTTTCTTTCCAAATATGGAACCTATTTTGCTACCTGTTTTATTGGCACGGTCAGCAGAATTGGCCGCGCGATCGGCTTTATTTACGACATTGTCAATTTTGTCTAAAATACCCTGAGCTTTTACGGTTGAAATACTAAATGCAATAAATGCAATACCGAATACAATAATTTTTTTCATGATTTCTTTTTTTTAATTAATAATATTTGCAATTTTTATAAATATTAACTGACTGCTTGTTTAATATTATATTGCATAGCGTAAAGATTCTATAAAGCTGTAAATGATTGATTTGTAATCTTATTTTTGCTTTTTGTAAAAAATTGAAATATGCTAAAAAATAACAGTCATTTGCTTTTTATAATTAGTTTACATGAATAAAATTATACAAAGAAGATGTATCAGAATTGTAAAAAAACGACACTGACAAAATATAGTTATGAGGAATTTTTACTCTATGAGTGTAATAAAAGAAGAACTTTCAGACCCTATAATATTTGATTGTACAAATTCGTAGGGCGTAATACCTGAAAATTGTTTGAAATCTTTGATAAAATGAGATTGATCAGAATAATGAAGCTCATAAGCCAATGCGGTAAGCTCAGAATATTGCAGACCATTTAGTAAAGTTAGGGCTTTTTCAAACCGTATAATTCTCTGATATTTTTTAGGCGAAATTCCTATCATGGTCTTGAATATTCTTTCTAAATGTCTTTCAGAAATATTATTTTCTTTTTGCAATTCGTGTATTTTCTTCTCATAATCAATAACATTAGAATGGATAATCTGATTCATAAGAGAAAGATTGCTTTTATTATGTCTTAATTTTTCAATTAAATACTGACTCATTTTAGAAACCTTGTCCTGATGAGAAATACAATTGTCTAATATATTACCAATATTGGTTTTATCAAAGTCACTAATGTCATATTCTTTATCGATAAGTTCAAAACTATTTATTGGGAAAAATGCAAAAAGACCATGAGGGTAAAAGCTTACTCCAAAATGAGAATATGTACCTGTAGTAAAAGCAGATAATTTTTCAGATACAACACCACTTATATAACATTTGGGCATATCTCTGCCTTTTTCATAAAATATCGACTGGAAATTATTTATATCTTGATAAATCAAACGAGGAAATCGATCAGCAAAACTCTCTAATTTTATAATAGAAATATCTGGACGATTAAAATCGTAGCTCCAAAAGTATTGTACAAAATTCTCTAATTCCTTTGGTGGAGGATACTTTATATAATTCATCATTGTGTTGTAAATGTTATTACAAAACTAATGCTTTCGTAGATGAAATAGTTGAAAATGTAAAAATAATTATGATTGTTGTTATCTTAAAATATTAAGAGAACATGTTTCAAAGGGAGAATTTAATTTTTATTATTAGAGCTTCCCAATGCTACCATTAATGGTTTTTGGATTGTTTTTTGTGAAGCATACTGCGCTCCGCAAACTATACTTGTAAATAAATAATCTCCTTTTTCTACCACAATAGAGTTGTCGCCATGAGCCGGAACAGGAAGTCTGTACTTTGTATTTCCGACACCTTCAATTCTTACGATAATATTACAGTCAGATTTGTTTTCAATCATCACAATGCACTCTTTTGAATTTGGATCATTGTCAAATAAAGAGTTCAGGATTTTTACGGTTTTATTTTTATGTTCTATAGGATTTTCTCCCATCAACATATTAAATTCAGAGGCTTCTGTATCAGCAATTACTTTGGTGCTTTTTGCTGCAGAAGAAGTGGTTACATAGACATTTTGCGCTGAACTTGGCGTATAAACTATCGCAGACTGACCGACCTGTAATTGTTTTTGATATTTTAAGATTTGCTTTTGTTTGATCATTGCATTCATCTCCTCGAAAGAAACTTTTGTAGAGGGACCTCTCTTCAGTCTCGCAAGGTTATCCTGCATTTCTTTTACTTTCTTATCACCGGGTGGAGCGTTTTTGATATAATCTTTCATAAAATCCATTACTCTCGGTTTCAGAACAGATCTTCGAGGATCATCCGGATGTGCATCTCTCAGGAAGGCGTTGATTTCATAGATATTCTTGCTTTTAAGAATATTGCTGTAATCTTTACCTTGCTTCTGTGCCGAAAATGTAAGAAACAATAAAGTGGTGAAAAGTGAAATTACCTTTTTCATTGAAATAATATTTGATGATGTGGTCTAAATAAATTTTTTTAATTATTTAGATCTTTGGTGTTATTAGTTTCAATAAAATTAAACAAATTTTTAAAAAAGAGTATTCTTTAAAGTGTTAAGATTTGTTTCTGGTGAATTTTTTTAACTTAAAATAATTATTTTACAACCTCCTGAAGATGCGAATTTTTTAATCTTCTTTGGTAAATAGGAAGATACTTCTCGATAGGAAGTTTAATGGCTTCAAAATTTCCGGTCTGTACATAGACTTCTATATTTTCTGAAGTATAAACAAATTGAAGGAAATTATCGATCAGGTTTTCAGGAATTTTGAGCCTTGTAAAATAGTCATTTCCTAAATAATTTTTGATGTTGGTTACAGAGCTGTTCATTCTTTCATAAGCTACTAAACGTTGTTTTTTCTTACGGTCACCGGAAAGAATATCAAATATACTTTCTAAACTGAAGGTAAGACCGCCGTCTCTTAAACCTGCAACAGGAAGTACAGGAGAAGTACCATCACCTTTGGGTTCAGGAAGACCAATTACTTTTTTCAAAGCAAGTGTTTTATCTTCTTTACGAATAGAGTTTACATCATATCTCAGGTTTCCTGTAGGTCTGAATCTGCTGATCACAACCTCTTGAATATCGTAATACGCTACTTTTAATTCTACTAAATTTTTAGAACTGAACATTTGCGGGTTCAGCTTTACATCTTTTCTTTCTGTAATAATTGATGTGAAGCGTATAACATCTCCGGGTTCTGCTTTTATGTTAAATTCTCCACTATAGCTTGTAAGAACAGTTTTGAGTGTTGTAAGATTGGTCACATAAACCTGATTAAGATACAGTACCGAATTGTCTCGTAAAAAGACTTCACCGGAATAATTCTGCGCATTAATCTTACTTATAAAAACCAACAATATAATTAATAAGAGTTTCTTCATATGTAGTGCAAAATTACATAAGAATTACGTCAGTTTTTATGTGAGATTTATCAATATGTGGTTAAAGTTATATTAAACTTTATAATAAACTGTTAATGTATGTTATAGAAAGGATTATTAGGCTTAAAATTTTTAAATTATTTATCCCAAAGGCTATTGTTTCTGTGTTTTACCAATAGCCAACTCGAATATTTTACGCTGGTTACATTGCCTAGTTCTGTCCAACTTATAAAATACCAATACGTTGCAGTAGAAACCGGTCTTCCTTTCATGTTTCCGTCCCAGGTAAATTTGTTGGAAGGCGTTCCACGGAAAACTTCTGCACCATATCTGTCAAAAATTCTAAACTCAAGATTGTCTTTGCCCATCAATGCAGAATAATCTATTTCGTCATTTCTGCCGTCACCATTTGGTGTTATGGTATTAATCAGATTAATGATTACAAAATCTTTTTTCACAATTTCGCAATTCAAAGAGTCTCTTACATAGATCGTGTGAGTTCCTCTTCCTACATTATTAAATATATTAGAAGTCTGCCAAATAAAACCGTCAAGAGAATATTCGTAAGCAGGTGTACCGCCGCTTACTCCAATTGTGACTGTAGATCCGTTGATCTCAATTGAGGTAATTATCGGTAAAGTAGATTCTGAAACATTTACAAACTGTCTGTAAACGCATCCGTTAAAACTAAGCTCAACCCAATAATTTCCTGCAGAAACATTAGAAATTGCAGGCGTTGTTTCGCCTGTGCTCCAAAGGTAAGCGTCAAATCCTGGACCTGCATCTAAGTTTGTTTTGGTTTTAGGACAAACTATTTTATTGGATAAGATATCAGACTTTTTAGGAACTTTAAGATTAATTCTTATGGTTGCTACATCCGGACAGAAGCCACTTTTTTCAAATCTTATATAGTAAGTATGAGATCCGGTAAGAGTTACTGCACCACTAATTGGTGAGACATCATTCTGTGCATCTGCAAGAGTTGCATGATAAGTAACGGTAACAAGTGGATCTACAGTAAACTGATTTAAGAAAAATGATAGATTCATCGGTTTTATTCCGTCTAAATCGTCATCGCAGAAATCGGTGTTGAAAGTATTTTTAATTAAAGTAAGTTTCGTACCCACTGTAAAATTGACTTGTTGAATAACAGGAGCACATCCATTAGGAGATTCTACACGAATAAAAATAGTAGTATTGATGTTGTAGCTCCAGTTATTTGGGAGGGTATTTGCGTTTCCTAAATTGGCATCTGCTAATTGAGCATAATATCTTACGTTGGTAAAATAAGCCGCGTTATTTAATATTAGTTGGGTAATATCTGAAAGTACAACATTCACAGTTCCATCCATATTTTCGTCGCACTGATTTCCCATATTAGCGGGAGTAACAATTGCTAGAGGAAACAGATTTAAAGTAATCTGTGCAATGCCTTTACATCCAGTAGGATTTTTTACAACGGCATAAACGATAGTTCCATTTGGTGCTGAATATGTTGTGGGAACAGTTATTAATGCTGCTAAATTTTCGTTTTGCGCATCAAATAAACTTGGGTAATAAGTAATCGTAACCGGTGTGTTTGTAGTAACAACAGCCGTTGTAAGATTAAAAGTTCCGTTGCCGTTGATATTACAAGCGTTTAAAGTAGCATTGTTTACGGTTACAGGGTGAATATTAATAGTTACTGTAACGGTTTCGCAATCTGTAAAGTTGGGATCATTTCCGCAGAAAGTATATACCAACGTGTCGGTTCCTCCAGCTGAAGGATTGGTCGCTGTATAGGTGATAACTCCTGTTGCAACATTAATAGTTGCCGTTCCCAAAGTTGGAGCAGTAGTAATGGCAACAGTTGAAGCTACCGGAGTCTGCGTAGAACTTGTAAATGCGGGAGTAATCACTTTAGTATCACAAATATTGTACGTTACAGCAGTTTGTTTCATACAGTTTAAAACTTTGAAAGGTGCTGTTATAAGTGGTGCACAAGTCCCCATAGTCACTGAACAGGTATAATTTCCTGATCCGGTAGGAGTATAAGTGGGTGACGTAGCTCCTGGAATAAGAACTCCGCCTACATACCATTGGTAAGAGTCGTAGATAACTGGGTCTACAGTAAGTACAATTCCCGGAACACAGTCTCCACCAGATTTTAAAATAACGGGTTGCGTAGAGAATCCTGCAAAAAAACCACCATATCCTACAGCATCACTTCCTGCAGTAATTCCTGCAGTGATTGCTTTTGTTGAAGTTACCGTAATTGTTCCTGTTGTATTGGGAATGCCATATGTCACCCAGTTGGTTGTACCGGTCATATCAAACGGTCCTGTTCCTGGAGGAGGAGGGTTTCCGTTGACAAAAACGGTTGCTCCTCTTTCTGTAATAAGATTTAATTTGGTTGGAATGGCAAGAATTCCTGTAGGATTGTTATTGGTATGTACAAAGTTTTCATTAATGAGTCCAATCTCGTCAATCTGCTTTGGAAGGTAGCAATTAAGTGCCGGAATAAAATTAAAACCGCCCGTTGCAACTTCATTTCCTGTAGTTGCTGCACCTGCCAATATTTGATACACGTAAGCATTTTTGCTTGTTACCAAATAAAGATTATAATGAGTGGTCCCCTGAAGCTGATATTTTGTGTCAGGAATTACAAAATATTGCCCGGTATTCAGGTTAGCAATAGGTGTCAATTCGTTATTTACGTAGACTGCTGTGTTATCTTGAGTGGCAATTACCATTGCGCCTTCCATATTGCTGCCGATATTTCCGTTCCCTTTTACAAGAGCAAAAGTAGTCCCAAGTTGACTTACCGGTATTGACTGATCCATCAAAATATCAGAACTGGTAGGATTGTTTCCTGCATATTGGCCGTTGAAGTTTCCGTTGGTAATGTTTATAGGTTTTGTGGCGACAATTTTAGCTCCAATAAATCCATCAAAATTTTCGGTGATATTTCCAATACCGTCAATAATATAAGATTGTCCCTTGTTTAATGTAAAAGTTAGAGTAGGATTTGTCGCTCCTGATGTTCCGTTTGAGAACTGTACGGTATTTTTGTACCCGGAGATCGTAACTGTTGTATTATCTTCAGTAGCCAAAACACTGGTCATGAAATTGAGAATGTCATTATTTACCGTAATAGGAGCAGAAGCTGCGTGAAAAGTTGTACCCGTGGAAGCGATTCCTTTTGAAGTAATAATTTCGGCATGGTTAAATACCGAAAATCTTAAGTTGGCATAAAAAGGAAAGTCAGCTTTTAAATATAAACCTTTTGAGGTTGGTGTAAACAAATCTGTCTGCTGAGTTGTAATAATATAATCCCGAAGAACATCGAATTTTTGAGGATTGTTTTTGCTAATCGTAACTGTACCAATCACAACATTGTTATTGTAAATAGTAACAGCAAATGGAGTAGTACGGTTTGTGGAAAGATAAAGTTTTTGATAAGGATTTGGGTTTCCTGTACGATCTACCATAGGAGCAAACCAATGTTCTCGATCCAGCTGAGCTAGCGAAGTAGAGAATATATAAAAAATAAGGAAAAAAGATAAAATTTTCTTCATTTTGAACTCGATTTTACCACAAATTTAATAATAAAATACGTTAATAGTTTTAAAAATAAACAAAAACCACGATAATGATATCGTGGTTTTAATAATATTTTATTTGAAAATTAATTATTCTCTGTTTTTCACTAAAATCCAGCCTGAGAATTTGATTGGAGTTTTGGTTTTTGCTTCATTCCAAGTAATACTGAACCAGTAATTTCCTGTAGAAACTTTTTTAGTTTTATTTATTGTTCCGTCCCATTTGTAACCAGTGTCTTTGTTTCCTTCGAAGATTTGTACTCCATAACGATCAAAAATTCCTAATACCAAATTTGGCTTATTGGCAAGAGCAGAATAATCTAAAACATCATTTACCCCGTCTCCATTTGGAGTAATTACATTCACAATATTAGGAATTGTAATTTTTACTTCAATTGGTACACAACTGAATGTATCTCTTACATACACTTTTACATCACCTCTCGGAAGATCTGTAAATACGTTTGAAGACTGCCAATTGATATTGTTTATAGAATATTCATAAGGTGCAACACCACCGGTAACAAATACTGTAATGCTTGTTCCTGTAACTTCAATGTTTGTAATAACCGGCTGCTCAGAAGCATAAACTTTTACAGCTTGCTTAGTAATACAGTCTCCTGTTTTCAGTTTTACCCAATAAGTTCCTACTCCTACATTAGAAATAGTTTGTGTAGTAGCTCCTGTGCTCCATTCGTATCCGTCAAATCCTGGTCCTGCATCTAATACCGTTTTGTCTTCAACACATATTACTTTGTCTACTAATACAGCAGATTCTACAGGTGCTAAAACAACCAATGTTATTTTTGCCACACGATAACATCCATTTGCATTACTGACTCTCACGTAAGCAACACCACTTGGAGCAATATAATTATCTGGAACCAATATTTCATTTGTTTGATTATGAGCATCAGTTACAGAAGGATAATATTTTTTAGTAATACCAGGTTGAGTAGTTACAATTGCATTGGTAAGATTAAATAATCCTGTCGCAATATTTTCTTCTAAGAAGCAAGTTCTTAATATTGCATCATTTACTACCGGGCTTTCTGCTACAGTTAATGTAAGAGTAATCTGCTCACAATCTACAAATTCAGGATCGTTTCCACAGAATTTATAAACGATAGTATCTGTACCTACAAAACCATTGTTTGGAGTATATCCAATAACACCTGTTATAGGGTTGATGATGGCTGTACCATTTGTAGGAGGTGTAATTATTTGAACACTGCTTGGCGAGAATGTCTGCGGAGATGTAGTAAATTGTGGAATGATATTTAAATATCCTTCACATACAGTTTTTGCTTTAGTAGTTTCTTCAAGACAAGTGAATACTTTATATACAGGAGTTGTTACCGGGATACAAGATCCTACGGTAATTCTTACGGTATAATTTCCAGATTGGATTGGTGTATAAGAATTACTATTTGCTCCAGGAATTGGAACGTCATTTCTAAACCACTGATATGTATCATAACTATCATCTACTTCCAAAACCAATCCCGGAATACAATCTCCGGTCTGTTTTGCAATAAGTGGGATTGAAGAAAATCCAGCGAAATATCCTCCGTATCCTGAGGTACTATGTCCCCCGTTAATTCCGGCAGTGACTGCTTTATTAGATTGTATAGCTATATTGCCAGCAATAGGCTGTATTGCATAGGTTACCCAGTTAGCATTTCCTGTCAATGGAAATGGTCCCTGCGCAGCTGTTGGAGTTATTGGTGCTCCTCCATTAACAGTATAAGTAACCGTAGCGCCCACTTCAGTTAAAATATTAAGCTTTACAATGGTACCAGTAGGGACAACACTTGCTCCTCCTGTACCTGTAGGCATTTCGCCCACTTTACCTATCTCATCAATTTTTCTTGGTAAAAAGCAGTTTAAAGGTGGAATATAATTAAAACCACAAGTAGCACTGTCATTATTTACCGAAACTAATTGATATAAATAAACATTTTTTGAAGTACTGATTAGCATATTGGCATGTGTTCCTCCTGCCTGTACAATATAGCTGCTTCCAGAAATTCTGTACCATTGTCCTTGGGATAAAGTTGCAACGGGAGTTGTAGATCCATTTAAATATACTTCTGTATTATTTTCAGTGGCAATCACTATTCCTCCTTCCAGATCTGGGAAGGTTGATCTCGTTCTTACCATTGCAAAAGTGCTTCCAAGTCTGCTTGTTGGTACTGACTGGTCTAAAATAATATCTCTTCCGGAAGCAGTGTTAATTCCAAAATTAGCAGTTACATTTCCGTTGGTAAGAGTAATGGGCTTGTTGGCAACAATTTTTGCTCCCATGAATGGAACAGTAGCAGATATTGGACCCGCAAAAATAAAAGATTGCCCTTTGTTTAAAACAAATGTATGAGTATTAGTTGTCGGAGTAGCTCCAAAAAATGTGAAAACTGCTGTAGCACTCCAGGTGGCAGTAACTATAGTATTATCTTCTGTTGCCAAAACCCCCGCAGTAAAATTATTGGAATCAAGCTGAGTAGAAGGAGTACTTGCAACAAAGAACTCTGTACCAATGCCCGCTTTACCTTTGCTGGTTACTACTTCAGCATGTTGAGTTGAATTTACTAATCGAAGGGTACAGTAAAAAGGTTTATCTGCCTTAATATATAATCCTTTATTAATTACAGTAAAAGCTTCCGAAACCATAGTAGCGGAAACATTTGCGATAGGAACAATAAAGGTTTGAGGACTTCCTTTGCTGATTGTTACATTTCCCAATGCAACATTATTGCTGTATACAGTTACTATAAAAGGTGTTACCGAATCTGTAGAAAGATAAAGTGATTGTGCTGTAACAGCTGTGGATGCATAATAGGGTGCTATCCAGTGCTCTGTATCTCTTTGTGCAAAGAGTATATTGCTACTAAAAAGCATCAATAAAAATGTGAGTAAAAGTTTTCTCATAATATAGAATTAGGATTTGTACAAAAATAATAGAATAATTTAAAAGTATTATAAAAAATATTAAAAATAACTAAAAAATAAGTAATGAATAGCTAAAAAAAGCCACAACCGTTAAGTTGTGGCTTAGTATTAAGTAGTGAGTTTTATTCTCTGTTTTTAACAAGAATCCAACCTGTATATTTAATTGGAGTTTTTGTTGCGTTGGGTTCATTCCAGTTGATGTGATACCAATATGTTCCTGTTACAATCTTTTTATTAGAATGGGTTCCATCCCATCTGTAATTATTAGACTTATCACCTGTGAATATTTTGTTACCATATCTGTCATAAATTACGAAGATAAGATTATCCTTATAAGCTAATTCTCTATAATCTATGTAGTCATTTACGTTATCTCCATTAGGTGTAATTGCATTTACTAAATTAGGAATAGTAACCTCCACTGAAATAGGATTACAATTGAAAGAATCTTTTACATAGAATGTTTGCTGTCCTCTTGTAAGATTGGTAAACACATTAGAGTCTTGCCAAGTTACTCCGTCTGCAGAGAATTTATATGGTGCTATTCCTCCAGTTACAATTACTGTTGCTGTATTGTTAGAAATTTCAATTGAAGTAATAACAGGATCTTGTGCTTTCTTCACGCTTACAAACTGTTTCACAGAACATCCTGAATCCTGAAGAATTACCCAGTAATCACCTACTGCCACTCCTACTATTGATTGGGTAGTTGCACCAGTGCTCCAACGGTAAGATTGATATCCAGGACCTGCATCTAAAGTAGTTCTGTCGTCAATACAGATGTATTTATCAACCAATAACGGAGATCGTTTCGGAGGAGTTACTTTAAGGTTGATTTTTGCTATTGCATAACAACCATTTGAGTTGAAAACTCTTGCATATACAGCTCCGTTTCCTGAAATATATGCATCAACTCCTAAAATTTCATTAGTTCCGTTACTTGCATCCGTGGAAGTAGGATAGAATTTTTTTGTAACCGGTGCTTCAGCCGTTATATTTGCGTTTAGTAGATTAAATTTACCTTTAGTTTCATTGTTTTCTATGAAACATTCTGTTAAAGTTGCTTCCTTAACTACTGGAGTAGGGAAGAAATCTAAAGTAATTTTAGCATTTCCTACACAACCTTCAGCCGTTAAAACTCTTACATATACTGAGCCTAATCCTGAGAAATAATTAGTTGGATTAGTAATCTGATTGGTGTTTGCATTTAAATCAGCTAGAGTAGGATAGAATTTTTTTGTTGTTGGTACCGCATTGTCTGTTACATTTGCTGTTGTTAAATCAAAAAATCCATTTCCTGCGTATTGACAAGCTTTAATAGTTCTGTCTGTCAGTACAAAAGGAACCACATTTAAATTTAAAGTTATCTGTTCACAATCTACAAATTCGGTAGCATTACCACAGAATTTATAAACAATTTTATCTGGTCCTAAGTATCCAGGGTTTGGAACATAAGTAATTACTCCTGTAGCTGGATTAGGTGTTGCAGTTCCATTTGTTGGTGCTGTAACAATTACAACAGTTCCTGGAACTGGTGTTTGAGTTGAGTTTGTAAATGTAGGAACAATTGCTTTTGTACCACAGATATTTATGTTTTGAGTGGTTTGCGCCAAACAAGTAAATACCTTGTATATTGGTGTTGTCACTGGTGGGCAAGTTCCCATCGTTACTTTAACAGTATAGTTTCCGGCAACCGCAGGAGTTATTGTGTGAGCAGTTGCTCCAGGAATTGCGACGTTGTTCAAAAACCATTGATAACTGTCATAACCATCATCAACTTCTAAAATAATTCCGGGAATACATTCTCCCGTCTGTTTTGAAATTACCGGAATTGAAGAGAATCCTGCAAAATATCCTCCGTATCCAGCTGTTTCATATCCGCCGTTAATACCTGCTGTAACGGCTTTGGTCGATGTAATGGTTAAATTGTCTGGTATTCCTTCAATAGCATAGGTTACCCATGTTGTATTTCCTGTGAGAGGATAAGGCCCTTGTGCTGGAGTTGGAGGGACATTGTTTACTAATACTGTAGCTCCTGCTTCTGTTAAGATATTTAATTTTAGATTAATCGTACCGGTATAACCAGGCATTTCGTTGATTTTTCCAATTTCATCGATTTTTCTAGGTAAAAAACAGTTCAATGGGGGAATATAGTTAAACCCACAAGTTGCACTATTATCGTTTACAGAAACCAACTGATATAAATATGCATTTTTGGAAGTTGTAACCAACATATTGTAATGGTTATTAGTCCCTTGTAATTGATAAGCACTTCCCGGAATTCTATACCATTGCCCTTGATTGATAGTGGCAACGGCGGCTCCCGCACCATTTAAAAATATGTCTGTATTATTTTCTGTAGCGATTACAATTCCACCTTCTAAATCTGAGGTGGTAGATTTAGTTCTCACCATTGCAAAAGTACTACCTAGTCTTTCTACGGGAACAGATTGGTCTAAAATGGCGTCAGATCCGCCCGCAGTTCCTGTAGCTCCGAAATTTCCGTTAACGTTTCCGTTGGTTAATGTAATCGGTTTATCTGAAACAATTTTAGCTCCCATAAAAGGTGCTGTTCCTGAGGTGTTTCCTGCAAAAATAAAAGATTGCCCTTTGTTTAAAGTGAAAGTATGGGTGTTTGTTGGTGCTGGGTTTGTAGGCGCTCCAAAAAATGTGACGCTACCATTCCAGGTTACTGTAACTACTGTATTGTTTTCTGTTGCTAAAACTCCCGCTGTAAAGTTATTAAATGTTGCAAGAGATGGAGTATTAGCTACGTAAAACTCCTTTCCAAGGCCTGCTTTACCTTTACTGGTAACAATTTCTCCATGTGAGAACTGCCCCATTCTTAGCGTACAGTAGAATGGTTTACTTCCTTGTAGATACACTCCTTTAGTAATAACATTAAATGCATCCGCAGCAAGATTAGCTGAGATTGTAGTGACCGGAATGTCGAAGGTCATTGGGTTGTTTTTGCTAATTGTTACCGTTCCTATAACTGCATTATTGCTATAGACAGTGACTGCAAAAGGTGTTGCATTGTCGGTAGACAAATATAATTTATTTGTGTACCCTCCAGCGGTAGCATAATAGGGTGCGATCCAATGTTCTGTATCTCTCTGTGCAAACAGAGACGTAAACATGCCGAGTATTAATGCTAAGCTGAGTAGAAATCTTTTCATAAAATTATGGAATTAGGATTTCTACAAAATTAAAATAATATTTAATATATTGTTAATAAATCATAAACAAAATTTAAAATTTATTCTCGATTCTATTGTGTGACCTGTTGAAATTACAAATTAATGATATTAAAATTAAACCATTTAGAACGTACTTAAACATGTTTTTTAGATATTATTGTGTGAATAAAAAAGGAAAATTCATTATGAATTCTCCTTTTTTAAATTTGATTACTTACTTTGTGTATTTTTTTACAAAACTCCACTGTAAGATTATTTTTTTTTTTGTTATTAGTTGGTAGGTTAATATATAAAAAGATATGATGTATTAGTAACGAAATTGAAATCTATTCTCGATTCTTTATTAATAACCAACCAGAGTTAGAAACCGGTAATTTTGTGTCAGGCTCAATCCATTTGATAATGTACCAATAAGTTCCTGTTGAAAGATTTCTTCCGCCAGATTTTCCGTCCCACTTGTAGTTGTTGCCTGAGGATTTGTAAACTGCTGCACCATAACGGTCAACAACTTCAATGCTTACCTGATCTTTTATTCTTAAATCAGAATAATCTAAAACATCATTTCTTCCGTCTCCGTTTGGAGTGATGGTATTAATTAAATTTAAAATTAAAAAATCTTTGATTACTGGTTGACAACCATCTCTTCCAATTACATAAACTTTGTAAGGTCCTCTCGATAAACCTGTAAATACATTAGAGTTTTGATAATCTGAACCATTTAATGAATATTGGTATGGTGCATTACCTCCCGTAACATTAATTGTGGCAGTAGTTCCTGTAACAACAATGCTCGTAATAGTTGGGGATTGTGCAGCAGTTACCGTTACAGTTTGTCTGTATGTGCAACCATTAAAGCCTAAATCTACATAATAAGTTCCTACGCCAACAGTAATGGTAGAAGTAGTGGCTCCTGTACTCCATAAATAAGAAGTGAATCCGTCTCCTGCATTTAAAACTGCTTTGTCATTTGAACAAATAATCTGGTCTTTCAAAACTTCAGATTTTTTTGGAGATCTTAAACTGATTTTTAAAGTTGCTGTATTCGGACATCCGTTATTACTCGTGAATCTAATATAAAATGTAGCCGGAGTTGTAATGATTTGATTTACTGCTAATCCGTTGATTCCTGATTGCGCATCTGCCAAAGTTGCGTGGTAAGTTAATGTTACAGAAGGATCTGCAGTAAATTGATTTCTATAATCATTTAGATTAACACTTTGCGAACCATTTAAATCATTATCACAAATTTCAGCAGTGAAGTTTGTAGTAAGTAAGGTGATTTTATTACCTATGGTAAAATTAATTTGTCCAAAAGCAGTCGGGCAAATTGTACTTGTACCGTCTACTCTTATATAAACGGTTGTTGCTGATGTATAAGTCCAGTTAGTTGGAAGTGTGTTCGTATTTCCAGCATTTGCATCAGCTTGACTTAAATAATATCTTACCGTAAAATTGGCAGAATTTGTTACAACTTGCGGAGTAATAGTATTGAAATTTACATTCACAATTCCGTCAAAATTATCATCACAAAGATTACCATTAAAATTTGAGATATTAATATTAGGAATAGCATTTACTTTGATTGCTAAACTTGCGGTGTTAAAACACTGTGTTGCATTTGTAAATCTTAAATAAAAAGTTCCCGTTGCTCCGTTATTGATTGTTTGCGTTGCTGGAATTGCGTTTGCACCAGATTGTGCATCTGCCAAACTATTGTGGAAAGTAACACTGGTTCCAGGATCTGTAGTGAAAATGTTTTTATAAGTATTTAGATTCACTGTTTCAGATCCATTCATATCTGTATCGCAAATTTCTACAACGTGCGTTGGAGTTAGCAAAGGAACTTTGTTTTTAATAACAAAATTAATTTGCCCAAAAGCAGGAGGGCAACCGTTTATGCTTTCAACTCTTACATAAACTGTAGTATTTGTAGAGTAGCTCCAGTTCGTTGGCAATGTATTGTTATTTCCTGCAGTTGCATCAGCTTGATTTAAATAATATTTTACAGTAAAATTCGCTGAATTGGTAACAATTTGTGGAGTAACTGTTGCAAAATTGATGTTGATAACTCCAGAAGAATTATCATCACAAAACTCTGCATTATAAGTGCTTGTATTGATGTTTGGAGCCGGATTCATTGTCAATGTAATCTGTGCAACTTTAGAACATCCGTAAGCCGAAGTTACATTAGCATAAATAATTCCTGCAGGTCCTGTATAATTGGTTGGATCAGTAATTTGCCCTGTTAAATTTGCATTGGTAAAATAAGTAATATTGGCTCCAACAGCTGATGTAACACTTGCAGTCGTTAAATTATAGGTTCCATTTCCTGCAGCGCTATTACAAATGCTTATTGAGGCATTGTTTACCTGAAGAACATCTGTATTAATGATGATTCTAAAATATTCAAAAGCAAAAGGATTTCCATTTCCCTGAATATAATAAACAAATTGGTCTGTAGTATTTACAGTCGTTGCATTGGGGGTGTAAGTAATTTGTCCTGTGGTTGGGTTTACTGTTGCGGTTCCATTCGTTGGCTGAGAAATAATCGCAGTTAATGATGGAACAATGGTTTGTGTAGAACTAGTAAATGCCGGAGTACTCATTTTGGTATTACAAGACCCGATGGTAAAAGTTGTTGTTGAAATTGGCGGACAAAGTGTGTAATTGTATATTGTAGTCAATTTTGTTTCACAATTGTTCTTTGTTACCGAACAAGTATAAGCTCCCGCTCCATATAGTTCAGGATTAATGGAAAAAGTAGTTGCGCCTTGAATAGCAACACCATTTAAATACCATTGATAACCATCGTAATTATTATCAACCTGCAAAATAATTCCTGCGTAGCAATCACCGGTTTTTGTAATTGCCGGAACTGATGAAAATCCAGCAAAATATCCTCCGTATCCTACAGCGCCACTTCCTGCAGCAATTCCTGCAGTCATTGCTTTCGTAGAGTTTAATGTTACATTTCCTGTCACATTTTGGATAGAATAACTTACCCAATTCGGATTTCCTGTTACAGGATAAGGTCCGTTTCCTGCTGCAATATTACCTCCGTTTAAGGTTACGGTAGCTCCGACTTGAGTGATAATATTTAATCTTGTCGCAAAAGTCTGTCCTCCGATTCTGTTGATAAATCCAATTTCGTCAATTTTATTTGGCATAAAACAGCTTAATGGCGGGATGAAATTCATTCCTCCTGAAGCATATTCGTTTCCGTTGGTAGCACCCGAAAGAAGCTGGTAAACATATACATTTTTAGTTGAAGAAATATTCATATTATAATGACCATTTCCCTGATGTTGGTATCTTGTACTTGGTACTAAATAATGTTGACCTTCATTAAGGGTTATTACAGCTCCGCTTCCGTTAAATGTGATCTGCGTATTGTTTTCTGTAGCAATAATCAGAGCGGTTTCCATTTCAGAAGTTACCGTTCCATTTCCTTTTACTACTACGAAATCTTTTCCTAAACGATCTACAGGAACCGCCTGATCCATCAAAATATCATTGTTGGTAAGGTTTTGAGAAGTATAGGCTGCGTTAAAGTTTCCGTTGGTCACTGAAATAGCTTTTGTAGCAACAATTTTTGCTCCTACTAGTCCTGTTTTATTGATATTAGAAGTAGAACTTACAACATCTAAGATGTAAGATTTACCTTTATTAAGCGTAAATGTTCTTGTGGGTGAAGATATTCCGTCTGAAAAAGTAATACTCGGATTGTAGCCGGAAATTGTAACGACCGTATTGTCTTCAGTCGCAGTAACTCCGATTGTAGCATTCATGTGGTTTTCAGATCCTGAAATAGGAGCTACTCCCGCATAAAATGTTGTTCCTAAACCTGCTGCTCCTTTTGAAGTAAGAATTTCAGCATGATTCGACATTGCAAACCTATAATTGGCAAAGAATTTTTTAGGACCTTTCACATTCAATCCCATGTTATTCGGGGTAAACAACTGGTTTTGAGCTGAAGCGATCAAAAAATTATTGGGAATAATTACTTGTGTCGGATTATTCTTACTTACCTGTACCGTTGTATACAATGTGTTATTGTTGAAGATCTGTACCGAAAAAGGCACTGTTTCATTGGTTGATAAATATAAATATCCTTCAAGACCACCGGTTCCGGCCTTTGCAGACATTGGAGCAAACCAGTGCTCTGTATCAAGTTGAGCATTAAGGATAAAACACCAAAATGTACAGATAATAAGTAGAAATCTTTTCATGCCTCAGTTTTAGGGGCGACAAATTTAAGTATTAATAATCAATTTTTTACAGTATTTTTTTAACACTTTTTTAATATTTAACGAAATGTGGAAAACTTAAAACTAATTTCATATATTATTAATATCGTAAATTGAAGTTTTCACAAAAAAAATCCCGATGAAAGAATCATCGGGATTATTATTTTAAATTTGAAAAGTTATTATAAGCTAACTCTTACAAATCCTGTTACTTTAAGATCTCCGTTTACAGATTTTACGTAATCAGCAACAGAAATAGAGCTGTCTTTGATGAAATCTTGGTGTACCAAAGTATTGTCTTTGTAGAATCTCTGCATTTTACCTTTCAAGATATTATCGATAATATTTGCAGGTTTACCTTCTTCGGTAAGTTTGTGTCTTTCGATTTCCAATTCTTTGTCGATAGTTTCCTGAGAAACAGAAGTTTCGTCAAGAGCAATTGGGTTCATAGCAGCAGCCTGCATAGAAACAGATTTAGCAGCTTCGTCAGCTCCGTCTACTTTAGCAGAAAGTGCAGTGATTGCAGCGATTTTGTTTCCAGCATGGATGTAAGCTCCCAAGAAAGGTCCTGTAATTCTTTCGAATGCACCAATCTCGATTTTCTCACCGATAACTCCAGTTTGCTCGATTAATTTATCAGCAACAGTTAATCCGTGGAAATCTGTAGCCAATAATTCTTCTTTAGTAGCAGCGAAAATAGCCATTTCAGCTAATTCGTAAGCTAACTCGATGAACGCTTCGTTTTTAGCAACGAAGTCAGTTTCGCAGTTTAAAGAAATAATAACACCTAAAGTATTATCTTCGTTTACTCTTGCGATTACTGCACCTTCAGAAGAATCTCTGTCAGCTCTGTTAGCAGCAACTTTCTGTCCTTTTTTTCTAAGGATATCTACTGCTTTTTCGAAGTCTCCTTCTGCTTCAACTAGAGCTTTCTTGCAGTCCATCATACCTGCACCTGTTTGGTTTCTTAATTTTGCTACGTCTGCAGCAGCTGGTGAATAAGACATAATATTTATTATTTTTTATTTAAAATTATAATTAACTTTAATAGTTTATTTTTGAGCAGGGCAAAGATAATGATTTTAATGATAAACTAAAAAATGACTTTTAACGTTATAGTATTTATTTAATAAATTTTTAAAGATTTTACATGAAAAAACTATTTCTAATCATATTCCTTTCCATTTTCAGTGTAGGCTTTGCTCAAAAGAAGAAAAAAGCCAAAACTAAAGTTGTTGCTGAAAAAGAAACAGTTATTATTTATACGCTTGAAGAAGCTGAGTCTACTGCAGAAGCAAGAATTATAGCGGGTTTTATTAAACAAAATCCGGGACACGAAAAAAACGACAAGTTAAAAAGAAAACTTATTGATATTATTATGGCAGATAATTCTATCGAGGCGAAACCTACCATAAAACCTTTAAGTAAAAATAAAATTGAAAAAATTGTAAGTAATAACGAACTTAATAAAGGTAAAACTTTAGCTTCAAATACCAATGCAAAAACGGTCGCTACACCAGAAAGAACGGTTAATTATGCTGCAGTAGGAAGCTCAAGTAAAAAATCCGAGCCAAGTGCTGAAGCAAAAAAAACAGCTTCTTATTTGACTCATCTCTTCAATAATGATCCTAACGATAATGAAGCTTATATTAATATTAAAAATAAATCGAAATGCAGATTGATTGTAAAAATAAGCGGAAAAAAATATTATAATCTTGATGTGCCGCCAAACGGGCAAAATTTTGTGATGGTTGAAAAAGGAGAATATGTTTTGACAACCATGGTTTGTGATGCCAAATATTCTTCACTCAAAAAAGTAACAAGAGATATTGAAATTCAGCTGAATGTTGCTGAATAAAAAATAATAGAAAAAGTGTAAAATAAAAAAGCGGTTAAGATTTTTCTTAACCGCTTTTTTTATCCTTTAAATTGCCCCATCGCAATAAACTTGTCTTGTCTGTGAGTTTCTAGTTCCTTACCTGTAAATTTAGAGAAAGCTTTTATGTTCTGTAAAATAGAAGCCTTTAAATTTAAATAAGCAACTTCCGGGTCATAATGAGCTCCACCAAGTGGTTCTTCTATAATTCCGTCGATGAATTTTTCTCTCAATGCATCTTTCGGGGTAAGATTTAATGCGTTTGCAGCATCTTCTTTATGATCCCAGTTTCTCCAAAGAATTGAAGAACAACTTTCCGGTGCAATTACGGTGTACCAAGTGTTTTCTAACATATACACTTTGTTACCAACGCCAATTCCTAATGCACCACCACTTGCTCCTTCACCGATAATGTAAGTGAAAATAGGAGTTTTAAGCATTGTCATTTCGAAAATGTTTCTTGCAATTGCTTCACCTTGTCCTCTTTCTTCAGCTTCCAAACCAGGATAAGCTCCTGGTGTATCTACCAAAGTAACTACAGGAATTTTGAATTTTTCAGCAAGCTTCATTAGTCTTAAAGCTTTTCTGTATCCTTCAGGATTTGGCATTCCGAATCTTCTGTATTGTCTTTCTTTGGTTGTTCTCCCTTTTTGAGTTCCCAAAATCATGATTCTTTGACCATCCAATGTAGCCAAACCACCAATCAATGCAGGGTCATCTGCAAAGTTTCTGTCTCCGTGAAGCTCAAGGAAGCTTCCTTTATCTACCATACCTTTAATGTAATCTAAAGTATAAGGGCGATCCGGATGACGTGATAACTGTACTCTTTGCCAAGGGGTAAGATTTCCATAGATCTCTTTTTTGGTATCTCTGATCTTGTCTTCGATCTGACTGCATGCTAATTTTACATCAACACCACTTTCTTCTCCTACCAAAGAACATGTTTGATATTGATCCATCAGCTCTTTTATAGGAAGTTCGAAACTTAAATATTCCATTCTTGAAGTAAATTAAATCTTTCAAATGTATGAAAAATTATGAAAACCTATTTAAAATTATTTACAGCATTGCTTATTCTGGCGATACTTTCTTCTTTTCCAATGAGTTCCAAAATATCCGGAACGTCTGGTCCTTTCAATTCTCCTACCAAAGCTAAACGAAGAGGCATCATTACTTTCCCCATTCCCAAACCTTTGTTTTCAGCAAAGTCGTGTAAGTTCTGTTTGATGTTTTCAGCAGTAAACGCTTCGACTCCGCTCAACGTGACAGCAAATTCAGTCAAAAGATTTGACGTTTCGTCATTCCAAGCTTTTTTTGAAGCCTTTTCATCATAAGAAGTAGGTGCTTCAAAGAAAAACTTTCCGTTTTCATAAATATCTTTCGGGAAGGTCGCTCTTTCTTTCATCAGATGAATGATCTTTAATAATTTTTCATCATCCATATTCAAGCTTAGATCTGAATTTTTAAGAATATTTGATAATTCTTCATCAGAAGTTTTTTGAATATACTGATGATTGAACCACTCAGATTTTTCTTTACTGAATCTTGCTCCGGCTTTATGAACTTTATGTAAATCAAATTCTTTTACCATTTCATCCAAAGACAAAATTTCTTTGTCATCTGCAGGAGACCATCCTAAAAGCGCGACCATATTGATGAAAGCTTCAGGAAGATAACCGCTTTCTCTGTAACCTTTAGATACGTTTCCAGTTGCAGGATCTGTAAAGTTTAAAGGAAATACCGGGAATCCGAATTTGTCACCGTCTCTTTTGCTTAATTTTCCTTTTCCTTCTGGTTTTAAAATTAAAGAAAGGTGGGCAAACTGAGGCGCTTCCCAACCCATTGCTTCATATAATAAAGTGTGTAAACCTAAAGAAGGCAACCATTCTTCACCACGAATAACGTGAGAAATTTCCATCTCATGGTCGTCGATAATGTTGGCGAAGTGGTAAGTTGGCATTCCGTCGTTTTTTACCAAAACTTTATCGTCTAAAGTATCTGTATTTACCGCAGAGTTTCCTCTGATGATGTCTACCAAACCTAAAGTTCTGTCAACAGGCATTTTAAATCTTACAACGTAAGGTGTTTTTGCCTCCAACAACTTTTGAACTTCCTCTTCAGAAAGAGCAAGACTGTTTCTTAAGCGGTTTCTGGTTTTATTGTCATAAGAGAAAACATCGCCTTTAGCTTCGTATTCAGCACGGATTGCATCTAATTCTTCCGCTGTGTCGAAAGCGATGTAAGCATAATCTGTTTTTAGGATCTGCTCTGTGTATTTATCGTAAATATCTCTTCTTTCAGATTGTCTGTATGGAGCAAATTTTCCGCCTTTTTTAGGGCTTTCATCGGGGATGATTCCGCACCATTCCAAGGCTTCCTCAATGTATTCTTCGGCTCCTTCTACGTATCTTGCAGTATCGGTGTCTTCTATTCTCAAAACAAATTCGCCGCCCTGATTTTTAGCAAAAAGATAATCATACAATGCGGTTCTTACGCCTCCCAAATGCAAAGGTCCTGTAGGACTTGGTGCAAAACGGACTCTTACTTTCTCCATTTTAAATAAAATTTTTGCAAATTTACTTAAAATTAAATGTTTTAATGATGTTTAATGTTTTCTATGTTGGGATTTTTAATCTTAATATTTACATTTGTATAAATTTTGAATTCAAAAAATATGTTAGAAATTGGCGAAAGACCTTGGGGTAAATATTATGTTTTGGCAGACGAACCTAATTATAAACTGAAAAGAATTGAGGTAAATCCGGGACAAAAACTATCATACCAATACCACCACAAAAGACAAGAGCAATGGACGATCATTGAAGGTGATGCTACCATAATTTTGGATGATAAAGAAATAAAATTGTCTTACGGCGAAAGTATTTTCATTCCTTTAGGAGCCAAACACAGAATCATGAATCTTTCAGAAAAACCAGTTGTCTTCATCGAAGTACAAACAGGAACTTACTTTGGTGAGGATGATATTGTAAGGCTGAGTGATGAATATGACAGACAATAATTAAATGGAAAAATTAATATTATTCGTAAAAACTTACAGAGCTGATTTTGAGTCTTGCAGTAAGTTGATTGAGTCAATTAATCAACATAATAAAGATAAAATAAAACTTCTGATTTCTGTAAATGACGAAGATATTAGTTTTTTTAAACAAAATCTACAAACCGATCTTTTTGATATTATAAAAGACAGTGATATTATTGCCATGGAAAATAAAGATCCTTGGCAATATCAACAAATTGTAAAATCTCAGTTACATAGACTAAACATCACAGAAAACTATGTGTGTTTAGATTCAGATTCTTATTTTATCAAAGATTTTTACATATCTGATTTTATTCAGGATGATGTTCCTTATACGATCATTCATCAACAGAAAGAGATGTTTTCTTGGTTGAGCAATAATCGTAAGCATTTTAAAGATGATCCGAAACAATATTTTGAAGATATAAGCAGAAAAATAATGGCTAAATTCGGACGTAAAGGGATTTGCTACGATTATGGTCCTTCACCAACAATCTGGTCAAACAAAGTTTGGAAAGATTTTCAAGAAAATTACTTAGACGCAAACAATATCAATTATCCGGATCTTATTCACGAGTTTCCAAGTGAATTTACATGGTACGGTGAATGGCTTTTGAAGAGCAATGTTATCCCTCTTTTCCCTAAAGAACCCCTTTTTAAAGTTTTTCATTATAAGAAGCAGTTTCAGGATTTTATAAAAGAAGGTCATACAAGAGAGTCAATTAAAGAGAATTATTTGGGTGTTGTTTTGCAATCGAACTGGAATCGTGACTTGAAATGGTATCAGAAAAAAATTAGTTTATAATTAAAAAATCAAATTTTGATCCCGATGAAAGTAATCTTAGACGCCGATGTTATTGCAGATTTCTATAAAGATAACCGTACCGGAATTTTTCGTGTTACTTATGAGATGTTCAAGGCTCTCAGCGAAAATAATTCAGTAGAGACTTTCTATGCTCATCTGAGTCTGTTTAATTATGAAACGAGTACGAGAGAATTAGACAATTTTTTTAATGAGAACTCCATAAAAATAAAAGCGGCGAATCATAGAGATAAAAGAAAATTTTTACCTCTTAGAAAAGAAAAGTTATTTCGAAAGCTATACAAAAAGTTTGGAGTTTCCAATTTTGCCAATACTTATTTTGAAACCTTTAAAGAAGCTCAGATTTTTCATTCTTTTTATTATCCTATTAATAAAGAAATCAGAAAGTTTCCCAATTTAAAAAACGTTGTTACAATTCATGATTTGATTCCTATTTTGTTTCCCGAGCTCCATTTTACTTCTGGTTTTATAAAGGAAATTATTGCAAGTATTGGAAAAGACGATTATGTCGTTTGTGTTTCTGAAAATACTAAAAAAGACTTGCTGAAATTTGCTCCTCATTTAAATTCGGATCAAGTTTTTGTTAATTTATTAGCGGCTTCAAAATCACTTTTCTACGTTTGTAATGATGTAGAAAAATTCAATGTCATTAAAGAGAAATATAATTTACCAGAGAAATATTTTCTGAGCGTAGGTACATTAGAACCCCGCAAAAATGTAGATTTTGTAATTCGAAATTTTCTTCAGTTTATTAAAGAAAATAAAATTGATGATTTAAGTTTAGTTCTTGTAGGAGCAAAAGGTTGGGATTACGACAAGATTTTCGAGCAATACAATAATGCTGAAGAATTAAAACATAAAATTATCATCACGGGAAGAGTTCCTGATGAAGACTTGGCAAGTTTGTACAGTCATGCTCATTCTTTTTATTATATGTCTTTATACGAAGGCTTTGGTTTGCCTCCTTTAGAAGCTATGCAATGTGGTGTTCCTACGGTTACGTCAAATACTTCCTCATTACCGGAAGTTGTGGGAGATGCGGGAATTACTCTTGATCCTCAAGATAATAATGGATTACAGGAAGTTATGCTTAGTTTATATCAAAATGAATCTTTAAGACAAGAATATTCTCGAAAAGGTTTGGAAAGGTCAAGACTTTTTTCGTGGGAAAAAAGTGCAGAAGATCTTATTAAAATTTATGAAAAAATTATTCAGGATTAAATTTCCTTTAATGTAATCGTTTTAGATATTTAAAGTTTTTTCCCAAAGCTCAACCGATTTTTTTTCTGAAAAATTATCCCTGAAAAAATGGATGGCTTCCCGTTTTTGTTTTTCGTAATCTGATAAATTGTTTAAAAGATTTTTGATAATATTTGCAAATTCTTTTTCGTCATCACTTACCATACAGCCGTTATTTTTTTTGTCTGAAAAACCGTCAACTGCTTTTTCGGTTCCTACAACAGGTATTCCGTAAGACATTGCTTCTACAACTTTGATTTTTATGCCGGTTCCTTTCAGCATTGGGCAGATTGCAATTTTACTTGTGTGATAATATGTCTTTAGATTGTCTGCGAAAAATACTTTTTCAATACTTTCATGATCCGGAACGTGCTTACAGATCCTTCCGATAATACAAATTTTTATTTCTTTAGGAAGGAGAGGCAAAACTTTTTCAACAAACCAGTTAATTGATAATACATTGAAAGGATTGTCGCTGCCTACAAATATAAGATCGTATTTTTTTTCCGTATTTGTATCTTCGAAATTTTCCGGAAAACTTGGCGGAATATTAATCACTTTATCTCCTAAAAAACTTTTGAAAATAAAATATTCATCCTGCGAAATGGTAACTACTTTATCATAAAACGAAAGATTTTTGATCTCTTCACCAAATCTTTTGCCTAAATCTAAATTTTTATTGTTGTAAAACTCATTCAAAGTAATCCAGTCGTGGGTGTCAACGATTGTTTTCGCACCTCTTAAATCCTGATCGCGGATGAGGTCTGTCCAGAATTCATAATTGATAAAGATGTAATCGTACTTTTTTTTATCAAGAATAGTTGTGAAATTATCTTTTAAATATTGAGTTAGATATTGATTGGAATTTTCTTTTTCAAATTTTTTCTGAATTTTATATTTCCAATACTCAAAAGTCAGTTTTTTCTTGGGTGGTTTGGTTTTTAGAACAAAAACTTCATTAATGATTTCAGGATCAATTCCTTCAGCAGTATCTCCGAAGCTATTGTAATAATCTTCTACACCAACAAGATCAATATTTAAACCTAATGATTTCAGTTGTTTAAGATTGGTATAAGTACGCAAAACATTTCCGGCTCTTTTGGAGAAAGGACTTTCAGGAAAGAAAAATAATAAGTTTTTATTAGAAAAATTCATTAATGATTTTGTTTAGGATGAGAGTCTTTTGAAAGTTGAGGAAATAAATGCTTAAATTCGTTTTCGCAAAAAACTTAGACAAAATAATAAATTTAAAATGGGAATTAAAAGGTTTTTTAAAAATAAAATCAAGGATTATCAATTTATCAAAAATAGAAGAAAGATATCTGTCGATCTTCAGAACCTTGATTTTTTTAAAAGTCATTCATTTAATTTTTCCGCACAGACCAATCCTGAAGTTTCAATTATTATTCACGGGATCAATGATTTGAAAATGGTTCTTAATTGTCTTTATGCGATTGAAAAATACAACCAGAATATTTCTAAAGAAGTTATTGTTATTAATGAAGATAGAGCAAATCAGGAATATTTAGAAAAAATAAAAGGGATAACCCTCAGCAATAATGAAGATAGTAATGGTTTAGCTCCAGCGATAAATCATTCAATTGAAAAGGCAAAAGGAAAATTTATTTATCTTTTAGATTCTCATGTTTTAGTTCAGGAGAATTATTTGTCAGGTTTAATAGAAGTTTTTAATACCAAAGAAAATGTAGGAGCGGTAGGTTCTAAAATGATTTCTGCTGAAAATACTATAATAGAAGCCGGAAATTTAGTTTTTGAAAATTCTGAAATCATAGAATTAGGTAAATCTGATGCGATTGATGCTCCTCAATTTAATTTTGTAAGAAAAGTAGATTTTTGCACTGGAAGTTTATTGTTCAGTAAAATCAACCAAAAAGGAGATTTAAATTTACTGAATGAAAACTTTTCTTCATCATATTTTGCAGTAGCTAATCTGTGTTTGGAGCTAAAGAAAGAAGAAAATTTAAATACTTATTATCAACCACTTTCAGAAGTTACCTGTTTTAATAATTCTTTTAAAACAGCAACTAACAATGATAAAGTGGATTTTGCCAACCATTGGAATTCTTATTTTACAGATAAAAAAAATGTGAAAAGCCAGAAAACCAATTACGGTTCCCATTATAAAATTCCAAATTTTCTTTTTCTGGAAGAAAATATGCCAAAACCAGATCAGGATTCGGGTTCAAGAAGATTTATGGAAATTATAAAAATTCTTCAGAAAAACGGACATCACATTGTTTTGGCGGTTAAACATTTTGACGCAACTAAAGATTCAGATTACATTCCTTATTTTCAAAATGCAGGTGTTGAAATTTGCAGAGATTATGTAAATGCTCAAAATAAAATTATAAATGTAGAAGATCAGGTTGTAAACGCTTTGTCGTACGTTGATGTAATTTGGATTTTCAGACCTTTAGGTTTTAATCATTGGTACAATTTAATCAATGGTAAGATAAGCGGTCAAAAAATTATTTATGATATGGTTGACCTTCATTATCTGAGATTAGAGCGTGAAAATAATTATATCGATGTCGTTACAAAAGAAAGAGAAAAGGAAATAAATTTCTTCAAAGAAAAAGAATATGCCGGAATGAATATTTCAGATGCAGTGATTTCTATCAGCGATGAAGAAAAAAATACAGTTTCTGAAAACGGTGTCAAAAAAGATAAAATTTTCACGGTAAGTAATATTCACAAACCTGTAGAGAATGTTCCATTAAGTTTTTCTGAAAGAGAAGGTTTGCTTTTCATCGGCGGTTACAATCATTTGCCGAATATTGATGCTGTAAAATTTTTGCATGATCAGATTCTGCCATTAGTTTGGGCAAAAAATAATCAGATTGAGATTTTCATTTTGGGACCAGATTTCCCTGCAGATTTAAAAGAAAAATACCATTCTGATCGCTTCCAGATTTTGGGTTATCAGGAAACCGTAGATTTTTGGTTTGAAAATTCAAGAGTTTTTGTAGCACCACTTCGTTACGGAGCTGGAGTAAAAGGAAAAATCGGACAAGCTTTAGAATTTAAATTACCTGTAATTACCACAGGAATAGGAGCGGAAGGAATGAGTCTTGAAGATCAAAAAACAGCTTTGATTTCGGATGAAAATCCTCAAAATTTCGCAGATAAAATTCTTGAATTATACGATAATGAAAATCTTTGGCAGACTTTACATGAGAATAGCCTTTTACCGCTTTCAAAATTCTCTATAGAAACTCAGGAGCAGAATATTAAAAAGATGCTTCAGTATTTAGGTTTCGAGAATTAATTTTTATAAATTTTCTGATATTTTTTAGGCTTAAAAAACTGATACATCAATTTTCTGTACCATTCATTGTAATATTTGGCTTTATACTTTTTATTCTCACGGATTAAGCTCATAATGTTATGAAAATCTAATCCGTTTTGTTTGTAAAAAGTATAATGTTTTTTATAAATCTCAAAGAAATTATCAGACAGTCTCGAGCTGTTATCGATGCTTGTATTGGTCAGCGAATCTGTTGTATTTCTGATTCTGTAGAAAAATAAAAACTCATCAATTTTATGAACTTTTATGCCGATTTCGACTAAAGAAATCCAGAAATCCCAATCTTCGTAGTAGTTTAATTGAGTATCAAAACCACCCACTTTTTCAAAATCTTCTTTATAGATAAGCGCAGTAATCGGAATGCAGTTTTCAATTAAGAAATCAAAGGTGTTGAACGGCTGCAAAACCCATTCTTTATCTGTTTTTTCGAAGAATTTACCTTTTGTATAGCAGATTCTTACTTCTTTATTTTTTGAAAGAATCTGATGTGTTTTTTCTAAAAATGTTTTGTCGATAAGATCATCGCAATCCAGAAAGAGAATATATTTTCCTGTGGCAGATTTCACACCATTGTTTCTGGCAGAAGATTGTCCTTGGTTTTCCTGATGAATGATTTTTAAATTTTTAAAAGCTTCGTTTGTTTCAATTAAATCTAAAACGGCACGTTCAGAACCATCATTCACAATAATTACTTCAAAATCCGGATAAGTTTGATCATAAACACTTTTTAAGGTTTCATGAATATAGTCTTCACCTTTGTAGTAAGGAATAATGATAGAAATTTTCTCGCTCATGTCTTAAGAAATAAGTGTTTTAAACCAGCTTTCAAAGCTATATTTATTTTTGATTTCTGCAGGAATTTCCTGATAAGGATTTTCAATAAAACTATTCAGATTCTCTTCAGCATCTTCATCGATGATGAAGATATTTTCTTGTCTGTAAAAATCGTAATTTTTCACATCCGGATTATCAGTAATTAATTTTTTTTCGTATTTCAACGCTTCAAAAAACCGGAAAGACAATCCGTTATGTTCTTTCAGTTTTAAGTCTAAAAGAGCTTTTGAGCTTTTGACCCAACTCATATTCTCATCATAAGTCAAAAACTGATTGGTGAAATTGATTTCTCCTTCAGGTTCTCTCTTATCCCAACTGAAAAGCAGTATTTTTTGTGTGATTTTTTTCAGGCTTAAAATTGCTGAAATTTCTTTTAATGTTTTAAATCGCTCTTCCACATACGTTCCAATATAGAAAACATCATTTTTAATAGTTGGTTGAGTATTATTTTCTTCAAAATTAAAAAAGAAATTAGTCAGAAAGAAGATGTTTTTCTTTTCATCAACATCGTTTTTATCAAATACATAAAACTTATCAAAAAATTTAAGCTTTGAATAAACATTCGGCGTTCTGTTGAGACCGTCCCAATGATTACCAATTAATTTTTTAGTTTTTGTTCTGATAATGTTTAAAAAATCTTCCGAAAAAAAATCGGTAGTTATCACTAGAATCGTTTCGTATTCGGGTAATCTTTTTGCCTTTTCGAGCAATGTATTTTCTATGAAAGCTTTCCTTAGAATTTCTTTATATTTTTTATCTCCTAAAACTGTTTTTCGGTAAATATTATTAAGTTGCTCACGCCAGTTTTTATATCTGAATTTTTCATCAGAATACAGTAAAAAATCTACATTGTCATAATTCAGATACTCAAGATTTTTTTTGATGAGGTCTGAAAGTCCTGCATAGTTATGCATGATGATGAGGATTCTGTTCATCGGTAAAAATATTTAAAGAATAAGAAAAGAGTAAAATGCTCAGATTTTAATTTTTGGTATAAAGCTGATTTTTCATGCTGAACTTCTTTCAAGAACTTCTTTACATGTTCATTAGAATCATTTTCAAGATAAGTAGAAAGTTTTCTTTCTTTATCATTAAGCGTTCTCAGCTTTATTTTAAAATCTCTGAAGATCTTAGGTTTTTTAGCATAATCAAAACGGTTGATCAGTTTTTCTTTAGAAGCCTTATCTTTAGAATAAGAAATTCCTCCGACTTGCTGTGCGCTGTGAATACGATAGGAGAGGAGTTTATCATTTAGAAAAGCAAACGTTTTCTGTTCAGAAGAAACCAATGCAATCCACTCGTCGTGATGTAAACCCTCAACCGTTGGAAAGGGCAAAATCTGATTAATAAATGATTTTCTGATAGCCATTGAAGCTCCTGTTGCAAAGTTTCCAATGGTTGCAAAAATTTTAAAATAGTTGATTTCTTTTTTGTTTTCGCTTAAAAAATTGGGGGCATCCCAAACAGTATACAGATTTTGTTGCGAACTGTTTTCATCGATAATAAATCCGTTTGAGCATACAACATCAATACTTTGGTTATTTTCAAAAAAATCACTGAAAATTTTCACTTTATTGTTTTCCCAAACATCATCCTGATCGCTTAAAAATATAATTTCGCCGCTACAAAGTGAAATGGCTTTTTCAAAGTTTTTTACACTTCGTAAATTTTTTTCATTGAAATGAATTTTGAAAATATTTGGAAACTTATTTTCGTATTCCGATAAAATATTCTTGGTTTGATCTGTTGATCCATCGTCGCACACTACAATTTCATCTATTTTCAAAGATTGGTTAAGAATAGAATCAATTTGCTCACGGATAAATTTTTCGCCGTTATACGTACAAAGTGCAACAGAAGTTTTTGTCATTTAGCTCAAATTAAAAACAGTATTCACCCAATTATCCAGGGTGTATTTGTAATAAATGTCGTCCGGAAGCTTTTGATAATCGGTTTCAAAAAAAGACTTTTCAATATTAGTGAAATCATCATTAAGAATCAAAATATTTTCAGGATTATAAAAATCGTAATTTTTAATGGTGCGATTATCAGTAATAAATTTTTTCTCCAAAGCCATCGCCTCAAAAATACGGAAACTTAGCCCCATTTGATTATCTCGCTGAAGATCAAGGATCACTTTTGTGTTTTTGTATAGTTTTGGTAATGATTGTTGAGGAATATTTTTGGTTCTGAACTTAATGATATTGATATTTTTAGAATCAACAATCTGTGCAATCTTATTTTTCCAGCTTTTCTTTCCGGCCACAATCGTTTTAAAATTAATGTTTAAATTGTCAATTTGGTTGATTAAAAGATTAAGTTTCTGTAATCGCTGCGCATCATACGAAGTGATGTAAAAAAGATCTAGATTTGGATTTTGCTCTTCAGAAGGGCAGTGTTTTAGATAATTGTAATTGGTTATTTTTTTAAATCCATGTTCTTTTACATCTTCATCATCAAAAGAGAAAATGGTATCAAAAAAATGTAAAATATGTTGAGCAGGGTTTCTCGACATGCTGTCATATAAATAGGCAATATTTCGGTCTGCATATTTTCTGATCACTTCGTGCACATGCTCTTCTATACCTTCAGGATTGATGACTAATATTTGATCCTGTTTTCCTATTTTTTTCAGAGAATCGATGATGAAATTTTGTCTTTTTTCGTGCTTCAGATTTTTTCCAATAAAAACTTTGCTCATCGCATTTTTCACCCTTGCCCCAAAGTTTTTGTGCGTAAAAGCCCCGATGTTGATGTGGTACGCTTCTACACCTTTTTCTTTCAGTTTATTTACGATATGTTCATCATAATGCCAAAAATCAAAACTGATTAAACAAATTTTCATAAAACAAAAGTAAAGATTTTAAAGTTTAAATTTCTATTTTTGGGAAAAAGCCCATATTTTTCATGAAAAAGAATATTCTTATCGATGTTGAGAGACTTAAATATCCAAGATCAGGAATTGCAAATGTTTGCATTTCATTAATCAGAGGATTAGACGAAAAATTGTGCCATTTCAATTACACTCTTTACGGACCAGAGAAAAATATTCCGGCAACTCAGTCTGATTTTAAGGTCATTAACTGGAAGTTTTGGCAGAAAAAAATTAAAATAAATACTTCGCCTTTTTCATTAATTCATGTAACACATCAGTTATCAGATTATTTTCATTCTAAAAAATCAAATCAGAAAAAAGTTGTTACACTGCACGATTTAAATTTTCTTCATGATAAAAGTTCTGCCAGAAAAATTGAGAAATCTAAGAAACTTGTTCAGAAAAATATAGGAAATGCAGATGCTATCGTCTGTATTTCAGAATTTGTAAAGGATGATTTCCTTAAAAATAAACATTTTTTTACCCTAAAAAACGATGTAAAAGTTGACGTGATATATAATGGATTAACTTTTCCTGAAAACGAAACCTTTAGTTCTGAAAAAAAATATGAGTTTATCGGCAGAAAATTTATTCTCAATATTGGGGTGCTTTTCCCAAAGAAGAATCAGGAAGTTTTGCTCAATCTTATCACTGGAAATGAAAGAGAATTGGTTTTAATCACTTCTTCTACAAAATCTGAATACAAAGAAAAATTCCTTGAAAAAGTTAAAAAATTAGGTTTAGAAAAGAAGGTTCATATTCTTGAAAATGTAGAGAATAATGAAAAATATTTTCTGCTTCAAAATTGCGAATCATATTGTCATCCGTCATTGGCAGAAGGTTTTGGAATTCCGCCGGTGGAAGCAATGCATTTTGGAAAGCCTGTTTTCCTAAGTAATTTAACCAGTCTTCCGGAAATTGGAGGGGATTTGGCTTTTTACTTTAATGATTTTTCGTCTGATTCTATGAAGAAAATCTATGATGAAGGAATTGAAAAATTTAATGCAGCTCAGGAAAATTATATTGTGAAATTGAAAGAAAGAGCTTCAAAATTCAGTTATAAAATCATGGCTGAATCTTATGAAGGATTATACAAAAGACTGTTAGATTAAAGTTTTGTTTTCCCAAATTTAAGCTTCCATTTAAAGGCTTTTAAAGAATCACCATACTTGATATCGATACGGTTGACTTCAAATCTCTTTTTAAAAGGATAAGATGCTACATTATTTCCAATTCTCATTGCAGATTCAATTCCGATTTTGTCGAGCATTTTGAAAAATTCTTTTTCTTTTGGAAATTTGCCGTAAGGATAAGCCAAAACTTTTGTGAAGTTGATTTTGTTCTGTTCTAAACTTTCAATGTTTTTTAGGAGATCTGCTTCCACTTCTGATAATGTCATTTGCGAAAAATTCTTATGAGAATGGCTGTGCAAAGCAATTTCCACTAAGTCAGGATTCAAAGATTTTATTTCATCAAAATTCATGTAGACTCTTTCTTCTCCATTAAGATTGTTCTGGATAAACTCTGTAGGAATGAAAATGGTTGCTTTCAATTGATGTTTTTCGAGGAGTGGAATCAGATATTGTAAGTTATTGTAATACCCATCATCGAAGGTTAAAATAATTTTATTCTCAATAGATTTTGACGCTTCTAAATCTTTGAAAAATACAGTTTTGAAATTATTTTTAATATAAATCAGTTGCTCTTCTAGATTTTCAACGGTAACAATCAAATCATTTTTATATGCGATAGATTGCGGTAAAATCTGATGATACATCAAAATTCTAATACTTTCTTTCTTTGAAAGCCCTAAAACTCTTTTAAGAAACTGCACCATATTCTATCTGAATTTATGAATTTCGTGAAGTTTTTTATATTTAAGGAAGGTGTAAAAAGCTGCTGTTGCTGCAGCGTAATAACCAACTAGACCGTCAAGAAATCCTAAACGTAAAAAATATGATTTGAAGAACTGAAACATAGGTTTAAAAAGAATTTTAAAAATGTTTGATTTTTTACCATTTTTATACATCTTTTCGGCCATCATCGAGGTGTATTTATTAGACTTTTCAATGTGATGATAAATGTCTTTATAAGTATAATGATTGATCTTTCCTTTCAGTTTTCCTTTATTTTCAGTTGTGATAAATGATTCGTGTACAATGTCTTCAGAATATTTACCGTGACCTTTTCTGAACAATCTTTCTCTTTTTATATTTCCCCAACCTCCATATTTTAGCGTTTCGCCTAAAAAAATATTGTTGAATTCAACATCATAAACATTAAACTCAGGTTGCGGTTCCGAGATTATTTTTTTGATTGATTTTTTTAGCTCTTCATCAGGAATTTCATCAGAATCTAAAAATAAAATCCATTCTGATTGACATTGCTCAATTGCAAAATTCTTCTGTTTTCCAAAACCTAAAAATTTTTGCTGAATAAATTTTACTTTCGGGAATTTTGAGCAAATTTCTTCTGTACAGTCTTTAGAGAAACTGTCGACAATAATAATTTCGTCGGCTAAATCGTGAACTGAATTTAGATTTTTTTCGATTATTCTTTCCTCGTTAAAAGTAATTATCGCTACAGAAAGCTTCATAGATGGATGACTTACTGATGCAAAAATACAGTTTATTTTCAGAATTTTAAATCCTATAAAAAATAATTGTTATGCATATTCTTCTTTTAAATACTCATAGGTTTTAAAAGAACTTAAAGCGCTTAAATAGGAGAGGATTAGCCCTTTTTTGCCATCTAAGATTCCGAGCTTTAGAAAATACATTTTAAAGAAACTAAAGGCGCTTTTCGATAATTGCTTTACCATTTGATATGGAATTCTTTTTTCATGCAAATCTTTTGCTTTCAGTTTTGAATAGTGAATGACTTTTTTGTAATATGCGTCATAAGAATCAAAAGAAAAATGAAGAAGGTAGTTTTGTAAAGTTCCCGGATTGTCGACATTACTCAAGCCTTCATGAACTCTTTTGTTTTCGTCGTAATGAGCCACTTCCTTTTTAAAAAGACGGATGTTCTTATCGTTTTGAGTACCTGAATAATTTACTTTTTCACCCATAAAAAAGAATTTTCGTTTAAAAAAGTAGGCATTTTGAGTAACGGGTTTTTTAATTTCTTTTAGAATTTCATTTTTCAATTTCGGAGTAATTCGCTCATCAGCATCTAAAAATAGAATCCAGTCATTTTTTGCATAAGAAATGCAGAGATTGCGCTGTTTGGTAAAGTCTTCAAATTTATTTTGATAGAGCTTCACTTTTGGGTATTTACTTTTTATAATGTCAACTGTTTTATCTGTGCTGAAAGAATCCAAGACAATAATTTCATCGGCAAATTCTACCGAGTTTAAAGCTTCTTCAATATTTTTCTCTTCATTAAAGACTATTAATAAAGCACTTATTTTTGGATCTTCCATACCATTCACATTATAAAAGCTTAGATGAAAAATAAACGTAAAAGTTAAACAATCGTTTGTTCTATTTATTGAATAAAAAAATAACACTCTGATTTAGAGTGTTATTCATTTGGAAATATTTGATTTTATTTTTTGAAATCTAAGATTGTTTTCTCAATAATCTTCACACAATCTAATAATTGCTCTTCAGTAATAACCAAAGGTGGTGCTAATCTGATGATGTTTCCGTGGGTTGGTTTTGCTAAAAGTCCGTTTTCTTTTAATTGTAAACAAAGATTCCATGCGGTAGAACTTTCAGGAGTATCATTGATTAAGATTGCATTCAATAAACCTTTTCCTCTTACTTTGGTAATTAAGTCTGATTTTTCAATTAGTTTTTCGATTTCGCTTCTGAATAGTTTTCCTAATTCTTCAGCTCTTTCAGAAAGTTTTTCTTCTTCTACAACATCTAAAGCTGCAATTGCAACAGCACAGGCAATTGGATTTCCTCCAAAAGTAGAACCATGTTGACCAGGCTTGATAACATTCATAATCTCATCATTCGCCAAAACTGCAGAAACAGGATACATTCCACCTGAAAGTGCTTTTCCTAAAATTAAGATATCAGGTTGTACATTTTCGTGGTGACAAGCAATCAATTTACCAGTTCTTGCAATTCCTGTCTGTACTTCGTCTGCAATGAAAAGAACATTGTATTTTTTACATAATTCTAAAGCGTTCTTAAGGAAATTTTCATCCGGAACGTAAACTCCAGCTTCTCCCTGAATCGGTTCAACCAAAAATGCTGCAATATTTTGAGCGTCATTTTTTAGAACTTCTTCTAAAGCTGCAAGGTCGTTGTAAGGAATTTTTACAAATCCCGGTGTGAAAGGACCGTAGTTTTTATTGGCATCTGGATCGTTTGAGAAAGAAACGATTGTTGTCGTTCTTCCATGGAAATTGTTTTCACAAACTACAATTTTAGCCGCATTTTCTGAAATTCCTTTTACTTCATAGCTCCATTTTCTGGCTAATTTTACTGCTGTTTCTACAGCTTCAGCTCCGGAGTTCATTGGTAAAACTTTATCAAATCCGAAAAGAATAGTGATTTTTTTCTCGTATTCTCCCAAGTTTGAATTGTAAAAAGCTCTGGAAGTTAAAGCTAATTTTTTAGCCTGATTTACCAAAGCATCAACGATTTTCGGATGAGAATGCCCTTGGTTCACTGCTGAATAAGCCGAAAGGAAATCGTAATATTTTTTACCTTCAACATCCCAAACAAAAACGCCTTCACCTTTATCTAAAACCACCGGAAGCGGATGATAATTGTGAGCACCATGTTTTTCTTCGAGTTCAATAAAATATTGTGAGTTTTTTGTTTGTTCTGCTATTGACATATTTTTTGCTTTTTTACAAATTTAAGTATAATAAACCAGATGGTTCAACAGAATAATGATGCTGAATATTAGATATATTTAAGTGTGTTTTGATGGTATGAAATAATCCTTTAGAAAATATTGCTCAAACAAATTATGACTTCCAGTTTTTATATCTTTTGAAATGAATTTAATTTTAAATAAAAAAACCGCCTCAAGTGAAGCGGTTTTCAATATATTTTTTAAAATAATCTTAGTGATTATCATATTTTCTATCCATTACAAAATCCTCCATGAACTTTGTGGTATAGTTTCCTGCAACATAGTTTTCATCTTCCATCAACTGTCTGTGGAAAGGAATTGTGGTTTTCACTCCTTCAATATAGAATTCTTCCAAAGCGCGTTTCATTTTTGCAATTGCTTCTTCACGGGTTTGAGCCGTTGTAATTAATTTTGCAATCATTGAATCGTAGTTAGAAGGAATAGTGTATCCTGAATAAACGTGAGTGTCAACTCTGATTCCGTGTCCTCCAGGAATATTTAATCCTGTGATTTTTCCCGGTGAAGGTCTGAAATCAGCATATGGATCTTCTGCATTGATTCTACATTCAATAGAATGTAATTTCGGATAATGGTTGATTCCTGAAATAGGAGTTCCTGCTGCCAAAAGAATTTGCTCTCTGATTAAGTCATAATCAATAACCTGCTCAGTAATTGGGTGCTCAACCTGAATTCTTGTGTTCATTTCCATGAAATAGAAATTTCTGTGTTTGTCAACAAGGAATTCAATTGTTCCTACACCTTCATAACCGATAAATTCTGCTGCTTTTACTGCTGCATCACCCATTTTCTCACGAAGTTCGTCAGTCATGAATGGAGAAGGAGTTTCTTCAGTTAATTTCTGGTTTCTTCTTTGTACAGAACAGTCTCTTTCAGAAAGGTGACAAGCTTTACCAAATTGGTCACCTGCAACCTGAATCTCGATATGTCTTGGCTCTTCAATCAGTTTTTCCATGTACATTCCTCCGTTTCCGAAGGCTGCAACAGCTTCCTGAATTGCAGATTCCCAGTGTTCTTTAAGGTCTTCAGCTTTCCAAACAGCTCTCATTCCTTTTCCACCACCACCTGCAGTAGCTTTGATCATTACAGGATAACCTGTTTCTTCTGCTGTTTTTACTGCATGCTCGTAAGATTCAATTAAACCTTCAGAACCAGGTACACAAGGTACGTTTGCAGCTTTCATGGTAGCTTTAGCATTGGCTTTATCTCCCATTCTTTCGATCTGTTCAGGAGAAGCACCAATAAATTTGATACCGTTTTTCTGACAGATTCTTGAGAAATTAGCATTTTCAGATAAGAAACCATACCCCGGGTGAATTGCATCTGCATTGGTAATCTCTGCAGCAGCAATAATGTTAGGGATTTTAAGATATGAGTCTTTACTCATTGCAGGACCAATACAAACAGCCTCGTCAGCAAATCTTACGTGAAGACTGTCTTTGTCTGCAGTAGAGTATACCGCAACGGTTTTGATTCCCATTTCTTTACAAGTACGTAAAATACGCATTGCAATTTCGCCACGATTGGCGATTAATATTTTTTTGAACATCTTCTTCAATTTGAAAATTAGATAATTTGAAAATTAGATAATGTTATTTTAATGTAGAATTTAATCTAACATCTAATGTCTAACATCTAACTTCTAATTAAGATGGATCTACTAAGAATAATGGTTGGTCGTATTCAACAGGAGTAGCATCATCAACTAAAATCTTAACGATTTTACCGCTTACTTCAGACTCGATTTGGTTGAATAACTTCATTGCTTCGATTACACAAACTACTTTTCCGTTAGAAACTTCGTCACCTACATTTACAAAAACATCTTTATCTGGAGATGGTTTTCTGTAGAAAGTTCCGATCATTGGAGATTTAATAGTTACATATTTACTATCGTCAGAAGCTGCTTCTGTTTTTTCTGGAGCTGCAGAAACCGGAGCAGGAGCATGACCTGGAGCCACTTGTTGTGGAGCTTGCTGATACATTGCAGGTTGAGCAACATAGCTTACTTCATTACCACCTAGTGGAGTTTTAATAGTAATTTCGAAATCTTTAGTTTTATATTTTACTTCTGAAACCTCAGCTTTAGATACAAACTTGATAAGATTTTGTATGTCTTTAATGTCCATAAATTTGATATTTGATTTGCTGTCAAAGATACCAAAAAAACACAAAAAACAACAAAAAACCGCCAAATTTTATAAAAATTGGGCGGTTTCTGTATTAAAACGAGTGTTTTTCGATGAAAAGCGACTCTTAGTTTTCTTCAGTAGTAGCTACTTCTTTTTCCATTACTACTTTACCTCTGTAGTAAAGTTTTCCTTCATGCCAGTGAGCTCTGTGGTATAAATGCATTTCTCCTGATGTTGCATCTTTTGCTAATTGAGGAACTACAGCTTTATAATGAGTTCTTCTCTTATCTCTTCTTGTAGACGATTGTCTTCTCTTTGGATGTGCCATTTTGTAATAACTTTTTTAATTGATGAGTGATGAGATTCATCATCTCATCATTAAACTATTTAATTTTTATTCTTTAAATTTTTTAGTGCGTCCCATCTAGGATCGCTTTCTTCTTCTTCCTCTATTTCTTTTGGACTGAATTTTTCAAGGATTTCCAAATCTTCATCACTTACGTTGGGTGATAATTTTTTCATGGGTATTGAAAGTGCCACGTTTTCATATATCAATTGCGAAATATTAAAAGCGTGATCGTTTGCAGGAATGGTGATGACATCTTCTTCGCTGTCATCATATTCTTCTCCGAACTTTACCAAAATACCGATTTGGTTTTCAATAGGGTAAGTGAAATCTTCGTTTGTGATATCACAAACCAATTCTACTGTACCATCTACTTTTATTTCAAATTCTAAAAAAGTAGTGTGTTTATCAAGTAAAACATCAACTGCAATTTTAGGATTTGTAAATTCCTGATCAGTGTCAAATAATTGAAAGAACTCTTTATCTATCTCAAACTTGAACTCGTGCTTACCGGTTTTTAACCCAGAAAAGCTTACGTCGTAGTTTCTTAACTTGTCCATAAAATGAGTGTGCAAAAATATGCATTTTTTTTAATATTACAAATAAAATTCATAACAAATTAATTTTAATTCGTTTACAGATTTTACATTTCGCTTTCTATTGGTAGATCTTCGTCAATTCCGTTATCCGATGGCATCCTTCTTGGCTGTAGGCGATTGCTCATCAAATCTTTATAATCATTTCGGTTATTGAAAATTTTAATTGCCGTGAAAATAGCTTCCATAAAACTTTGTGCATCGGCAACGTTTTTTCCTGCAATATCATAGGCTACACCGTGATCGGGTGACGTTCTGATAAAAGGAAGTGCAGCAGTATAATTTACTCCTTCTTCATACGCTAAAGTTTTAAAAGGTGCTAATCCCTGATCGTGATACATTGCTAAAACAGCATCGTAATTTTTATATTTTGCAGGCTGAAAAAAACTGTCTGCAGGAAAAGGTCCGAACGTTAAGATTCCGTTGTCTGAAAGTTCTTTGATTGCCGGAGAAATGATTTCTATTTCTTCATTTCCTATTACTCCGCCATCACCTGAATGTGGATTTAATCCTAAAACCGCAATTTTTGGTCTTCTGATCGCAAAATCTTCAATTAAAGTTTGGTTTAAAGCGCGGATCTGTTTTTTTATTTTTTCTTTAGAAATATTTTCAGCAACCTGAGAGATAGGAATATGATGAGTAGAAACAGCTACTTTCAAATCTTCGGATACCAAAAACATTAAGCCTTTTTTATTGAATTTTTCTTCAAAATAACCGGTGTGACCCGCATGTTTGAAACCCATTTTTACCATCTCGTCTTTGTTGATAGGTGCGGTTACCAAAACATCAATTTCGCCTTTCATTAAAGCTTCAGTTGCTGCTTCCAACGAATCTATTGCCATTTTGGTAGATTCTTCTGTAGGTTTTCCAAGCTCTACATTAGAATTTTCTTTCACAAGGTTCACCATATTCAGCTTCCCATTTTGGGCTTGTGAAGCTTCGGTGATGTAATTGAAATTTAAATTAAGCTTAAAAAGATTTTTCTGATAAGTGAAAAGTTTGCCCGATCCAAAAATAATTGGAGTGAAAAAATCTGTAATAGTTTTGTCCGTCAGAGACTTCATGATGATTTCGGGGCCGATGCCGTTGAAATCTCCAATTGAAATTCCTACTCGTACTTTATGGTTTTTTGGGCTCATTTTGATTATCTTTGAAGATTATAATTTTACAAATTTAGCAAAAAATAATATGTTCACAGGAATTATTGAAGCAGTAGGGGTTATTGAGAAAATACAGGAAAACGGAACGAATATAGACTTTACACTAAGTTGTCCTTTTACGAACGAACTAAAGATCGATCAAAGTCTTGCTCATAACGGCTGTTGTTTGACGGTTGTTGAGATAAAAGATGATCAATATGTGGTTACTGCAATTAATGAAACTTTAGAAAAAACAAATTTAGGGAAATGGAAAGTAGGAAGCGTTGTTAATTTGGAGCGCTGTATGAAGATGGACGGAAGGCTTGATGGACATATCGTACAAGGTCATGTAGACAAAACCGGAGAAATTGTGAGCATCGAAAACAAAGATGGCAGCTATTTTGTTACTGTAAAATATAATTCAGAAGGTAATTTTGTTACAGTTCCTCAAGGCTCAATCACGGTTAACGGAATTAGTTTGACGGTAGCTAAAAGTGAAGACTTTCAGTTTTCTGTAGCTATCATCCCATATACTTGGGAATTTACCAATATGAATACACTTCAGGTAGGCGATAAAGTAAACCTGGAGTTTGATATTATTGGTAAGTACATCTCAAAACTAATTAGCAGGCAGAATGGCATTTAATAAATATAAAGGATATAGCTTAAGAAACCGTGTATTTTTCGGATTCTTATTAATATGTCTTTTAAGTGTTGCTGCATCTTCGTTGGTTCCTTATTTTGTCTTGCGGAATAATGCCCTGCAACAAAGCAAAATTGATATGCAGGAAAAAACCAATGCGGTAATGGCGTATTTTGATTATGCTTTGAGCCGTACTTCTGTGCAAACTCAGGATCTTAAAAAGGTTTTAGGAAATAAGATATTTGAAATTGCAGATATTAATCAGCACGATATTATTGTTTACGATCTGAAAGGTAATTATTTGCTGTCAAATAAAGATTTGAATCTTGTTGACCGCAAAAAAGTTCCGGTAGATATTGTCAACAAAATCTTGTCAAAAGAAACCCGATACGATATTCGAGGGTATGATGCTGATAAAGATGCGGTATATACTTCATCGTATCTCGTTCTGAAAAATAATATGTGGGAGCCAATCGGGATTATCTATATTCCGTTGTACCATAATGAGTCTGCTTACATGGAAGTATTGCATAAGTACGTGATTTACATTCTTTTAATAGATTTAATTATTATTGTTTTCAGCATTTGGCTCAGTTGGGTTACTTCAAATAATTTAGCGAAAAATATCACGAAATTCTCAGATATGATTACCCGTATCACTCTTTTTGAGAATGAAATGCGTCCTATCAAATATTATAAAAATGATGAACTGAATGCTTTGGCGAGAGCATATAACAGGATGATTCTTCAGATTCAGGATCAGAAAGAAAGACTTCGTTTTAAAGCTTCAGAAGAAGCGTGGCGTGAAATGGCAAAACAGGTGGCGCACGAAGTGAAAAATCCACTGACTCCAATGAAATTGACCATTCAGAATTTTGAAAGGAAATTTGATCCGCAAGATCCGAATGTTACCGAAAGAGTAAAGCAGATGAGCAAAACAATGGTCGATCAGATCGATGTTATTGCAACCGTGGCTTCTGCTTTTTCTGAATTTGCCAAACTTCCCGAAAAGAATAATGAAGTTATTAATTTGAATAGTGAAATAGAAGATATTTTAAGGGTTTTCAACGATGATCAGATATTCGTTCATACGAATAAGAGCAATATTATGATTACGATGGATCGTGTTTTCCTTTCCAGAATTATTACCAATTTGGTTACCAATGCAAAACAGGCGCAAAGTGATGATCGAAATCTTTTGGTGAATGTTGATATCGAGCAGCATCAGAGAAGAGTCATTATTTCTGTTGAGGATAACGGTATCGGAATTCCTGAAGATATGTTCGAAAAAATATTTGAACCCAATTTTACCTCTAAAAACAGTGGGATGGGACTTGGTTTATCGATGGTCAGAAAGATGGTTGAAGATTACAAAGGTGAAATTTCCGTAAAATCTGTAGTTGGAAAAGGGTCTACATTTACCATCACTTTACCGACCAATTTATAGTGAAATCTTTTAAATTTAAACAGTTTGAAATTCAGCAGTCAAAAAACGTCTTCCGCGTAGGAACAGACGGTGTTTTGCTGGGTTCTTTAGCAAATGTGGATAATGTTTCTAAAGTATTGGAGGTAGGGACGGGAACAGGCTTGATTTCGTTAATGTTGGCGCAAAGAAATTCTCAGGCAGATTTTTTAGGAATTGATATTAATGAAGAAGCGGTAAATCTGACTAAAAGCAATTTTGAAAATTCACCATTTCATTTAAGATTAAAAAATATTCTCCAAGATTTTAAAGCGTTTCAGTCTGAAGTAAAATTTGATTTAATTGTTTCAAATCCGCCTTATTTTGAAGAATCTGATTCGAAAAAAGATAAATTGGCGCGTCAAACAGTTGAATTAAATTTCTTGCAACTGATTTCAAAGTCCTCAGAATTGCTTTCTGAAAATGGTATTTTATCTGTGATTATTCCGTCTGAAGCTGGAAATGATTTTGTTAGAATTGCTCATGAAAATCAATTATTTCTGATTCGACAAGTTAATATCAAAGGAATTGAAAATTCAAAAGTAAAAAGATTAATTCTCGAGTTTTCTTTAACTGAAAAAGGAGTGGAAGAATCTGAATTTATTATAGAAAAAAGTCCGAGACAATACTCGGACCAATATCTTGAACTCACCAAGGAGTTTCATGTCTTTAAAGAAGTTAGAAATTAGATTTTAGAAGTTAGTATTTTCTGAATCTTTCAATTTCTGAATCTTTTAATTTATTCAAACAATTCAGACGTATCCAATACAGAAACTTTTCCATCTTCACATCTGATTGCTTCTCCAGGGAAATTCTGAATCATGTGATAATCGTGTGTCGCCATTACTACGGCTGCATGATTGTCTTCAGCAACTTTTTTCAGAAGCGTCATAATTTCGTTAGAGGTTTCAGGATCTAAATTTCCTGTTGGCTCATCTGCTAAAATTAAATCCGGGTGGTTTAAAAGTGCTCTTGCAATGGCGATACGCTGTTGTTCTCCACCTGAAAGTTCGTGTGGCATTTTATGCTTTTTCCCTTTCATGTTTACACTTGAAAGAACTTCGTTGATGCGGTCGTCGATTTTTGTTTTGTCGCTCCATCCTGTAGCTTCTAAAACGAACTTTAGATTTTTTTCAACCGTTCTGTCAGAAAGCAATTGGAAATCCTGAAAAACAATTCCTAATTTTCTTCTAAGATTAGGAATATCGGAAGCTTTTAATTTAGCCAGATCAAAACCTACCACTTCAGCTTTTCCCGCAACCAAAGGAATATGTCCGTAAAGAGTCTTCAAAAGAGAACTTTTTCCGGAACCTGTTTTTCCGATAAGATAACAGAATCTTCCTTTCTTTATATTAAGGTTAACGTCAGAAAGTACCGTGAAACTTTTTTGAGCAATCTTTGCGTGTTGCAAACTTACAATACTGTCTCCGGTGATATTTGTATGTGGCATAAATTCAAATTTTATAGGCTTTTCAGAAAGCACTTTTTTCAGATTTTAAAAATAAAAAAAGATATTCTATAAACCTAAAAATTAATATATTTTAACAACAAAAAATGCCTGAAAAAGTACTTTTCAAGCATGATCTGTATATTTTGACTAAAGAATATTATCTCTTAGCTCTTGCAGAACTTACTGTAAGGCTTTTTCTGCCTTTAGCTCTTCTCGCTGCCAAAACTCTTCTTCCGTTTGGCGTAGACATTCTTTCTCTGAAACCGTGTTTGTTTCTTTTCTTTCTTTCTGATGGTTGGAATGTTCTTTTACTCATTACTATATGTTTAAGTCGTAATTATCTATTAATTTTCAGGTTGCAAAGATATTAATTTTTTTAATAGATACAAATATTACCTTTCTTTTTTTGAAATATTTTTAATTGATTTATAAAGAGATTTTTTTTAAAACTAGCTCTGTACTATTCTATATTTACTATTCATTCCGTTTAAAACCTTTATCTTTGGAAACTCAAATTTAAAGAAAATGTTTACACCTTCAGAACTTTTAGAAATCAACAAGCTTCTTGTACCGGAAAATAAAATTGTTATTCTTACCCATTACAATCCGGATGGAGATGCTATTGGCTCTAGTTTAGGCTTAAAACATTACTTAAAAGCAAAAGGTTTGGAAGCTGAGGTTGTTGTTCCCAACGATTTTCCAAAATTCCTGAAATGGATGCCTGAAGCGAAGAAAAATATTATTGGTGAATACAAAAGAAAAGTTGCTTTTGATATTATTAATGAAGCAGATGTTATTTTCTGTTTAGATTTCAATTCTCCTGCGAGAATAGGGATTTTGGGTGATTGGTTGATGAGAGCGAAAGCGAAAAAAATTCTTATCGATCACCATCAGCAACCTGAAGATTTTGATTTTGTATATTCCGATACTGTTATTCCAGCGACTTGTCAGATGGTTTATCATTTCATTGAAGCGATGGACGATGAAAAATTGGTTAATCAAGATATTGCAGAATGCCTTTACACCGGAATTATGACTGATACAGGTGGTTTCCGTTTCCGTTCTACAAGTGCTACAACGCACAGGATTGTTGCTAATCTGATTGAAAAAGGTGCAGATCCGTCTGTGATTACTTCTAATACTTGGGATACGAATACCGTTTCACGTTTGCATTTATTAGCCTTGATTTTAGGTAGAATAGAGGTGGTAAATGACGGGAAAGTTGCGGTTTTGTATTTAACAAGAAAAGAACTTCAGGAATATGGTTTCCAGAAAGGAGATACAGAAGGTTTTGTAAATTACGGACTGAGTATTGTCGGAGTAAAAATGGCTGCGTTTTTCATGGAAGATCTTTACGAAGATTTCATTAAAATTTCTTTCAGAAGTAAAGATGATGTAGATGTGAATCAGTTTTCTAGAAAATATTTCAGCGGTGGAGGTCACATCAATGCAGCAGGAGGAAAATCGATGGAATCTTTACCAGATACGATTGAAACTTTTAAAAGTAGAATTGCGGAGGAGAATTTGTAGTTAGTTAGTTAGTTAGTTAGTTAGTTAGTTAGTTAGTTAGTTAGTTAGTTAGTTAGTTAGTTAGTTAGTTAGTTAGTTAGTTAGTTAGTTAGTTAGTTAGTTAGTTAGTTGCAGAAACTCATAACTAATAATTCAAAACTTATAACTTTTTGTAACCTCTTTCTTCAAGATCATTACAGGTGTATTCATAAACTTCCTGAAACATTACGTCCAGAAATTTTTTGTTGAATAAACTGAATTTTGTCATTTTTGGAGGGTCTAAAAATATGTCGCAATGACTTGCTTTAGAATAAACAGACTTCGCAATTGCTAAATGTAAAATACGGTCAAATTCTTTCATTAAACTCATGTTTTCCAATCCGTCATAACTGATAGAATTTACGTGAGAGCCAATCAGGAAATCGCATTTGTCAACAATTGGTTCTATCGGAAGGTTGTCTAAAACTCCGCCGTCGACATAAATTTTTTCACCAATTTTTACAGGAGGTAAAACAAAAGGCACGCTTGAAGAGGCTAGAAGAGGCCCGAAAAGTTCTCCTTCAGAGAAAAAATCTACAATGCCGTGAGTCATTTCCGTTGCGGTAACATATACGGGAATTTTTAAAATTTTAAAATCATCTTCTGGAAAATGATCATTAAAAAGTTTAAGAATAAATTTTGAGCTGAAAATCCCGTTTCTGGAAAGCTTCAGATAAGAACGTGAGAAAAAGGTGGTTTGCTTTACAATCTCCATCATTTCATCAGGTGTTTTCCCGAAAGAATAAAATGCACCAACAATAGATCCTGCACTCGTTCCTGAAATAATATCGGGTTTAAGATTGTATTCTTCCAGCGCTTTTAAAACAGCAATATGGGCGATTCCCCGCATTCCGCCTCCGGAAAGTGTAAGTCCTATAATGGGTTTCTTTTTTTTGAAAGAAAATAAATTCATTGAAAAATTTAAACCTTACTAAGATATGATTTTATATATAAATGGTATCTAATATTGATAAATGTTTTCTAAAGAACCAAATTTTTTGGTAAATGATGAAGAAGTTCTGTGTTGATTATTTCGGCACAAATAGAAGGTTTTTCCCAATGACCGTTGTGTCCGCAATCAAGAACATAGGATTTGATATTGGTACGATCGGGAAGATTATTGATTGTATTTTCAGTTTTTACTGCATTGTCATGTTTTCCGGCAAGAACTAAAATGCGGCATTCCAGGTTTTCTAAAACATGTTTTTTGTCTGTTCTTTCCACCATTCCTTTTACGCAGGCTAAAGCTCCGAGATTATTCGTAGATAGTGCAACTTCCAGAGCGGTTTCTATTTTGCCTTCCAGAACATCTCTTTCATTAGGATTAAATAAATTAGGGATTCCGGCTCTTGCATAATGCGCAAAAGCATCTTTTATTATTCTGTAGCTTTTCTTACGCTGTTCTTTTTTCTCAGCATCATCCGGAAAATAGTTAGAGAAAAATAAAGTCAGACTTTTTAAATAATCAGAATATTGCTCGGCAAATGCTAAAGAAACGTAACCGCCCATCGAGTGACCGAGCAAATGGATATTTTTAAAATTTTGATGATCTAAAACTTTTTTTACTTCTTCTGCCATCATTTCCATGGTGTGAACTTCGGCTAAGGTATCCGATTTTCCATGTCCCGGAAGATCTATTTTCAGTAAAGTAAAATCTTTGGAAAGATGTTTTTCAAGGTCGATCCAGATTGAAATGTTTTCCATAAAACCATGAAGCAGAACCAACGTCTCTTTCCCTTGTCCTTTTTTTTCAAAATTGAGCATAACCTTAAAATTTTAGTATTGAATGTCGATATAATCTACAAATCCCGAACCATTTACCATATCCTGAAGTCTGTACGTTTTTCCGCCATCTTTAGATGAGAAAGTTTTAGTTCCTTTTCTTGTGTAAGGTTTTCCGTTGTCATTTTCCGGAATTTTTTGAGTGATTTCTCCGGTGAAATTCATGTGTTTTGCAGAAACTACCTGTATAAAACCTTTAATATTAATTGAATTATTTCCTGATTTAATACTTCCTGAAACATCATAATTATCTCTTTCGCCTTCAATTTTTGTAAAATTTACAGATCCTGAGTATTTAGGTGAACTGTCATTCTGATAAAAGAATTTGTGACTTCCGCTGAAATCTTTAAAACGGTTTTCGCTATTTTTGGCTTTAATGCTGTCGTTCAGTTTTGTTCTTGCAGCATTGATGGAATCTACGATTTTTGTGCTGTCAACTTTACTGTTGACTTCTGTAGTTTCTTTTTTTGAACATGAAAAGCTTAAGATTCCGATTCCGGCTAAAATTAAAATGTTTTTCATCATGGTTTGAAATTTACGCTCAAATTTATATAAAAAAAGAGCATTATAAAAATGCTCTAAGGTTTTATTTTATTACGTTTTCGTAAACTTTCTTTTCCCAGGGTTTGATGTCGCTTATTCCGTATCGTTCTTTTTTCGAGATTGAAATATTATCCATCATATCTACGAAATTTTTGTAATTCGCATCATCGGTAGGTTTTACAATAATTGTGAAATTTTCTTTTTTCGGAGCTTGTTCATAAGCATTAGAAATTATTTTTGAAACATTCAAACCGTTATAATCTGTTTCTTTTAAACCTGCTTCTGTAAGATCTTTTTCATTACTTTGATGATAAAAAATCCTGTTGTTTTCTCCAATGATAAAAGTAATTTGATTTTTGTCATCAATAACATGGGGCGGGTTTGGATTAGGATCTTTTGCCGGCAACCCTAAATCCATTACATTAGGTTTTGTAAAACTTGATGTAAACATGAAAAACATCAATAATAAAAAATTTAAATCGACCATCGGAGTCATATCGATTTTGATAGGTTTCTTGTTTTGTTTGCCTCCTGATTTTTCTTTTGTGATAACTTCAGCCATAATTCAGTTTTTTAAATGTTGAACGAATTTTTAGAATCAATGAAATTTTGTTTCACTTTAAATTGATTCGATGCAAAGTTTATACCTAAATTTTTATTTTAGTGTTAAATTATCAAAATTAATATTCGTTTTAATAATTTATTGATGTAACCATTAAAAAAGCCTTATCAAAATGAATTGATAAGGCTTAGATTTATAATTGATTATCTTATTTATTATCTTATTTATTATTCTTGAAGTAATTGACACCACATTCAAGGAATTTTTTGAATTTCTCTTTTTCCATATAACCTGAAACTGGAGAATTGATTACTTTTCCATCCGGAGTTAAAAGAACGTAATGAGGCTGCGAATTATTATTAAAATTAGCGGTCTGGAACAAGCTCCATCTGTCGCCAATTGTTTTTACTTTTTTCACCTGTCCGTCTCCCAAATCGATTTTAGTTTTTTGATCTTCAGGAAGCTCTTCTTTGTCGTCTACATAAAGAGAGGCAAGAACAACGTCGTTTTGAAGAATTGGTAAAATATCCGGTTCGCTCCAAACGAATTCTTCCATTTTTCTACAGTTTTCACAACCGTACCCTGTAAAGTCGATTAGAATTGGTTTGTTTTCTTTTTTGGCCAATTCTATAGCGTTAAAGAAATCATGTTCAGGATGCATTCCCAAAATTCCGTCTTTTTCATCATGGAAATAACTAACATTCAAAGGAGGCAAAATTCCGCTTAATAATGATAATTTTGGACGTTCTGCAGGAATTAATCCCTGAACTAAATAAACAACAAAACCAATTCCTAAAACTCCGATGATTTTTCTTGTAACAGAAATTTTCGGCTTCTTATCATCATGAGGAAATCTTATCAACCCGAATAAATAAATAACCAATCCGATGGCAATTACAATCCAGATTGCGATGAATAGTTCTCTTTTAATTAAGAATGTTTTAGAAACTAAATCTGCTTTTGATAAGAATTTTAAAGCCAAAGCCAATTCCACAAAACCTAAAACAACTTTCACAGTATTCATCCAGCCCCCCGATTTTGGAAGACTTTGTAAAGCTTGCGGGAATAAAGCCAATAATCCGAAAACGATCGCCCAAGCCAATCCGAAACCAGCCAAAGCAAATGTTAATAACATCGGAACGTTTGCAGAACCTGTAATAGCACTTCCCAGTAAACTTCCCAAAATAGGACCTGTACAAGAGAAAGAAACAATTACTAAAGTTAAAGCCATGAAGAAAATACCAATCATTCCGCCAGCTTCTTCTGCTTTTGAAGATTTGTTGGCAATAGAGCTTGGTAGAGTAATATCGTAGTATCCGAAGAAACTTCCTGCAAAGAAAATAAAGATGATAAAGAAAACGATATTCAGCCAAACGTTGGTAGAAATTTCGTTGAAAATATTTCCTGCAATTCCATCAATTAAATGGAAAGGAAGGCTTAATAAAACAAAGATTAAAAGGATGAAAAACCCATAAACCAAAGCGTCTCTTTTTCCTTTTGCCGGGTTTTTATTCCCCTTTGTAAAGAAAGAAACCGTTAATGGAATCATTGGGAAAACGCATGGTGTTAATAAAGCGATCAAACCACCAATGAAACCTAATAAAAGATATGTCCAATAATTTTCATCAATTTTAGATGAACCAGTTCCGCAATCTGTTAATGGTTTTGAAATATCAATCGAAGCTACTTTTAATTGTTTAGGATCTAATTTTGCGGTCTCAACGATTGTAGAATCTCCTTTTACAGGATTTCCGGTAAGCGTTTCAACAACTTTAGCAGAATCTTTAGCTACCTCAGTTTTATCGTCGGTTAGAGTTTCTTCTGTAGCTCCTGTTGGAGTAATTTTTTTATTGAATTCTAAAGTATTCGGAGCAAGACAAACTCTGTCGTCACACGTCTGATAAGTAATTTCTGCAACTACATCTCCAGCTTTTGTTGGGTCTTTTAGTTTAAATTTTTGCTTAAAACCTGCAGAATTTGAATAGTAAATAATCGTTCCGCCGAAAGCTTCAGAAAATTCTTCATGCTTTTTTCCGACTTCCTGAAATTTACCAATCAGTTCAATGTTTTTTCCCGAAACCACATATTCTGTAGGGATTCCTGTGTCTTCAGGAATATCTCTGGAGTAAATATGCCATCCGCTTTCCAGTGTAGCATTCAAAACAGCTTCATACTGATTGTTGCCCAATTCGTTAACGGTGAATTTGAATTTTACAGGATTTTTGATCTGTGCTGAAATTCCTACAAAAAGTACAAGAAAAAAAAGAAGAAATGTTTTATTAAGTGATTTAAACCACATGATGTAATTGTTTTTTTTATTAGAAAGTTTACAAAAATAAAGCTTTTTACTAAGATTTGATTTAAAACTTGAAACTGTATTCCAGATTAGCGATAAAACTTCGTGTTAAACCATCCGGTCTTAAGTCTCGCACGGCAAAAGGAGCTCCTAAACTGAGCTGAAGCGCATGAACTTCATTCAAATTATAATCAAAAAACAGATTTCCATTAACCGTTAAACCTTGAGAACCGTCAATTTCTCGTTCTGTTCCAAACATATCGGTGAATTGATCATTAGAAAGATGGTAAATATTCAACAATCCAGGAGTAATCTGAAGCTTGTCTGTAATTTTGAAAGGATAAGATATTCTGAGTAAAACATCACCGCTTCGTTTGAAATCTTTAGTCGTATGAAAATTTCTCAACGGAGAATTTACAGGGTAATTCTCTGCAACAAACTGATTGTTGTTTTGAGTTAATGGCTGTTGTAAAGCAGCAATTAACTGTAGTTTTTTAATCTGATATCCTGCTCCAACAATAAGATCAAAAGTACCTAAACTGGCTTGGTAATCCATTGGTAAAGTTCCTCCGTTTTTGGTTTTATTTCCATCTATTAACGGGATTTTTGTACCTAAAGTAACGCTTAGATTTTTATTCAAACGATAATTCGTACTCAAATAAATGTCTGATAATCCGAAAGTGTTTATGTTGTTTCCAACCTGTGAAAGAGACGTCACTTTAGCATTAATGGCCAATTTAGAATTGATCTGTCTGTTATATTCTGCGTATTGACTATAAGCAGTAATCTCGTTATCTGCTTTCCCGACAGAAAAACCAATCTTTAACTGATTTTTTTGCACAGAAATAGAATCATTCTGATGCGGTTTTAAACTGTTTACAGTACAAAACCCTGCATCGCTGCAACCTTGAGCTTTTAATGAACTTGTAGCCATTGCAAACAAAAAGAAGCAAAAACTGTAGAAATATTGATTTTTCATATTGTGTGAGTTTTAATTATTTTAGAAACTAAATTTATAACTGTTTTAAGATGTCTTCCAACGAAGCTCTTTCTTTATAATCAGGATTAAAATGTCTCCACGAAATTTCTTTATTTTCATTAATAATGAACGTTGCAGAAACCGGAAGTCTTCCAGAATTATCTGATCTGCTGTCTGTAAAATCACCTTTTAATCTTGAATTGTAAAAATCAAGCGTTTTTTGTTCCGGAGTGTAAAGTACATCAAACATTTCGGCAATTTTATAATCTTCATCGTACAAAACGGTGTAATCTGTTTTTGTTTTAGCGATGGTTTTTTCAATAAACTCAGGCTTTTCTGGCGAAATAATAACCAGTTTTGCATTTTTTGCTTTCAACTCAGGTGAAATATTTTGCAGACTTTCAACATATTTGTTACAGTAAGGACACCATTGCCCGCGAATGAAAACCAAAACGATCTTCTCCTTTTCTTTTGATAAAGTAAATGTTTTTCCTAAATGATCTTTAGCCGAAAAATCAGCAATTTTATCGCCCACCATTTTTCCTTTTACCTGATCGATTGTTTTAACCGTATTTTTTGAAAAAGCTTTATCTAAAACAGCCATTCCAACTCCCGAAAACTGTTGTGCATTATAATATCCGAAATCATATTGAATCAACTCTCCATTCTTATCTAAAAATAAAAACGAAGGATAGTTTACAATTTTATATTTTTTTACAAGCTGAAGTCCGTCTTTATCTTTTTCAGCATCAATCGCAAGATTTACAAAGTTTTTGTTGAAAAGTTCTCCGATTTTCTCATCAGTAAAGGTATTCTTTTTCATCAGTTTACATGGTCCGCACCAGGTTGTAAATAAATCGATGAAAATAAGTTTGTTTTCTTTTTGGGCGATTTTTTTTGCGGCTTCAAGATTTACATCCTGAAAATTGATGCCTTTTTCTTTTTGCGCACTTACAAAAATCCCTAAAAACAGGAATGTGCTGAATATAATTGTTTTGAACATAACGATTGTTTTTATTAAGTTCCCTAAAAAAGAAAAAATCACCCGTTCTTCAGATGATTTTTTTGTAATTTATTGATTTTCAGGTTAAAAAGTTTTATCTTTTATTTTCCGGATCTGTTCTACGCATTTGTATTTTTGGTTTTGCGCATTATGCTTGCTGGAATATTTATATTTATCCTGAATCTCTTCAATGCTTTTATTTTTTATAAAAATATCCTGAATTAAATTCTGACAATGTGAAGAAATGGCTTTAATATATCCCGTCAGTTTTTCCCAATAATATTTTTCGTTTTCAATCGCAAGGTTAATTTCCTGCTGATTTTCTATGAAATAAGTATCCGGAAATTCTATATAAAAATGCCTGTTTTTTAATCTTTTCAGCCATAGATTTTTAGAAATTCCTACAATATAATTTCCCAAACAAGTGTAGGCTTCAAAATTATCACGATGCAGTTTCTCGTAAAGAATAAGTAGCGAATCCTGAAAAATATCTTCGGCATCCTCAGAATTTCCTTTATTATTAAGAATGTATTTTTTTACGTAAACAAAATAATTTTGGTACAAAATACCGAAAGCTACATTGCTGTTTTTTTGGAAATCTTCTATGGCTAAAGAATTGGCTGTTCTTCTATCCATTGTACTGTGGTTGTTTTTTGTGTATTAACTTCTGCCTCAGATCTGCGATCCTGTCTTAGCGGAACGATTCCTAAAATGTAATCTTTGGCATCGCACAAAATCCATATTTTTTCTCTAGTTAAAGCAGATAATTTTTCATCTCTGAAAAACTTAGATACCTTCTTTTTTCCTGAAAAACCTGAAGGATAAAACTCATCGCCATCTTTTTGTTTCCTCAGATATAAAGGGAACTGAAGTTTGTCAGTATCAAAAACCCAACTAAAAGATTTACCATCTTCAATATAATTTTTAATATTGATAGATGTCTGATCTTGGTGAGAATCAAAATTTTCAACTAAGATTATTTCAGGATTTATTTCTTTTGAAAAGTTTTTTACCTTTAAAATTAAACCTTCTCTATCGACTGTTAAATGATAATCTTCTGAAAAAAAAGAACTTCCGTTTTCAGAAGAGAAAATTTTCTGAATTTCTTCCGGTCGGTTAAAGCCATATTTTTTTAGAATCTCAAATTGTACGAAATCACTTTCCTGAGCCAGCTTTTCTTTTGATAAGATTTTGTGCTCTTTGTTAAATACAGAAAGATTTTTTTCTATGATTTGAATCTGATGAGTAACAAAATCTTTGGTTTGATTAAGAAAAGAAATACTTTTTTTGAAGTTTTCTAAAAACTGATCGTTGGTTTCAGAAAGTTTAGGAACCAATTCATTCCTGATCTTATTTCTCAGATAATCACTTTTTTTATTGGAAAGATCTTCGCGGAAATTAATATTGTTTTCTTCGGCAAATTGATAAATTTCTTCTTTTGAAAAATTTAATAATGGTCTCAGAATATTATTTTCATTGGCCGGAATTCCGCTTAAACCATTAATTCCGGAAGCTTTTGAAAGGTTGATGATAAAGGTTTCCAACTGATCATTCAGATGATGAGCGGTTACCAAAAAATCCAGATTTTCTTTCTCCTGAATTTCTCTGAAGAATCGGTAACGAAGTTCGCGCGCCCAAAGCTGAATAGAATTTTCCGGCTGCTCATCTTTTTCCGAAACTTCATATAAATGAAATTTAATATTATTCTTGTAGCAAAAATCTTCGACTACTTTCTGATCAGAATCAGAATCTTCACCCCGAAGTTTATAATTAATATGCGCAACCTGAAACTTGTATCCCGAACCTTGTAACTCATTAAAAAGATACGCTAAAACCATAGAATCTGCACCTCCGCTTACCGCTAAAAGATAGGTTGAGTTACCGGATGATTGGGTAAGATTTTGAAGCTGTTTTTCAAATGCGAATTGTGTAAGCATAATGCTCAGAATTTCTTTTGAACAAAGATAATCCTAATTATTAAAATGAATTTTGTTACCTTTGAAATCGTTTAAAAAGTTTATTTATGAAGATTTTTAAAATTTTAGTAGCTTCAGTAGTGGTGTTGGGAATGACATCTTGCGTTAGTAAGAAGCAGTATGATGCTCTAAGTGGCAACTACAAACAGTGTATTGAAAATATTGGTGAGAGACAACGTGAAATTCAGGATCTGAAAGGTCAGAATTCTACATTGACAGCGGAAAATAACTTATTAAAAAGTCAGCACGATGCTTTGAAATCATCTTTGGATGCTTGTCTTTCAAACACAGGAAAGAGCTCGGCAAATATTGATAAATTGGTTGGTGAGATCAATGCATCAAATTCTTATATCAAACAGTTGATTTCTGCAAATGCTAAAAACGACAGTTTAAATTTAGCATTATCAAACAAGTTGAAAAGATCTTTGGATAATGTAACTGATCAGGATGTTCAGGTGAAAGTTCTTAAAGGTGTTGTAATGATTTCATTGTCAGATAAATTATTATACAAAACAGGAGATTACAACGTTTTACCTGCAGCTCAGGAAGTTTTGGGTAAAGTAGCAAAAGTAATCAACGATTATGATAAGTATTCTGTATTGATTGAAGGTAACACAGATAATGCACCATTAAGCTCTGCAAACTTACCGAGAGACAACTGGGATCTTTCTGCATTGAGAGGTACAGCAATTGCTAAAATATTGCAGACTCAGTTTGGGGTAGATCCTGCAAGAATTACAGCAGGTGGTCGTTCTGAATACAACCCTAAAGCTACCAACATGAGTGTTTCTGGAAGATCTGAAAACAGAAGAACAGAAATTATCATCATGCCTAAGCTGGATGAGTTTATGAAATTAATGGATATCACTCCTAAGAAATAATAAGACAAAACTTAAATAAAGAATTCCGATAAGTAATTATCGGAATTTTTTGTTTTCAAACTACATCTTCTTTTTTAAGAAGCTTTATAATCTGATCTAAGAAAAAACTGCGTCTTCTTTTACGGGAACTAATTTTTGTGGATGACGATTGGGTAATCGTGTAATTTTTTTCGCCATTCACGGGTAACAAATTTGTTTTCATCATCTTCATTCGAGTATTCTTACCTCTTTCTCTTATTTTGCAGTACCACAAAGTTATCAGCCTATCATCAGGAAAACAATCCGTATTTTTACGGATATTTTTTTGGAGATTATATTTTGATTTAAGACCCAGGATTATTTTAATTAAATTTGAACAAATAAAAAAATAATGAGTTTTTTTGAAGAAAAAAATCCGGAAATGGATCGGTATCTGGAAAATCATGCTTCGTCTGAGCCCGAAATTCTTAAAAAATTAAGAAGAGAAACTTTTCAGAAAACCACTCAGCCGCATATGATTTCCGGTTATCAGCAGGGAAGGCTTCTAACGATTATTTCTAAAATGCTGAATCCTAAAAACGTTTTAGAAATAGGAACTTTTACAGGATATGCCACGCTTTGCCTTACAGAAGGGTTGTCTCCGGAAGGAAAAATAACAACGCTTGATGTAAATGAAGATCTGGCTTATCTCCCAAGAAAGTATTTTTCTGAAAGTAAATTTTCAAATCAGATTGATTTTAAAATTCAGGATGCAAAAGAATTTCTAGGGAATACTGATGAGGTTTTCGATCTGATTTTCATTGATGCCGATAAAGAAAATTATGCTGAATATTTCAGATTAATAAAACCGAAGACAAAATCAGGCTCTGTAGTTCTATTTGATAATGTACTTTGGTACGGGAAAGTTTTAGAAGAAAACCCGAAGCAGAAATCTACCCAGATCATTAAAGAACTTAATGATTTGGTGGCAAAAGATGATGATTTTGAAAATCTTATTCTACCTTTGCGTGACGGAGTAAACTTTCTAAGAAGAAAGTAGAATTTAAAGATTTAAAAATTAAAAATAATTTAAAGATTTTACATCATCTGATTTTTTAATATTTGAATCATTCAATCTTTAAATCGAAAAATTGATGGATAAAGGAATTTGTATCGTGACTGTTGCGCCTGTTCGTTCCGAAAATTCGGATAGAGCAGAAATCGTTACCGAAATTTTGTATGGTGAAAGTGCAGATATTTTGGAAGTAAATAAAAACTGGACGAAAATAAAAATGCACTACGACGGCTATGAAGGCTGGATGGATACCAAACAAATCAAACCTGTCACCGAAGAATATCTTGCTAACAGAAAAGTAACCTTAATTACAGAAGATTTTTCTTCGGTAATGACTCTTGAGGGAAAAACATTGTTGTCAATGGGGTCTGAAGTAGAGTTTCCGGCTGTTGCATCCAGAAGAAGTCATGATGTACGTGAAAGTATTGCTTTGACGGCAAAAGAATTTCTAAACATTCCTTATTTGTGGGGTGGGAAAAGTTTTTTTGCGGTTGACTGTTCCGGTTTTGTACAGTTGGTTTATAAAATTCATAATGTGAAAATGCCTAGAGATACTTATCAACAAGCAGAAATAGGAGAGACTTTGAGTTTTGTAGAAGAAAGTCAGCCGGGAGATTTAGCATTTTTCGAAAATTCTGAAGGCAAAATTATTCATGTAGGGATTATGCTCGACAATCAAAAAATCATCCATGCTTCAGGAAAAGTAAGAATAGATACGCTCGATTCTAGTGGGATTTTTAATAAAGAAATGAATAAGCATACTCACAAACTGAGAGTGATTAAAAGCATTCTTTAAACTTTTATGGAAACTGTGATTCTTACTGCTTTTGATATTTTGAATTTAGTATTGATTCTGTTTTTATGGGTTTATACTCTAAGAATATTTAAAAAACTTCCTGAGAAAATTCCGACTCATTTTGATCTTGAAGGTAAACCTGATCATTTTGGAGGGAAAAGATTTGCTTTTTTTCTCCCTGTTTTATCGGCCATATTTTATGTGGTTTTCTTTTTTATAACAAAATATCCCGAAACCGGAAATTTTCCTTTTGAGATTACAGAGGCAAATCAGAAAATGCAGTTTTTCATCATGATTTTTCTGTTGAAATGGCTTTTGTTTCTTGTTGTATTGATGTTTTTAAATATTCAGGATTATACAATTCGGTACAGTTTAAATTCGGACTCGAAAGCAAGAGTTCACATTTTATTATTTATTCCTTTTATTTTTATCAGCGTAATGGCCGCAATAATCTCGGCTTATATTTATCAATAATCTATGGCTATTTTATATTCCATATTTGTAAATCTTCTCATTTTCGGAATGAAAGTTTTGTCGTTGTTTAATGATAAAACTAAAAAAGGCGTTGAAGGAAGAAAGCGTTCTTTGGATATTGTGAAGTCTGCATTTTTGCCTTCTGATAAAGTTTTGTGGATGCATGCTGCAAGTCTTGGAGAATACGAACAGGGACTTCCTGTTTTAGAAAAACTCAAAAAAAACTTTCCGGATCATAAAATTCTGATTACTTTCTTTTCACCATCGGGTTACGAAAATGTAGTTAAGAAAAAACATATTGCAGATGCGATTTGTTATCTTCCTTTCGATAGAAAAAGTACGATAAAAGAATTTATTTCTCAGTTTGATTGTGAATTGTTTTTTACGGTAAAATATGATTATTGGTATAATCTTTTGGCAGAACTTAAACATGAAAATATAAAAACATTTGTGATCTCGGCGTTGTTTTACGAAAGACAGTCTTTCTTCACAACGTATGGGAAATGGTTTGTAAAACAGCTGAAGCAAAATATAACTTGGTTTTTTCATCAGACACAACATTCATATGTTTTGGCTAAATATATCGGTCTACTAAATTCTTCGGTAACCGGAGATACCCGATTTGACAGGGTAAAGCAATTGAGACTTCGTAATAATCAGGTTGATTTCGTTGAAGAATTTATCAGCGGTAAAAAGACAATTGTTTTTGGAAGTTCATGGCAAGCGGAAGAAAAAATTGCAAAAATGATTTCTGAAAAAAATGAGAATTTAAAAATAATTATTGCTCCACACGATTTAAAAAGAGTCGATAATTTAAAAGAAATTTTTCCCTCTGCAATTTTGTACAGCGAATTGCAAAACACCCAAACTCTCCAACCCTCAAACTCTCAAACGCTCATCATCGATAGCATTGGATTGCTTTCCAAATTATATTCTTATGCAGATGTTGCAATTGTTGGTGGAGGTTTTCACGAAGCTGGACTTCACAATATTTTGGAGGCAGCAACTTTCGGTGTTCCTGTGATTTTCGGAAATCATTACAAGAAAAATCCTGAAGCAGATCAATTAATTTTGGCTAAAGGCGGTAAATCTTTTGAGAACGAAAACTCAGTGGCTCAATTTGTTTTAGATTTATTTAATAATGAAAAAATGCGTTTAGAGATGTCTGAAAATGCTGAGAAATTTGTGACTAAACAACCAGATTCTTCAGAGCTTATTCTTCAAAAGATTTTATCACTTTAAAAATCCCTGATTCTTAATATCTTTGATGATCAAATCAAAATGATCCGGAATTTTATCGGTGGTGAACCAATTAAAGTCTATTCCATTATTGATAAACAGTTTTTCAAGATAAATATTAGCGGTGATTTTCTCGTGCGCAACTGAAAGATATTCATCAATTTCCATCCAGTAATCTTCATCTAGTTTTTTAGTTAAAGCTAATGCTTTTACAATTTTGTTAATGATATAAAGATAAAGTTTATAGACATCATTGAATCTCTGCCGGCTCAGTTTTTCATTGCTTTCAAGTATTTCATTGATCAATAAAAGGTTTAAGCTAATGTCACCAAATTTATCGGTTGTTACTTTTACGTGTTCGGTAATTTGCGCACTTATTTTTCGGATAAGTACAATGAAATATTTTTGATTGCTGATGTATTTAGAAGCATATTCTACTTTTTCATTAATCAGTTCTTCCATTGCATCGCGTTTCTGATCAACGGTTTCTTCATCGATTAATTCGAAATATAATTTTTTAGATAAGATTTCATCCTTTCTCAGTAGTCTGAAAATGAGTCGGTCTTTTTCTACAGATGAGAGTTGACTTAATGCTGCTTTAAATTCTTTAGAATACTCCATTAATTAAATATTTTCGAATATTTCATAAATCCGTTTAACGCCCAGTTTGCAGTGTAATAAAGAGATTTTAAAGTAGAAAACTTCATAAAATATTTATAAACAAGATACTGGTCTTTGATGATATTCTGTTTCTTTCTTGAGATGCTGTTTTCACGCATCCTGTATTTAGCCATTGTTTTTGGAAGCGGTTTTCCTGCGGGAATTTTCTTTAATAAATTCAGCCACATTACGTGATCTTCTCTTTTGCTTCCTTCCGGGAAAAATTCTTTTCCGATTCTATGTGAATCGTACATAGATGATAGAAGAGAAAGTCTGCAGGTTTTAAGCAAGTTATTAAAAGTAACTTCTTTGTCGGCTTTAAAATCTTCAATCTTCGGAATTAAATTCTCATCACATCTTGCATAATTAGAATAGGCAATTTCTGCATTTTCACGCTTCATAAAATTGACCATTTCTTCAAGAAAATTGGGCTCCCAAAAATCATCTGCATCAAGAAAAGTTATAAATCTTCCGGAAGCTTGCGCTAGAGAAAGGTTTCTTGCATGACCTGCACCGCCATTTTTTTTAGCAATAATTAATTTTATTCTGGAATCTGGATGTTTCTGAATGATTTCAACGGAATTATCTGTAGACTGATCGTCTGTAATAAGCCATTCCCAATCGGTAAAAGTTTGATTCATTACCGAGCTGATGGTTTCTTCTAAAAAAAGAGAAGAATTGTAACAAGGAGTAATGATGGAAACTTCGGGCACGTGTTTTTTTGCAAATATAAGGCTTTGTGAACAGATTTTCTTCGGGGAATTTTTAAGGAAATGTAAATTATAGTTCAAAATTCAAAAAAAATGATTGAATTTTTAAAAAAAATCATAATTTTAACGCTTGAAAAATTTGATCTATGAAGAAATTAGCATTATTTGCAGGATTATCATTATTAGCTTTTACAGGATGTAACGACGATGACGCGCCGGAACAGATATTTCCTCTTGTTGGAACATGGTCTCCTACCCAAGAAGTGAGAACACAGGTTCCAGCTGATGGAGTTGGGTTTTCTGACCAAATAGCTTATACAGACTGTCAGAAAGAATCTAGATGGGTTTTTAATGAAAATTCTTCTGGTAAAAGAACCAATAGAGATATGGCGGGTACAACAACGCCAACTTGTAGCACAATTTCTGAGAGTAACTTTACTTATGTGTATAACTCTTCTGAGAAAAACTTCGAAATCAAATATCAGGGAACTGTGGTTTCAGATAAAGGTAAAGTGACTTTGCTTAACGCTGAAACTTTAAATCTGAAAATTGAAGATACTACAGATCCAACAATCTACAAGTCTACAACGTATACTTTCAAAAGAATTCCGCAATAATCAGTATTTCATATTACTATATAATCTCATCTTTTAGGTGAGATTTTTTTGTTTGTAAGGATTACATTGTAATTAATTCAAAATTAAATTTACATTTATTTTATAATCATTATTTTTGTGAAACTAGATTGAGAATTGATAGTGAAATTAATTCTAATATCTAAAGTCTAACATCTAACATCTATAATAAAAAGTGTTTTACGATCATCAGCAGATAGAAAAAAAGTGGCAGAAATACTGGGAAGACAATCAAACGTACAAGACTTCCAATAATACAGACAAACCGAAATTTTATGTTCTCGATATGTTTCCGTATCCATCGGGAGCGGGGCTTCATGTAGGTCATCCGCTTGGATATATTGCGTCGGATATTTATGCGAGATATAAAAGACATCAGGGTTTTAATGTTCTCCACCCGGTTGGTTACGATAGTTTTGGGCTTCCTGCTGAACAGTACGCAATACAAACGGGAACGCATCCTGCGATTACAACTGAGCAAAACATTACAAGATACGAAGAGCAATTAAGAAAAATTGGTTTCTCTTTCGACTGGAGTAGGGAAGTGAGAACTTCTGATGCTTCTTATTATAAATGGACGCAATGGATTTTTATTGAATTGTTCCATTCTTGGTATAATAAAGATACAGACAAGGCAGAATCTATCGATACTTTGATTAAGCATTTTGAAGAAAAAGGAACGGAAGGTTTAAATGCCAATCAAAATGACGAATTAAACTTCACTTCGGAAGAATGGAAAAATGCTTCTGAAATTGATAAAGAAGATATTTTATTAAACTATCGTTTAGCTTACAGAGCAGAAACGACGGTGAACTGGTGTCCTGCTTTAGGAACAGTTTTGGCAAATGACGAAATAAAAGACGGTAAATCTGAAAGAGGAGGCTTTCCTGTTTTCCAAAAGAAAATGATGCAGTGGAGCATGAGAATTTCTGCTTACTCTGAAAGATTATTACAAGGTCTAAAAACTTTAGACTGGCCGCAACCTTTGAAAGATGCTCAAGAATACTGGATTGGAAAATCTCAGGGAGCACAGGTTCAATTTAGCATTGATGGTCACGACGAAATTGTTGAGGTTTTCACAACAAGACCTGATACAATTTTCGGCGCGACTTTTATGGTTTTAGCTCCGGAAAATCCTTTAGTGGAAAATATTACTACAGCCGAACAAAAAGCTGAGGTAGATACTTATATAGAAGAAACTTCTAAGAAAACCGAGAGAGACAGAATGTCTGACGTGAAAAACGTTTCGGGTGCTTTCACGGGAAGTTATGCAATCAATCCGTTCAGCGGAGAAAAAATGCCAATCTATATTTCAGATTACGTATTGATGGGTTACGGAACGGGAGCTGTAATGGCTGTTCCTGCGCACGATGAACGTGATCATAGATTTGCAAAGAAATTTAATCTTGAAATTAAAAAAGTTGTAGAAACAGAAGAAGACGTTCAGGAAAAGTCTTTTGATTCTAAAACCAGCGTTTGCGTAAATTCTGATTTCTTAAACGGATTAAATTATGACGAGGCAAAAGCATTAATGATTGATGCGATTGAAAAGAAAGGAATTGGCCACGGAACTACGAATTACAGACAACGTGACGCAATTTTTTCAAGACAGCGTTATTGGGGAGAACCGGTTCCTATATATTATAAGGATGGAATGCCTTACACGTTGCCAACTTCTGCATTACCTTTGGAACTTCCTGAAGTTGAAAAATATTTACCAACAGAAGATGGTGATCCGCCATTAGGAAATTCTAAAACTTTCGCTTGGGATGAAGTGAATCTGAAAATTGTTGATACCAATTTAATTGATGATCAAACTGTTTTCCCATTAGAATTATCTACAATGCCGGGTTGGGCAGGAAGCTCTTGGTATTTCTTGAGATATATGGATCCTAAAAATGATGAAGTTTTCACCAATAAAGAACTTTCAGATTATTGGGGACAGGTAGATTTATATATTGGAGGTAGCGAACACGCAACCGGTCACTTATTGTATTCTCGTTTCTGGAATATGTTCTTAAAAGACAGAGGATATATTAATCATGATGAGCCTTTCCAGAAATTAATCAACCAAGGGATGATTTTGGGGATGAGTGCTTTTGTTTATAGAATTGATGGTACTAATCAATATGTATCTAAAAATTTAGCAAAAGATTATAAAACTCAGGAAATCCATGTTGATGTATCTTTATTAAAAGGAACAACTGATGAATTGGATACTGAAGCATTCAAAGCCTGGAGACCAGATTATGCAGATGCAGAATTTATTTTAGAAGACGGAAAATACATCACAGGTCGTGAAGTAGAAAAAATGTCTAAGTCAAAATATAATGTTGTAAACCCAGACGATATCTGTAATGAATACGGAGCAGACGGTTTAAGACTGTATGAAATGTTCTTAGGTCCATTGGAACAATCGAAGCCGTGGAACACTCAAGGTTTAAGCGGAGTTTATGGTTTTCTGAAAAAATTCTGGAACTTATATTTTAATGGTGAGGTTTTTGAAGTATCAGACGAAGAACCTACAAAAGCGGAATATAAAGTTTTGCATACCTTAATAAAGAAGGTGGTTTACGATATCGAGAACTTCTCTTTCAATACTTCTGTTTCTTCATTTATGATTGCTGTCAATGAATTGCAGAAATTAAAATGTAACAAACGCAATATTTTAGAGCCTTTAGCCGTTATCATCTCTCCGTATGCGCCACATATTTGTGAAGAACTGTGGAGTTTGTTAGGAAATAAAGAATCTATTGAGTTTGAAAGGTTCCCGATTTTGGATGAAAATTATTTGATAGAAGACGAAATTGAGTATCCTGTAAGTGTAAATGGTAAGATGAAATTTAAAATTGCTCTTCCTGCAACATTATCTGCTAAAGAGGTTGAAGATTTAGTGCTTCAAAATGACAAAATGGGAATGCTTTTGGAAGGTAAAACCCCTAAAAAAATCATCGTAGTGCCAAAAAAAATCGTTAATATCGTAATTTAAAAGAAATTTAACATTGCTAAAATCAAAAATTTAGAGGTTTTAAATTTTTGATTTTCTAACGTATTTTGTAAAATTAGAAAATATTAATAAAATATTTAAATATAATTACGATATCGGAATCTTATCAAATTATCATTATGAAAAAAAGGCAAAATGTTATTTGATACTATTGGATTTTAATTAATTTTGCCTTTATTTTACAACTTTAAAATTTTAAAACAATATAATTTAGTTAAATATGGAAATGAATGTTTCAAAAAATGATGAGCAAGTAGTTGCTAGAAAAGCAGGAGGTCTTAATCCAGCTGTAATTATTCCTATTCTATTGGTTATAGGAATTTGTATTTGGTTATTCGTATTGGGTAGCCCGGGTAACTTTAAAGCTGATCCAAGATTGGCAGGTGCATCAGTAGCGTTTTCTGATGTTGAAGGTAAAGAGATGCATCCTGAAGGATTTTTAGGTATGATCTACATGGGAGGTATTATTGTACCATTATTGGTAACATTCATGATTACTGTAATTGTTTTCTCATTTGAAAGATATTTTGTTTTGAACAAAGCTTCAGGTGCAGGTAACGTAGATAACTTCGTAGTAAAAGTAAGAAGTTTATTAAATAGCAATAAAGTTGACGAGGCTTTAGAAGAGTGTGACAGACAACAAGGTTCTGTAGGGAACGTTGTGAAAGAAGGTCTTACTACTTACAAAGCTTTAGCTCACGATACTACTCTTAATAAAGAGCAGAAAATGGTTGCTCTTAACAAAGCAATCGAAGAGGCTACAACTCTTGAGATGCCAATGTTAGAGAAAAACATGATGATTCTTTCTACTTTAGGTACTGTTGCAACATTAGTAGCACTATTGGGAACAGTAATCGGGATGATTAGAGCATTCTTCGCTTTAGGAGCTGGAGGTGGTACTCCGGATGCGGCTGCATTATCAATCGGTATCTCTGAAGCGTTGATCAACACGGCATTAGGTATTGGTACTTCTGCAGTAGCGATTATCCTTTACAACTTCTTTACTTCTAAAATTGACGGATTGACTTATAAGATCGACGAGATCGCTATGAGCATTCAGCAGTCTTTTGCAGAATTTCACTAAGAAATAGTGAACTGTGTTTTTACACAAAAAAAGAAGTTTTAATAATTAGATAATAAATAATGGCGAGAATAAAACCAAAAAGACATGGTGTAGTTACGGATATGACCGCAATGTGCGACGTTACGTTCCTACTACTTACGTTCTTTATTATGACCACTCAGTTCAAAAAGCCTGATGTGGAGCAGATCAAACCGCCATCTTCAATCTCAGAGAAGTTACTTCCTGATGCAAGTTTAATGACTATTAATGCTACTCCGGATGGAAAATTTTATTTCCAGCCTGTAGAAAATGCAACAGAGAGATTAGAGCTTTTAGAAAAAATGGGCAAAAAGTACAATGTTACTTTTGATAATAAACAAAAAGCTTCATTCCAAAAAGTACAAGCGATTGGTGTTCCTATGAACCAATTGAGAAGCTATTTGGATTTGCCAGAAGATGAGCAGAAAAGTTATAAGAGTCCTACAGGGATTCCTATGGATAGTACAAATAAGCAGTTAACTGACTGGGTAGAACAAAGTTTAAGCGTTAATCCTGATTACAAATTAGCAATTAAGGGTGATGTTACAACAGAATATCCTAAAGTGAAAAGTTTATTTGAGGGTTTAAGAGATATTAATTTTCTTAAATTTTGGTTGATTACGTCTCAAGAAGGTAAACCTAACGAATAATTAAGAAGAAGAAATGGCACAAGTACAAGTACAGGATAAGAGCGCCAAAGGTGGTAAAGTTCGATCCAAGAAGAACAACCCTGCTGTCGATATGACACCAATGGTTGACCTTAATTTCTTACTATTGATGTTCTTTATGTTTACATCAACGTTTAGTAAACCAAATGTAATGGATTTAGGATTGCCGGCTAAACCAAAAGAAAATCAGCCGCAACCTCCAACAGAAATTGATCTTTCAAATTCAATTACCTTACTTTTAGGAAAAGATAACAGAGTATTTTGGCATCAGCAAGACCAAGCAGGTCTTAATGACCAGACTATGATGGAAACCAACTTAGATAGAGAAGGAATTAGAGAGATAATTAAGCAAGCAAAAGCAAAGGCTAAGAAGAAAGATCTGTTTACAGTGATTATTAAGCCTACTGACGATGCAGTATATAAGAACTTTGTAGATATTCTTGATGAAATGGCAATTACAAAAAGCGAAAGATATGGGGTTACCGATCTTAAGCCTTATGAAAAAGCTGTTTATGATAAGAAAGTTGGTAACTAATTTGTTACTACAAAGTATATAACACTTAAATTTGCAATACAATGGCAGATGAAAATATTTACAGTCAAAATCTTACTTTAGACGAGATTGTATTTGAAAATAGAAATAAAGAATATGGTGCTTACGATCTAAGACATCAGTATCCTAGATTACTGACAAAGTCTTTTATCATCGGTACAGGATTATTCTTGGTGACTGCTTTATCTCCTTTTATTTATATGACTATTAAGAGTATGAATGAAAAGGAAGCTGTAGAGGTGAAATCTGATTTGGTTGAAATTATCGAAGAAGATCCTATCATCGAGCAGCCAAAAGAAGAAGAACCACCGCCACCACCACCGCCAGTGGAAGAAGAGAAAATTGAAATTATCCAAAACGTAGTTCCGGAACCGGTGAAAGCTCCTAAAATTGAGACACCACCACCACCAATTTCTAAGCAATTAGAAACTACTACAGGTTTGGTAGCTCAAGAAGGGGTAAAAGCTCCTGCTTATACACCACCACCGCCACCGCCATCTACAGGAACTAAAGCCTCAACAGCTGAAGTTAAGCCTCAGGTAAGTGATACGCAAGTATATAGTGAGGTGGAGCAAACTGCAGAATATCCAGGAGGTATCAATGCGTTTAGAAATAAAGTAATTGGTAACTTCGATTCATCTTCTGTAGAAGCAGAAGGAACAGTGAGTGGTGAGATTACTTTCGTTGTAGAAAGAGATGGTAGTATTACAGACATTAAAGTGAATGGTAAAAATCCTGACTTTAATTCTGAAGCTGTAAGAACTGTAAAATCTATTAAAACAAAATGGGCACCGGCTAAGATTAATGGTCAGTCTGTTAGATATAGATTTAGAATGCCTATGAAATTAAATTTTGAATAAGAATTTGTTTCATAATAATTAAAAAAGAGAAGCTTATGCTTCTCTTTTTATTTTTTTTAATATTTTTGTTGTATGATGTTCAATTGGTTATCCTTGGTCGCAGGAATTTGTTACGTAGTCTTAGGTATCGTAATGATGATTTACAAATTTCTCGAGCCTATATATGCATACTCCCTAGGAGCGGTATTAATACTTTACGGAATCTTCAGAATTTGGAGAGTAATATCAAAATTCAGAAATACAGACGAAGATGAAGTTTAGTGCTGTTTTTTCAATGATTTTCTTCACAGGTTTGTTGATAAGCTGTTCAAAAAAAGAAGAAAGCACCGTTTCATATAACAAAGGTGAAATGATAATTTTAACGGATGAATCTTTTAAAAGTGTTACAGAAGCTTTAGCAGAAGGCTATATGATTAGCTATCCTGATACTAAAATAAAAGTGGTTACACAAAAAGAAGATCTGGGGTTTCTTGATTTGCTGAATAATAAAGCAAGAATTGCGGTGATGTCTAAGACATTATCTCCTGAAGAGATTAAAGCCTACGAAGATAAAGTTGATATGAAAATCGAGCCTGCAAACTTTGCTGCAGATGCTGTAGTATTTTTTGTTCCGAAAAATTCTGAAAAATCAAGTATTACAATGGAAGAAATCACTTCAGGCTTGCAGTCGGATGATAAGAATTTTGTATTTGACGGAACAAATTCAAGTAATCTAAACTTTGTAGCTCAAAAATTGAAGAAACTTCCTAAAGATTTGAAATTTTCAATTATTCCTGGGAGTGTAAATGTTATCGAAGAATTAAATAAATACCCTAATAAAATAGGGGTAATCGGCTTAAACACAATCAGCAGACCTTATGATAAAGAAACTGAGAAATTAAGAGGAATGATAAAAATTCTTCCTGTTGTAAGTGCAGGTCAATCTTATTCTCCAGATTTTAGCGGTCTTCGCGAGATGAAATATCCCTTCACAAGAGTATTATATTTTCTTACCAACGAGGGTGGGTTTAATATTGCAAATGGGTTTATAAGATATTCTTGTACTCATTTGGGGCAGAAAATCGTTCAAAAAGAAGGATTACAACCTTATAATATTTATCCGAGACAAGTACAGATGCGTTAAAAAATATTAAAAAATACCTCGTTTCAAACCGATTTTATTATATTGGTCTGAAAATTGTGTATTTGTAATTCGGTTTTTAAGAATACAGATTTAAAAATAATAATGAAAGATATAATGATTATGAATGTAAAGAAGATTGCTTTAGGAGCATCAGTGGTATTTTTTACCAATTTTGCCTTTGCACAGACATTGCAGGATGGTATTAACAGCATGGATAGCGATAAGTTTGCTGCTGCGAAAACCAATTTCACGTCTATGATTGCAAAAGAACCTACAGCAGAAAATTATTTCTACCTAGGAAATACTTTTTTAAGACAGGGTGAACCAGATTTCGCTCAGGCTACAGAGAACTTTAATAAAGGTTTAGCTGCAGATAAAAAAAGCTATTTAAATCAAATTGGTTTAGCTACAGTTAAGCTTGGTAAAGGTGATAAATCTGCTATTGCAGAGATCCAAAAGATTGTTTCAGATTCTAGAGAAAAAGATGCTGCGGTATTGTTTAGAGCAGCTGAAGCATTGACCTTATTTGAAAAGAATAACTCTCCGGATTTAGCAGTTCAATTTTTGAATAAAGCTATTGAAAGAGCTTCTAGAAAAGAAGTTCCTGCGTATTATTACTATACTTTAGGGGACGCATACAGACTGAAAAGAGTTCCTGGAGATGCGATGACTGCCTATGACAACGCATTACCATTAGCAAAAAATAAAGCTTCAGTATATACAAGAATTGGAACTTTATGGATGGCGGCTCAACAGTGGCAACAAGCTAAAACAAGTATTGATAAAGCAATTTCGACTGATCCTACCTATGCACCGGCATACAAAGCATTGGCTGCTTATGATATCAAATATCAGGAGAATGCAAAGGCAACTCAGGATTTGATTAATTATACAAAATATGCAGATGAAGATCCTTATACTCAATTGGAGATTGCAAAATTGTATTTCACTAATGAAGATTATGCAAATTCAAAAGCAATTTTAGATAAAATCTTTGATAAGATTGACGATCCTATTAAGTTCAAATTGAGATCATATGTGAATTATGCAGACGGTCAATATGCTGAGGCAAAACAAAATATGGATTCTTTCGTATCTAAAGCTGAAAAATCAAGAGTTCAACCTGCAGATCAAGGATTGATGGGGTTAATCGCTGCTGGTTTGGCTAAAACTGAAACAGATGCAGCTAAAAAAGCTGCCTTGCAAGCTGAATCTCAACAAAAAATTGCTATTGCGAAAGCTGCTAAAGACCAAACATTGAAATGGGATTTGGAAATGATTAAAATCAATGGTGGAGGTGCAACGCAGTCAAGTATTAATGCAGGACCAACTTCTCCGGAAGTAGAAGTTGCAAGAAAAGAAGTAGCTGCCAATCCTGAAAGCTCCGATGCATTGTATAAATTAGCAAATGCTTATCAGGATGTAAAAAACTGGGATGGAGCAATCTTAGCTTGGCAAAAAATGAGTAGTTTATTGCCTGATTGGGCACCTGCTTATTACAGTCAAGGATATGCATACCAACAGAAAGGAAATAATGAGACTGCAAAAGTTTCTTATGAGAAATTTATTGCTACCGTAAAACCTACAGAAGTGGAAGCTAACAAGCAAACTCTTGCTTACGCATATTTTGCAGTAGCATATCTTGAGAAAGATAAAGATCTAGCAAAAGCAAAAGATTATGTTGCAAAATCTTTACAATTAGACCCTTCTTATCAGGATGCTGTAAAACTAAATGCAGAAATCAATAAGTAATTTAAAATTTAAATTATTCATATAAAAACTTCCCATTCGTAATGTTTGGGAAGTTTTTGTTTAAACCTTATCTTTGAATTGATGAAGTCGAACTTTGAAAGCGATAGCATCATTTAAATTATTATCAAAAATATGAAAACAGATATACTTGCTTTTGGAGCTCATCCGGATGATGTGGAATTGGGATGTGGCGGAACAATAGCTAAATTAATTTCGGAAGGAAAAACCTGCGTTATTGTTGATTTAACAAAAGGAGAACTTGGAACAAGAGGAACCGACCAGACAAGAAAAGAGGAAGCAACTGAAGCTGCCAAAATTTTGGGAGTAGCTGAAAGAGAAAATTTAGGATTAAAAGATGGTTTCCTTGTCAATTCTGAAGAATATCAAATGGAGATTGTAAAAATGATCCGTAAATATAGGCCAGAAATCGTTTTGGCCAATGCGATTGATGATAGACATCCAGATCACGCAAAAGCAGCGAAATTAGTGTCAGATGCGTGCTTTTTGGCCGGATTAAGAAAAATTGAAACTGTTTTAAACGGTGAAATTCAGGAAGTGTGGAGACCTAAGCAAATTTTCCATTATATCCAGTGGAAACATATTCAGTCGGAATTTGTGATTGATATCTCAGAACATCTTGATAAAAAACTAGAAGCATGTATGGCATTTAAAACTCAGTTTTATGATCCAACTTCTAAAGAACCAGAAACTCCGATTACATCAAAAGATTTTTATGAAAGCTTAACTTACCGTGCTCAGGATTTAGGAAGACTCTCGGGAGTTACTTATGCTGAGGGATTTACGTCTGAGAAGTTAATTGCTTTGAAAAATTTTGATGGAATTGTTTGGTAATTAAAAATTCTTTCCTATATTTGCACCACCAAAAACGGTGATTGTAGCTCAGTTGGTTAGAGCGCCGGATTGTGGTTCCGGAGGTCGGGGGTTCGAGACCCCTCATTCACCCACATTAAACACATTTTCTTTTTGAAAATGTGTTTTTTTTATTTAAAAATGGAATATTGTATCCTCCCAAAAAGTGAGAATATAGCCATAAAAAAAGCATCCTTTTTCAGATGCTTGTGTTTTTTTAGATATGTTTTGATTTAAACTTCGTCGTCAGAATCTATAGTGTAAGTTCTGCTTTTGAAATCTTTATCATGCTTTTCTGAAATAACATCCTCACCTTTTTCGTTAATGATGAAATCTGTGGACTCATTAAACATCTCCTGAAAACTCTTAAAATCTTCTTTGTAAAGATAAATTTTATGCTTCTCGAATGTAGCTTCTCCATTCTCTCCGAAATTCTTTTTGCTTTCGGTAATCGTAAGATAATAATCTCCTGCTTTAGTCTCGCGCACATCAAAGAAATAAGTTCTTCTCCCCGCTTTTAACACCTTAGTGAAAATTTCATTTTCATGGCGTTCCTTGTATTCACTCATTATTAGATATTTTTTTAATCTTGTTAAGAACAAATATAAAATATTTCTTTTAATCACAAAATTTTTTTTATGATTTATTTAACAATTCCAAATGTTTTGACTATGCAGTTGCAGAATTGGTAATTTCGCTAAGATTAAGAATTTTGTCAGCTCTTTGTGCACTAGACTCTCTATGTGTGATGATTATGGAAGTTGCGTTATTGATTTTAGAGTCAATATTTTCAAGGATATTCTGTTCGGTTTCTGTATCTAAAGCGGATAAAGAATCATCAAAAATAATGATATTCGGGTCTTTTATTAACGCTCTTGCAATACAGATTCTTTGTTTCTGACCTCCCGAAAGCATTACTCCACGTTCTCCTACCATTGTTTTATACTGTTCTTTAAACTCAACAATATTTTTGTGTACGTCTGCAATTTTAGAATATTCTACTACTTTCTCGTGAGTAGGATTGTCGATAGAAAATCCGATATTATGCTCAATAGAATCTGAAAAAAGATAGCTTTCCTGCGGAATGTATCCGATGAAATTTCTGTAGTTTTCCAGATTGTGATCTTTTAAATTTTTACCGTCAATCAAAATTTCGCCTTCAGTAGGATCAATCAATCTGCATAGAAGTAAAGCAATGGTCGATTTTCCGCTACCGGTTTTCCCCATGATGGCTAAAGATTTTCCGGCTTCAATTTTAAAACTTAAATTGTCTAGTGCCTTAATTCCCGTATTTGGATAAACATAAGATACATTTCTAAATTCAATATCTCCTTTAATAGGATAATTTTCAAAGTTCTTATTGTAAATCTCAGACTGTTTTTCCAAAAATTCATTAATTCTTTGCATTGAAGCTTCCGCTCTTTGATTGATTGAAGTTACCCAACCTACCATTGAAAACGGCCAGATCAAAATGTTGATGTACATAAAGAAATCTGCAATTTTCCCGACTGTAAGTTCGCCTGCAATATATTTTTGCCCGCCAATTAAAATAACTGCAACATTCAATAGTCCGATTACAAATAAAATGATGGTAAAGAAATAGGCTTCTGTTTTTGCTAAATCTAAAGCTTTGTCTTGGTAATCACTTACTTTAATACCGTAATTTTTTTGAATATATTTTTCTTTTGCAAAGTATTTTATCACTCGTATTCCTGAAAAACTATCCTGTACAAAAGTGGAAATGGCAGACTGGCTTTTCTGCATCACTTTTGATTTTTTATTGATAATCGAGCTTACTTTAAATATGATGTAAGACAAGATAGGAAGCGGCAACAACGTCCAAACCGTCATCGATGCATCCGTTTTAATCATATAAAAACTGGTAATCAATAGTAATACAACGAGATTAACAACGTACATTACACCCGGTCCCAAATACATTCTTACGGCAACAATATCTTCACTTAATCGGTTCATTAAGTCTCCAATGGTTGTCTGCTTATAATCTGTAAGCGATAAATCCTGATAATGTCTGTAGATTTTATTTTTCAGCTCATATTCAATCCTTCTTGATGCAACAATGATGGTCTGTCGCATCATAAAAGTAAAAAATCCTGTGAGAAGTGAACAGCCAACAATAATGGCAACGTAAATTAAAACCTGTTTATTAAAGCCCAGATTTCCGTGTTTCGTCAATTCGTCAACTGATTTTCCGACAAACTGTACTTTATAGATGTTAAAAAAATTACTGGCGATGATGAAGAGTAACCCCCAAAACAATAATATTTTGTGCTTCCAAAAGTAAGGGTTCAGAGTTTTGAGTGCTTTCATAAAGTTTCACAAAATTACAAAAATTGAAGCAGACTGAGAATTTCATAAATTTTAAATTTCATATCTTTGCACCCATAAAAAGCTCTTTGAATGTTAGGAAGAAGACAAATCCGTGAAAAAGTAGTAGAATCCGTGTATTCGTACTACCAAAATCCGATAAAATTTGATGTGTTAGAAAAAAACATGTTTTCGGGAATAGAGAAAATCTATAATCTCTATATTTTTCAGTTGAATTTTTTGGTAGGTCTGAAGGATCTTGCAGAAAATCAAATGGAAATTGGTAAAAACAAGTATTTTAAAACTGATTCAGATGTCAATCCCAATCAAAAATTTATCAACAATCAGGTTTTAAAAAAACTTGATGAAAACCCTGAGAGATTATTTTTCTCTGGTCAACATAAAGATTTGAAGTGGGACTTGCACGATGATATGTTGGTGAAAACTTTCCAGCGTATGACTGCCGGAAAACGTTATCAGGATTTTATGAAGGAAGATGGTTATTCTTTTGAAGATGATCAGAAATTTATCGGAAAGTTATTTTTAAGATATGTTGCCGAAAATGATGATTTTCATGATTATATCAGCGATAGAGAATTGACCTGGTCAGATGATATTCACATTGCAAATTCGATGGTTCAAAAAACAATCGGATTTTTGAAAGAAGATGAAGAAAGCCGCACTTTAATTAAAATGATTAAAGATGAAGAAGACAAAACTTTCGCAAGCAAACTTCTTAGAGATACGTTGAATAACTGGGAAACCAATGAGAAAAAACTTTCTGAGCGTCTTGAAAACTGGGATTTGGAGAGAGTGGCATTGATGGATAAAGTTATTTTAACGACTGCTATTTCAGAACTTGACAATTTTCCTTTTACCCCTTCAAGAGTTATTATTAATGAATATATCGAGATTGCAAAAGTATTTGCTACGGATCGTTCAAACATATTCATCAACGGTATTTTAGATAAATATTGTAAAGATTTAAATAGAATATAAATTAAAAATTAATTTAATATGAAAAAGACATTATCAATTATTGCTTTGTCTGTAATCGGATTAGGATTGGTTTCTTGTAAAAAAGAAGAAAATAAAGAAGTGCAAAATGCAGAAGTAATCGGTGTAGATTCTACCAATGCACCTGCAGCACCTTCAACTGATTCTACAGCTGCACCTGTAACTCCTGCTGTTGCCGGAACTGAAGCTGCAGCACCTGTAAAATCTAACCAGCCTACGACAACAATTGCATTATCTGAAAGCAATTTCGATTTTGGAACGATTAAAAAAGGTGCAAAAGTAAACCACGTTTACGAAGTAACCAATACAGGTACAAACCCATTAATTATCTCTGAAGTAAAGCCTGGATGCGGATGTACTGCTCCTGAATTTACAAAAGATCCGATTATGCCGGGTAAAAAAGGTAAAATTACTTTGAGTTTTGATTCTACAAACTTCGACGGAAGCGTACAAAAATATGCTGATGTTTTTGCAAACGTAGAAAAAGCGCCGATAAAATTGACATTCAATGCTAATATTCAACCATAATTAAATGAATATGTTAACATTATTTTTACAAGCACCTGCTCAGGGAAATTCAACTACAATGTTGATGATGATGGGAGTAATGGTTGTTGGATTTTATTTTCTGATGATCAGACCTCAGATGAAAAAACAGAAGCAGGAGAAAAAATTTCAGGAAGATCTGAAAGTGGGAAGCAGAGTAGTACTTACTTCTGGTCTTCACGGAAGAATTGCTCAGATTCAGGAAGACGGAGTTGTTATTGAAACGCTTTCCGGGAAACTGAAATTTGAAAAAGCAGCGATCTCTAGAGAGTTTACAGCAACTAGATTTGGAGACAAAGCTACAGCTGACAAAAAAGAAGTTACAGAAACTGAAAAGAAATAATTTAGTTTTAAATAATATTGTGTTTCGGCGCGGTGACCTTTGGTCACCGCGCCGATTCTTTTTTATATAATCATTTTGTACGCTGTGTCACTCAGAACGCAGCAAAGCAGAGTGAAGATCTATCTTAATAATCTTAACCACTTAACTAAAACTTAATGGTTAAATCTCCTTCGTCGAAATAACAAACCGTTTAATCGCGTTGTGTTTATTCGTGAAAATATTCGTGGAATTTGTGTTTAAAATTTAAAATAAAATATCTTTGCCCAATGAATCAAAACAAAACCGTTCTCATTCTCGGAGCCAATTCTGATGTTGCTAAACAATGTATTAAACAATATGTTGCAAAAGGATTCTCTATAATTGCTGCTTCCAGAAATACCCATTCTTTAGAAAATTTTATTCAGCAAAATAATCTCAATTCAACAGTTACGGTTTTATCTTTTGATGCTGAAGATTTTGATTCTCACCAAAAATTTTATGATCAACTTCCAACAAAACCACATCTTGTTGTTTACGCAGCAGGATTTTTAGTTGATAATGAGAAAGCGTTAAGCGATTTCAAAAGTGCTCAACAAATGATGACCGTTAATTATATGGGTGCAGTTTCTATTCTGAACATTATTGCGATGGACGAAAGCAATAAAAAATTAGAAAGAATCATTGGGCTTTCTTCTCTTTCAGGGGTTCGTGGTCGAAAAAGTAATTTTGTTTACGGAAGTACGAAAGCGGCTTTTACAACTTATTTAGCAGGTTTAAGACAGGAATTAGTGCAGAGAAATATTACTGTTAATGTTTTGGTTAGCGGATATATCAATACAAAAATAAACGCCGGATTAGATCTCAACAAAAATCTTCTGATGGAACCTGATTATGTCGCAAAACATATCGTGAATGCTGGAAATTCTTTTACAATTGTTCCCGATTTTAAATGGAAATTGATTTATTTTATTTTAAAAATCTTACCGGAAAGTCTGGTGGCGAAGCTTCCGTAGGCTAAACTTCCGCTTCATCAAATCAACTTGTTGATTAATCTTTGCTCCTTTTAAATATTTATTTTGTTAAAAAACTTTGCGTTAAAAAATATTTTAGCTTGAGTTTAATATTTGTTTTTGTCAAATTTTACAATTTACTCCACATTCTGCAATAATTCCAGCGCCTTCATCATATCAATTCCCTTTCCTAAAACAGGTTTAAACAAATCTCCTTTTTCCTTTATTCTTTCCAAAGCATTTTCAATAGTAAAATCAGTAGGCTTCAAGCCTTTTTTTAGTTCGATCCATTCAATCGGCATTGAAACTGATGCTCCTTCTTTTGGTCTCAAACTGTAAACACTCGCCAAAGTTTGTCCCTGTCGGTTTTGAAGATAATCGAGATAGATTTTTTTGTCGTCTCTTTTTTGTAAACTTCTTTCTAATGTTGTGATTTTTGGAAGTTTTTCATTCACCTGCTTCATCAGAATGTGGGCAAAATCTTTCACCTGATCATAATCGTACGCTCCACCCATTGGAATATAAATATGAATTCCTGTACTTCCTGAAGTTTTACAATGCCCTTTTATTTTAATTAAATCTAAAACTTCTTTCACCTGTTGTGCTGTCTCAATGACATCGTCAAAACTATTTTTCTTCGAAGGATCAAGATCCAAAACCAAATAATCAGGATGTTCCAGATCGGGAAGCGACGAGTTCCACGGATTGAAATCAATGCAGCCCAGATTATTCAGATAAGCTAAGGTCGCTTTATCATTACAAATAGCATAATCGATATATTTATCGGTAGATTCTGAATGAACTTTGGTTGTTTTGATCCAATCAGGAAAAGAATCTCCAGTGTCTTTTTGGTAAAACCCTGAATGATCAATTCCGCTTGGAAAGCGGTTTAAAGAAAGCGGACGGTTTTTCAGATGCGGTAAAATATATTCGGCTACAGACTGATAATATTCCACAACATCGCCTTTGCTGATTTTATCTTTCGGAAAATAAATTTTATTCTGATTCGTGAGCTTTATTTTATGACGGTTCAGGGTAATTTCAGTGTCTTTCTCAAGATCGTTTTCTGTTTTTTCTGTGGATTTTTTAGTCGTCATATTTTTAGATTTGGTAGTTTTCTGATTAGATTTTTTTATTGAATTACTGATTTCTTTTGCATCTTTATCTTCTCTGATTGCCACAAAAACAGGATGACGGAACATTCCGCCTTTTGTGATTTCAGAATATTTTATTTCGCAGACCAATTCAGGTTTTGTCCATGTTACAGGCATATTTGTTTTAGGAATGATTTCAAAAGGTGATGTTTTTATCACTAATTTTTTTAGTCTTTGATGGAGTTGATTCAACAAATCATTATTAAATCCGGTTCCGGTATGTCCTGAATAAATTAATTTTCCATTGATGTATTTTCCCAAAATCAAAGCTCCAAAACCTTGTCTGAAACCTTTTGGTTCTGTGAAACCACAAATAATCGCTTCTTCCGTGTTCGTGAATTTTATTTTAAGCCAATCGGAGCTTCTGCTGTTTTCGGTATAAATGCTGTCCGATTTCTTGGCAATCATTCCTTCCAGCTTCATTTTTTTCATCTGATTAAAAAAGGCAATTCCTTTTTCAGGAACATGATCACAAAATTTGATCAGGTCTGTTTCAATTAAAGCATCTTTTAAAAGCTCTTTTCTTTGAATTAAGGGCAGTTCTTCGGTAGAATGACCATTGAGCCAAAGCAAATCAAAAACCTGATACGTTAAAGCCAAATTTGGATTGTCGCCAATTTGCTGTAATAATTGGAAGTTAGGTTTTCCATTTTCATCATAAGCGACAATTTCGCCATCCAGAATCATTTTGTGCTTTTGCTGAATGAAATCTTCGGCAATAGTGTCAAATTTAGACAGAAAAGAAATGCCGTTCCGGGAATAGAAGAGTGGATTTTTTTTGCTTAAATCAGCTACAGCCCGGTAACCATCCCATTTGATCTCGAAAATCCAGTCTTCGTGATCAAAAGCATCGTCAGAAGATTTTGCAAGCATAGGTTTGATGAATTTTTCGAGTTTTTTTTCATCACCTAAAGAATTGAATCGTTGAAATTTTGGTTTTGTTTCAGAAGTTATGACTTCTTTTTGTTGCTTTTTAGGCTTTTTTTTTCCTCTAAAAATTTTGTCACCTGAGAATTTTTGGCAATATTTTCTTCAGCATCATATTTTTCTTCAGCAAATTTATCTTTATGTTTAATCAAAAGCCAAGCGTTATTTTCGGCATTTTTCATTTTAACCAAAGCAAATTCTCCTTTTAGTTTTTTGCCGTGAAGAATAAATTTTAAAGAACCTGCTTTCAATTCTTTCAACAGTTCTTTTTCATCAGAAAGTTTACTGGTTTCGTCTAAAGGTTCATACGTTCCGCTGTCCCAGATTTCGACTTGTCCGGCTCCGTAATTTCCTTCAGGAATATTTCCTTCAAAATCTTTATAATCGTACGGATGATCTTCAACCATCATCGCCAAACGTCTGTCTTCGGGATTTAAAGATGGCCCTTTCGGAACAGCCCAGCTTTTCAGAACGCCTTCCATTTCTAAACGAAAATCATAGTGAAGTCTTGATGCAGCATGTCTCTGAATTACAAAAATAAGTTGGTCTTTGCTTTTTTTTGTTTTTCCTTTGGGTTCGGTAGTTTCATCGAACTTTCTCTTATTGTTATAATCTTTAAGTGCCATAATCACGAAGCGTTTTTAGATTTTGGACTTTGTAAACTAGCTTTTAGCTGTGCCATTAAATCAATTACTTTGCCTTGTTTTGCAGGTTCTGATTTTTTTAGTTTTACGGTTTTACCTTTCGCTTTTTTCTTGATGATTTTAAGCAGTTCAGCGGAATAAGTATTTTTGTAAAATGTTGGATCAAAAGGTTCTGAAAGCTGCTCGATAAGATTTTTTGCCATCTTCAGTTCGGCAGGTTTGGGAGCTTTTTTGGCAGGAATTTTAAGCTGTTTGTAATCTCTGATTTCTTGATCAAATCTTAATCGGTTTAAAACCAAAACCTCATCATTGTAAGGGCGAATCATGCCGATCGCTTCGCTGTCGCGAAGAACAAAAGTTCCGATGCCGACCATTTTAGTTTGCTGTAAAGCTTTTATTAAAAGTCTGTAAGCGTTTTCGCCGTTTTTTTGTGGCTCAAGAAAGTAGGGAGTTTCAAAATAAACAGAATCTACTTCGACTTCTTTTACGAAATGTTCAATAGAAAGAATTTTCGTTTTTTCAGGACTTGCGGCCTCGTAATCTTCATCTTCCAGAACAACATATTTGTCGTCCATCAGATAACCTTTTACAATGTTTGCCCACTTTACTTCTTTGCCTGTTTTTTCGTTAACTCTTTTGAATTTAATATTAGAAAAGTCAGATTTATCCAGCATATCAAGATCGAGTTTGCTGGTTTCTGTCGCAGAATATATCTTCACAGGAATATTGACTAAGCCAAAACCAATGGCACCGTTCCAAATTGCTTTCATTGTCTTACTTTTTTAGAAAAACTTGCAATGATTGTGCCGTGAGAAATTATTTGTAATTTGGATACTACTAAATAATTTTCAGATGAAAACAATTTTTATTTTTTTATGTACGCTAGGAATTAATATTTTTCTGTCTGCGCAAAAAGTTGATTACAAGAATAATATTATTACGGTTGATGGTCAGAAAATAGCAAAAGTCGAAGTGCAGAAACAGAATCTCGGCTTAACTAAAAATTTTAATCTTTACTCAATGGAGGGCGAAAAACTTGTAATTGCCGTTTTGAGTACTGAGTTTGAAGGTGATAAAAATGACAATACAAGTATGTATTATCGCTTTACATTTTTGCCGACTAATCAGGTTGGGATTTTTAAATTATCAACTTTAGGTATGGAAAAAGGTTTTGTAAATCTTATCGGGAAGAGTGGTGTTGTTGAAGGAAATAATTTGAATGAAGCTAAAATTACTGAATTAATTGCCTCAAAAGGTATTTCGCCAAGAACTGCCGTAAATTATACTTTAGTTTCACGTAACAAAAGCTGGCCAATTGAATTAAAGGAAACGAAAGCTATAGAACAAGGCGGAGAACAGATTGGATTTTTTAATTCTACAGGAAATAGAAACGGTCAGGATTTTTATGAATTTTTTATTCCAGGAGGAATTTTGGTTGCTAAAGTAAATTTTGCAGGAGGTAATAATGCTCAGAATTTTGAATTGTTTAGCGCTAAAGACAACGTAAGAAAAGTGATTTCTATTCCTCAAAAGGATAATGTGAAATTTCTTTCTTCTGCAGTAGATCCTAATGCGCTTACTCTGAAAAGAATTACAGCTTGGTTGGTTCAGAATGGATATTTGTAAATAAAAATTATTACTAAAATATAGAAACCTGAATTTTTTTTTCGTTTTTTTATGCTTTTAAATTAGATTTCAACGTCAAATCGATTAAAAATTCAAGATCAAGATAATAATTTGTAGGAATATATTTGTCAAAATAAACATTTGTAGAAGTATGTTTTTGAAAAATTTCTTTCAGCATCAATTTATCAATGTTGGTAAATGCTGTAAGTGTTGGTAAAGATTTATCATAATATTCAATTGTAAGTTTGGTTTTTACAAATTCAATATCACTTTTATTATAGAAAATATTGGCATAATCATTTTGGTCTTTTCCAACACCGAAAACGTAACTTTCAATTATGGCACGGCTCAAATCTACATTTTTGCAGATCTTATGACGTTTTATATCCTGAACAACAATATCTCTATAAAAATTTTCAATGGGAAACCCTTTTTCGCTGTCAGTAAGCGAGCGAATATAAAAATATACGGGAAGAATAATAAGAATTCCGATTACAAAATAACCTGCTTTAAAATCGAAATTACCAGTCTGTTTTGAATAACCAATTCCGTGGAAGAAAGTGAATAACCCAACAAACCAAAGGATAACAATCGGGATCTCCCAGAGCTTCCATTTATGTTTTTCTTTCATGTTTCAAATAAAAAAAGCGGAGAAAGATCTCCGCTTCTAATTTATGCTTTTAAATTCAATTGTAATTCCAATTTTACTGAGAATTAATAGTGTCTTTTTGAATATAATCAAATTTAGAGGTTCTTATATCTCCGATTGTTACGTCGATATTATATTTTTTAGAAATAATAATATATCTGTTCTTCTCATAACAATGTCTGATTATTTCAATCGGAATACTTTTTTTATTTTCAAAATTAATAAATCCTGTAAAGCTTTCACATCTAAAACGTCCTTCAGTAGATTCAAATTTATTAAAGATTCCATTCATATCATCTTGACTGAAAAATACATCATCAAATTCAAGCGACATAATTTTATTTTCTTCTAAAGTATTTTTAAAATCTTTTTTATAATTGCTTTCGCTCCGGCAAAACAAAAAGTACTTATTGTAATTAAAGTTAATGAAATATATGTTAACCGGGCTTTTTTGTCTGACGCTTGTTCTTGTTTGTTTGGCGGGTAATATGTCGATTTTTTTATGATTAATAAAATTAAAAATGCAACTCCAATTATCGCAAAAATAAATCCAATTGTAATAAGTAATGAGATGAATGTATCCATAATAAAAAAGCGGAGAAAAAATCTCCGCTTCTAATTTATGCTTTTAAATTCAATTGTAATTCCAATTCATCAAGCTGTTCATCAGCAATCGAAGAAGGCGCATCAATCATCACATCTCGTCCAGAATTATTTTTAGGGAATGCAATGTAATCTCTGATCACTTCGTTTCCATCCAAAATAGCTACCAAACGGTCAAACCCGAAAGCTAAACCACCGTGAGGCGGAGCTCCGTATTTGAACGCATTCATCAAGAATCCAAACTGAGCCTCTGCTTCTTCTTTTGAGAATCCTAAAAGATCAAACATTTTAGATTGAAGATCTTTATCAAAAATTCTGATAGAACCTCCACCGATCTCGTTTCCGTTCAAAACCATATCGTATGCGTTTGCTCTTGCTTTTCCTGGGTCAGTTTCCAATAAATGAATATCTTCAGGTTTTGGAGAAGTAAAAGGGTGGTGCATTGCGTGGTAACGTCCGCTTTCTTCGTCAAATTCCAATAACGGGAAGTCAACTACCCAAAGTGGTGCGAAAACATCTCCTTTTCTTAATCCTAAACGATTTCCAAGCTCCATTCTTAACGCAGAAAGCTGAGTTCTTACTTTGTGCTCGTTTCCAGAAAGGATTAACATTAAATCGCCTTCTTTTGCGCCAAATTTCTCGATGATTTTTGCTAAATCTTCCTCATTGTAAAATTTATTTACAGAAGACGTTTTCACTCCGTCATTCTGGAATTTAGCCCAAACCATTCCTGAAGCTCCGATTTGTGGTCTTTTCACCCAATCAACAAGCTCATCGATTTGCTTTCTTGTATAATCTGCACATCCTTCTACATTGATTCCGACAACCAATTCTGCGTCATCAAATATTTTGAAATCTTTTCCTTTTACTAAATCGTTTAATTCTACGAACTCCATTCCGAAACGAATATCCGGTTTGTCGTTTCCGTATTTCTGCATTGCATCAGCAAACGTCATTCTTGGGAAAGTTCCGAATTCCTGACCTGTAATGTCTTTGATTAACGTTTTCGTCATTCCTTCAAAAACATTCATTACATCTTCCTGCTCTACAAAAGCCATTTCGCAGTCGATCTGTGTAAATTCCGGCTGTCTGTCGGCTCTTAAATCTTCGTCACGGAAACATTTCACGATCTGGAAATATTTATCCATTCCACCAACCATCAACAATTGTTTGAAAGTCTGTGGAGATTGTGGCAATGCGTAAAACTGTCCCGGATTCATTCTGCTCGGTACAACGAAGTCTCTCGCTCCTTCCGGAGTAGATTTGATTAAAACTGGAGTTTCAACCTCGATAAATCCTTCGTCTGAAAGATAATTTCTAACCTTTTGCGCCATTTTGTGACGGAAAATCAGTTTATCTCTTACCGGAGCTCTTCTGATATCCAGGTAACGGTATTTCATTCTTAATTCTTCCCCTCCGTCTGTTTCGTCTTCAATCGTGAAAGGCGGAAGCTGAGATTCATTAAGAACTTCTAATTTTTCAACTAAAATTTCAATTTCTCCTGTTGGAATATTTGGGTTTTTGCTTACTCTCTCGATGACGCGTCCTGTAACCTGAATCACAAATTCACGGCCCAATTTTTTTGCATTTTCCATCAATTCCGCTGTAGAACGGTCTTGGTCGAAAACCAGCTGAGTAATTCCGTAACGATCTCGAAGATCTATCCAAATCATAAATCCTTTATCACGAATGGTTTGTACCCATCCTGAAAGTGTAACTTCTTCATTAAGATTTTTTAGAGATAATTCTCCGTTGGTGTGCGATCGAAACATTTGTTTTAGATGTTAGATATTAGACGTTAGATATTAGACTTTAATGTGTCTAATTTTTCGTTGGCAAAGATAAGGTTTTTGAAAGTTTTTAAAACAAAAAAACTCCCCGAAGGAAGTTTTAAGCTATATTATTATTAATTTTTCTAAAGAAGTGCAGCCGTTTCAGGGTGTTTGTTTTCTAAAGCATAATCTTTTGCTGTTTTGCCGTTACGATCTTTTACCTCTTTTTTAGCTCCTTTTTCTAAAAATAACTTTACGGTATCGGTGTAGCCATATCTTGCGGCGTACATAAGAGGAGTTGTATCGCTACAAGATTTATTAACGTCTACATTGTTTTCAAACAAATAGTTGATCACATTTACTCTTTCATATCTTGCACTTAAAGACAAGAGATTGTATGGAACTTGTTTGATGTCGAAACATTTAGTAAGCTCATCTTTCTTGAAAACCTTTTTTATATCTTCTATTTTGTCTGTCTGGAAGATTCTTGTTTTCTCACCAGAAAGTTCTTGTGCAAATAATCCATTACTAAAAATAGCAATTCCAAATAGTAAAGAAGTAGTAATTATTTTTTTCATAAATCTTAATTTTATCTAAATAATATACAAATCTAATTATTTTTTTTGATACATGTTGCTAATTATTAATCCATTTCATTGCTTTTTCCAAAACTTCGTGTTTGTTGTTTTTTCTTTCCTATTGTAAATTGCTTTATATGGCTGTTCCAAATGATATCTATTCTTTTTGTTTTATTAAACTAAAAAATACCGAAGAATCACTTTCGGTATTTTTTTATATTTATAACTAGTAAGAAATTATTTTCCTCCAAAAAGTCCGCCTAGAATATCTCCTAAACCTCCACCTTGTTGTTGCTTTTGTTGTCCGCTTCCACCAAGAACGCTTCCTAAAATATCATTCAAAGGATTTCCAGAAGACTGTGATTGTCCACCTCCTAAAACACTTCCAAGAATATCGTTCAGTGGATTAGACTGTTGCTGTTGAGCCTGAGTTTGTGCGCCGCCTAAAATTCCTCCTAAAAGATCACCAAGACCTCCTGCTCCAACATTATTCTGTTGTTTTTCTTTACCAATATAACCCATGATTACCGGAGCAAGCATTGCCAAAATAGGTCCGATTTTATCAATAGAAATTCCTGTATTTTGTGACAATTGATTTTCAACATTCCCTTTTTCGCTTCCGAAAACGTGAGAAAGGATTGATCCACCTTCGTTTTGTCTTGCCTCTAACTGTGAAGTGTCATCAAGAATACTTCCGTCGTGATCTTTATCTAAAGCGTTATTTAAAGCTTCAGCTTCTTTATTGTCCTGAGATTTGTTTCTCAGATAAGAAATTACAAGAGGTGTTGCCACCGCCAAAAGTGCGATGATTTGGTTTTTACTGATCCCAAATTTGTTTTCAGCCTGTTCTGCAACTTGGTTTCCTGTGTTTCCTGTAAGTAAATCAATTAAACTCATTTTTGTGTTTATTTTTTAAGTGTTAATAAACTCAAAGTTATCAAAAATATTGACAAAGTAATATTATAGATTATAATTTCATTATCTCTTGTCTATTTTGATATTTTTTTCTGATTTCAACAAACTCTAAAGATTGTTTTCTTAATTGTTCTACATTGTCAATAATTGGCTTGTTTTCAAGGGTAAATTCTATACATCCCAAATTATTGTGCAACCAAGGTAACATATAATAAGTAAGTCCACCTTTATATGCTTTTTCTTGCTGGAATATTTTTGTGGCTTCTAATGAGGAAGCTAATCTATGAGATCCGATATAAAATAACGGAATGAGAAAAGTTACAAATTGTAATCTTTTCAAATTATATTTCATGCTCAATGATTTCATTCCAAGACCAATGAGGATTATAACAATAAAATAACTCGGTATGAAAAAAACATAATTGTCTGAAACTGCATAAAATGTTGCAAAACCAAAAGTAAATAAAAAAGAAATTGCAATAAAGGGAAACAAATTTCTGTAATTTTTAAAAATTTCACGTATTCCCCAAGGAATAAAAATCAAAAAAATATTGAAGTTATAAAGTAAAAAAAGAAAAGATTTTAAAATATCTTTTAGTAAGTCTGTAAAGCCTTGCTTAAAAGTATCTTCTATCCAAGTACCTGTTCCCGTAAGAAATGTGTATTTTATATGAATATCAGCTACGTAATTAACGAGAAACATTGAACAAAAAATCAATACAAATGAAGAAGCTGAAATAAAAATATTTTTTCTGGAATTTCTAAGTTGATAGAGAAGTATAAGATAGGCAGGAATCAACATAATGTTTTGGATGTGAACCCACATGCTTATTCCTAAAAAGATTCCTGACAGAAGTATATTTTTTAGAGACGGTTTTTTTAAAGATCTTACGGAATATATCAAAAAAAAGAAGATCCAAATGGCATTAAAGGTGTAAACTTCAATGGTAGAAGCGCTTCGCCAAAACGTAAAGCTTAGTCCAAAAATAATACTGCAACTTATTGCGATCCAGTTTTCAGAAATAAATTCTTTGATAAGAATATAGAGTAATGTAATACTTAGAGCGGCAGGAACGACAGACATAAGCCTCATTGTCATAATGCTGTCTACATTACAATATTTTGTAAAAAGTACTGCAGTATTTAAGTAGAGAAAATGTGATAATGGGGTCACATGGTTTGTGAATAATCCTTTTTCAACATCTAAAAGAAAGCCCATTCCATCCCCAAAAGAAACTTTCGAGAAACTTGAAAGGTAGTAAATGCTTAAGAAGAACAAGAATAAAAAAAATGGAATAAATTTTTTATTCATTTAATTAGTTTTTCAAAATAGGAACATTCGAACAAGCCTCACCAAACATAAGAGATTTTACAATCGGCTGAATTTTTTCTACCAATTCTACGTATGCATTTTCTGGAATTAGCTTGTCAGAACAGCCTTTTACTAATACTCTTTTTCCTTCCATTACAGAGAAATCATGGTTGTTGATCGCATCATGCATTAAGATTATTTCTAAATTTTCTAAATTTCCGAAAACAATTTTATTAGTAACACCAGTTAATTTAGCGGTGATTAAAAAATAGGCCCAAAGCGGAACAATTGCATCTGCAGAGTTGTAAACGTAAACGAAAGCATCTTTGTATTCTTCAGTATTGATAGCTGCCACTTTTTCACGAAAATCTTTCTCTTTTAAAATCATTTCCATGAAAAGAAAATCTTTCAGATCTATTCCTTTTCTTGCACCTTTGGGAACAAGATCGGTAAGATCAAAGTTGATCAATCCACTCGCTGCTACTTTATTTTTTATTTCAAATTCTTCTGACATTTTTTTATCATTATCTTTGAAGCAAATTTACTCATTTCTAATTTGAAATTTGAGGTTTGATATTTGAGATTCAGAAAATCAATCATCACTCATCATTCGTTGCTTATGAAATATTATATCATCGCAGGTGAAGCTTCCGGAGATTTGCACGGCAGCAATTTAATGAAAGCTTTAAAAGAAAAAGACTCCAACGCAGAATTCAGATTTTGGGGCGGAGATTTGATGCAGAAACAAAGTGGTACTTTGGTAAAACATTACCGTGACTTAGCTTTTATGGGCTTTTTGGAAGTTGCAATGAATCTGAGAACGATTTTAAATAATATTAAAATCTGCAAAGAAGATATTAAAAACAACCAACCTGATGTTTTAATCTTGGTTGATTATCCAGGTTTTAATTTGCGAATTGCCAAGTTTGCAAAAGAATTGGGCATAAAAGTAGTCTACTATATTTCTCCTCAACTTTGGGCTTGGAAAGAAGGCCGTGTTGAGATCATCAAAAAATATGTTGATGAAATGATGGTGATTTTACCTTTCGAGGAAGATTTTTATCACAAACATGGTGTAAAATCTCACTTTGTTGGGCATCCTTTATTAGATGCAATTTCTACACTTCAGGATATTTCTGTTGATGATTTTAAAACTGAAAACGGTTTAAATAAAAAAGAAATCATTGCACTTTTGCCGGGTTCCAGAAAACAGGAAGTGGAGAAAATGCTTGAAATCATGCTTTCTGTTCGTCCACATTTTGAGAATTATCAGTTTGTGATTGCGGGTGCACCAAGTCTTGAAAAAGAATTTTATCAAAAATATGTTGATGAAAATGTGCATTTCGTTTCCAATAAAACTTATGATTTGCTGAGGTGTTCAAAAGCAGCTTTGGTGACTTCGGGAACGGCAACTTTAGAAACCGCTCTGTTGAATATTCCGGAAGTGGTTTGTTATCGCGGAAGCAAAATTTCTTACGCTATTGCCAAAAGATTAGTCAAAAACATCAAATATATTTCTTTGGTCAATCTGATTATGGATAGGGAAGTGGTGAAAGAATTAATTCAAAGCGAGCTTAATACTAAAAATCTTGTCAAAGAATTAAATTTCATTATTAGCGGTGAAAAAAGAGATGAAATGCTTCAGGATTTTAAATTACTCAGAGAAAAATTGGGTGGAAAAGGCGCAAGTGAAAATGCAGCTGATATTATTTTGAATCTCAAAAAATAGAAATAAATCTATTTCTGTATTCTAAAATTTTCTAACTTAGTTTGTTCAAACACAAATGATTTTGAACAAGCAACCTCTTTTGATTGTTGTACTCTGTTTTATTCTTGGGATTTTCTTCCAGGATAAGTTGATTCTTGAGCAAAATTCCATCATTCTAATTTTACTTTTTTCTGTCATTATTTTCGGATTGTTTTTTCTGAAAAGTCATATTCTATTTAAAATCAGGAATTTCCTTTTGATGATTTTCTTTTTCGGATGGGGAATTATTTTTCATTTTTATAATAACTCTACGACTCAAAAGGTTAATGTAAAAACTAATGAAACCATCATTTTTAAAGTTTCAAAAAAATTAAATTCAAACGAAAAATATAAGAAGTATGAGATTTTAGCTGAGGTTGAAAATGAATCTTTTCAAGCAATTGCCAATGTTGAAAAAACTCGGAAAGAATTAGATTTTAATCATTATTATAAAGCGAAAGCCTATCTCGTTCAGCCCAAATCACCGCAACACGATTTTCAGTTTGACTATTCAAAATATTTAAAGCGAAAAAATATTTCATATCAATGTTATATTAACGGAGAAATTTCTTCTGCTGCAAGAAGTGATTTGAGTTTTATAGAAAAGATAAAACAGAAACGTCTGGAAACTTTACAGAAAATTAATAATTCTGAAATGTCTTTCCGCAGTCGTGAATTTTTAAAAGGAATTATTCTTGCAGACCGCACAGAAATTGATGCTGAAACTGTTCAGGATTTTAACCGTTCCGGATTGGTGCATTTTTTGGCTATTTCAGGAACGCATATCGTCGTAATTTTCGGGATGTTTTATTTTCTTATGATGAGGTTTTCATCTGTTCGTCTGAAAAAATATGCTATCATTTTCAGTTTACTATTCATCTGGATTTTTGCATTTTTCATCGGATTTGGAAATTCTGTGGTGCGGTCTTGCATCATGATTTCTGTGTATTTTATTTACGTATTGCTTCAAAGAAAACCCGATCTGCTCCATTCAATGGCACTTTCTGCATTTATTATTTTAATGATTGATACACAGCAAATTTTTGACGTAGGTTTTCAGTTGAGTTTTCTGGCGGTTTTAGGTATTTATTGGCTCAATCAACCCATTCTAAAATATCTTCCGAGACAGGATAATTTTTTCAAAAAACTGATTTATAATACAATTTCAATCTCTGTTGCGGCGCAATTGGCGACTTTACCTTTGGTCTTGTACTATTTTCATCAATTCTCATTGGTTTCGATTCTCGCCAATTTTATAATCGTTCCGTTTTCTGAACTCATTATTATATTTTCTTTTTTAATGACTGCGCTGCTCGGTTTTAATTTAGATTTTGAAATAATTAATGGGTGTTACGATTATATTATTAAGATTTTGCTGAAAGTAATTCATTGGTTTGCTGAGTTCGATGCCGTTTTCTTTGAAAATATTCCTTTGAATTTAGCTGAGGTTTTTCTGGTGTTTGGAATTATTTACTTCCTGAAATTTATGCTTGATAAACTCAGTTTTAGAAATATTTCAAATGTAATTTTAGCCATTACCCTATTTTTTATCGTGAGAATTTCTTTTAACCTTTTTGAGAATCAGAAAGATGAGTTTTTTGTTCATCATTATAAAAAAGAAAATGTTATTTCCGTGAAAAAAGGAAACAAGGTTGTTTTTTTGGTAAATTCTTCAGATGATAAAGATAAGATTCAACAATATATTATCAATCCTTATGTTTCTTCACGCAGGATAAAAAAAATAGAAATCAAAAAAATTCCGGCTTCGGCTAAAATGGTCAAGTTTGAAGGTAAAATTCATGAATTAAAGTAATCTCAAATTTTAATGCTTTTTCTTGTATTTAATATACTTATGAATCTTATTTAGAAAGATTACAAACTGTCTAATAGTGAGATTTCTCACTTTTTAGTATTGTTAACATTTCATAATTTTGTGGAAATTCAAATTTAAACTTAATATGGCAGGTTTAACAAGTTCTACAATAGGTAGAAAATATGCTATGGCACTTTCAGCAATGTTTTTGCTGATATTCTTAGTGATGCATCTATCTACCAACATGACATCCGTTTTCAGCGAAGATGTTTTTAATGAGGCTTCTCATTTTATGGGATACAATCCGGCGGTACAGTATCTGATGCAGCCGATTTTGATGTTTGCAGTGATTTTCCATTTTGCAATGGGGTTCGTTCTTGAGATTAAGAACAACAAGGCTCGTCCGATTAAATATGCGAACAACAACGGAGCGGCTAATTCTACATGGATGTCTAGAAATATGATTATTTCCGGAGCTGTGATCTTAGCTTTCTTGGTATTGCATTTTTATGATTTTTATTTTCCTGAAATGAATTACAAGTACATTCAGGCAAATACACCAGATGAGACAAGATATTGGGCAGAGCTTCACCACAAGTTTCATGATCTTTGGAGAGTGGCACTTTATGTTGTGGCTTTCGGATTATTAGGTCTGCATTTGGCACACGGTTTCCAGTCTTCTTTCCAGTCGATCGGAGCTAGACACCAAAAGTACACTCCTGTTATTAAAGCTTTCGGAAATTGGTATTCAATCCTTATTCCTGCAGGTTTTATTTTTATTGCAATTTTTCATTACGTAACTCAATAATATCAATATACTAATATGAGTAAATTAGATTCAAAAATTCCTGCTGGTCCTCTTAAGGATAAATGGAAAAATCATAAAGACCATATGAACCTTGTTGCACCAAACAACAGAGATAAGATTGATATTATTGTTGTAGGTACAGGTTTGGCAGGTGGTTCTGCTGCAGCTACATTGGCTGAGCAAGGATATAATGTAAAGGCGTTTTGCTACCAAGATTCACCAAGAAGAGCACACTCTATTGCTGCACAAGGTGGTATCAACGCTGCTAAAAACTATCAAGGTGATGGTGACTCTACTTACAGATTGTTCTACGATACCATTAAAGGTGGTGACTACAGAGCAAGAGAGGCAAACGTTTACAGATTAGCTGAAGTTTCTGCAAATATTATCGACCAGTGTGTTTCTCAAGGGGTTCCATTCGGTAGAGATTACGGCGGACAATTAGATAACCGTTCATTTGGTGGAGTTCAGGTTAAAAGAACTTTCTACGCAAAAGGACAAACTGGTCAACAGTTATTATTAGGTGCATATTCTTCATTAAGCCGTCAAATCGGAAAAGGAAGAGTAAAAATGTACAACCGTCACGAAATGCTTGAATTGGTAATCGTAGACGGGAAAGCAAGAGGAATTATCGCAAGAAACCTGGTAACAGGTGAGATCGAAAGACACTCAGCTCACGCAGTGGTAATTGCTTCAGGAGGTTACGGAAACGTATATTTCCTTTCTACCAACGCAATGGGTTCTAACGTTTCTGCAGCTTGGAAGATCCACAAAAAAGGAGCGTATTTCGCAAACCCTTGTTATGTACAGATTCACCCAACTTGTATTCCTGTTCACGGAACACAGCAGTCTAAACTGACTTTGATGTCTGAATCACTTAGAAACTCCGGAAGAATTTGGGTTCCTAAGAAAATTGAAGATTCAGTTGCCATCAGAGAAGGTAAATTGAGACCTGAAAATATTAAAGAAGAAGATAGAGATTACTATTTAGAAAGAAGATATCCTGCATTCGGAAACTTAGTTCCTCGTGACGTTGCGTCTAGAGCTGGTAAAGAAAGATGTGATGCTGGTTTCGGAATCGAAAATAATGAAACTAAAGAAGGTGTTTACCTGGATTTCTCTACAGAGATCATGAAAAAAGGTAAAGAATCTGCTATCGAAAAACATATTCACAATCCTACAGAACAACAGATCTATGATCTAGGAAAAGCTTGGATTGAGGAAAAATATGGTAACTTGTTCGTAATGTACGAAAAGATTACTGCGGATGATCCTTATAAAACTCCAATGAAGATCTATCCTGCTGTACACTATACAATGGGTGGTGTTTGGGTTGATTACAACTTACAATCTACAATTCCTGGATGTTTCGTTGTTGGGGAAGCAAACTTCTCAGACCACGGTGCAAACAGATTAGGAGCTTCTGCTTTGATGCAAGGTTTGGCAGACGGATATTTCGTTCTTCCTTACACGATTGCAGATTATCTTTCTGCAGACATCAGAACAGGAGAAATTCCTACAAATTCTGCTGAGTTTGACGCAGCTGAAAAAGAAATTAAAGACAAAGTAAACTTCTTTGTTAATAATAAAGGAACGCATTCAGTAGATTATTTCCATAAGCAATTAGGACACATTATGTGGAATAAAGTGGGGATGGGAAGAACTCCTGAAGGTTTGAGAGAAGCTATCGTAGAAATCGACGAAGTGAAAAAGAACTTCTGGAAAGATGTAAAAGTAATGGGTGAAACTGAAGGAATGAACACCGAGCTTGAAAAAGCATTCAGAGTTGCTGATTTTATCGAATTAGGTCAATTAATGGCTATCGATGCATTACATAGAAACGAATCTTGTGGAGGACATTTCAGAGAAGACCATGCAACTCCGGAAGGGGAAGCAGAAAGAGATGATGTTAACTTTAAATATGTAGGAGCTTGGGAATATCAGGGTGATGATATTAAGCAAGAAGTTCTGCACAAAGAAGACCTTATCTATGAGAACATCGAAGTTAAAGCGAGAAGTTACAAATAATCTCCAACCTATAAATAAATAATTATGAGTGCAAAAAAAGGCCTTCATCTTACGCTGAAAATTTGGAGACAAAAAAATACAAAAACTAAAGGTCAGTTTGAGACCTACAAAATATCAGATGTTTCTACAGATTCTTCATTCTTAGAAATGTTAGATATCCTGAACGAAAACTTGATCAACGAAGGAAAAGAACCTATCGCTTTTGACCACGACTGTCGTGAAGGAATCTGCGGAATGTGTTCTCTTTACATCAATGGTAGAGCTCACGGTCCGGATACAGGTATTACAACATGTCAGCTTCACATGAGAATGTTCAAAGATGGTGAAACTATCGTTATTGAACCTTGGAGAAGTGCTGCGTTCCCTGTTATCAAAGACTTAATGGTAGACAGAAGCGCATTCGACAGAGTAATGGCTGCAGGTGGATTTATCTCGGTAAATACTTCAGGAAATACTTTGGATGCAAATGCAATTCCGGTTCCTAAAGAAGATGCAGACAAAGCAATGGATGCTGCAGCTTGTATCGGTTGTGGAGCTTGTGTGGCAACTTGTAAAAACGGTTCTGCAATGTTGTTCGTTGGAGCTAAAGTTTCTCAGTATGCACTTTTACCTCAAGGTAGAGTAGAAGCGAAACGTAGAGTTCTAAACATGGTGAAAGCTATGGACGAAGAAGGATTTGGTAACTGTTCAAATACAGGAGCTTGTGAAGTAGAATGCCCTAAAGGAATTTCTCTTGAGAATATCGCAAGAATGAACAGAGAATACATGGCTGCGTATGCAGACAGAGGATAATCTGTTTTAAAATAAATTATAAAAAATCGTCTTCCCTTGTGGAGACGATTTTTTTAGTTAAATCTTTCATAAATTACCTTCAAATATTGCATTTAGTATATTTGAAAAACTTATTTTTGCTAAATTATTTAAAATCAAAAATGAAAAAATATCTTTTGTTGTTTGTCATTGCAATATTCGCAATGTCTTGTTCAAAAAAAGTTGAAGTAAAAGGAAAAATCGCAGGCAGTTCTCCATTAGAGAGAATTGAGTTTGTAGAAGCTTCCGGTGTTGCTACTTTGCCATTGGCTAACTTTGGTATCGATAAAGACGGAAACTTTACAGGAACTTTTGAAGCTCCAAAAAACGGAATGTATGTGATGAACTATGCCGGAAAACAGAATCTTATTTTCCTTAAAGGAGGTCAGAAACTTAATATTTCAGGTAATTCTGCTACTTTCCCGAACGAATATGTAGTGACTGGTGATGCAAAAAGTGATAACGACTTTTTTCAGGCTTGCCAAAAATTCCTAACAACTTATGGTCAGACTCTGAATATTCAGCAGTTGGTTTCAGGTGATGAGGCTGCGTACGTGAAAGCAATGCAGAAAATTGAAGCTGATATCAATAAAAATATCGAAGAAAACGTAAAGAAATTCAATCCTGGAAAAGAAGTGGTTGAATGGAAAAAAATAGATGCTAAAACGGCTATTCTTAATTTATTGGTAAATTATGAAATGACTAAAAAGCAAACGTCGGGTAACAATCCTTCATTCAAATTGGGTAAGGCATTCACAGATTATGAAGCTAAACTTCAGGAGAATAAAGAAACCATGATTAAAACAAGTCCGTTTTACAGACAGTATCTTTTAACAAAAATGAGCCCTGATTTCCAAACATTTGCTCAGGCAAAAGCTCAAGGAAAAACAGATGTTACAACTTCAGAGTTATTTAATGAATTCTTGAAAGGTAAAAAAGAAGTTTCTCAAACAGAGAAAGATTATTTATTAGCTTTCGTAATGGCTCAGTCTGATGTACATCCACAAACTCCTGCTGCTACAACCGATAAAATCAAAAAAATTATCGAAGAAGATATTAAAGACGCTACTATTAAAGCTGATTTGAAGAAAATGCTTTTCGTAATCAACGGATTCAAAATTGGTGATGATGCACCGGAAGCTTCTTTGGTAAAACAAGACGGTTCAGCTTATAAATTAAGCGAGAACAAAGGAAAACCTTACATGATCGTTTTCTACGCTTCTTGGAATCCTTACATTGCTGAAGGTACAATGCCTGTTTTGAAAGAAGTTGTGAATTTCTACAAATCTAAAATGAATTTCGTATTTGTAAATTTAGATGATACCAAAGATCAGTTTACAAAAACAAGCAATGCTTTATTAAAAGGAATTCCTGGAACTAATGTTTATGGTGACGGAGGTTTAGACTCTGACATTGCTAAAAAATATGGAGTATACGGTTTCAAATTACCTAGCTTCATCGTAGTTGATAAAAACGGTAAAGTAGCAAGCAGATCTTTTGTAAATCTAGGTGATCAGGATTTGATTACAATCTTAGACAAGCAAACAGGTCTTTCAGCTCCAAAGGTAGATCCGGCAGCTCAGTTGCAGATTGATCCTTCAGCTTTACAGCAGCAAGCGGCTCCTCAGGTTGAGAAAGTTCCGGTTGAAGCAAAATAATTAGCTTAAACAAAATATAAAAAAACCTTGTCTTCGGATAAGGTTTTTTTTATTGTATTTTTGCAGACAAAATTGAAACTGAAAGGTTTCAGAGAAAATTATTAGAAAAATAGAAAATAGATGAAGATAGGGTAGAAAGCTATCTTCATCATACTGAAATTGATATGAGAAAGAAGAAAGACGTAATTCTTGAGAATATAAAACTTTTTGCAGCGGGCGCAAAAGGCGTTGCGATAGGAAAAACTGAAGAAGGAAAAACTGTTTTGGTTTCCGGAGCAATTCCTGGAGATGTGGTGAATGCAAGAGTAAAAAAATCAAAGTCGAAATATTTTGAGGCTGAAGTAAAAGAAATTGTTGAAAAGTCGCCGTTCAGAGTTGAGCCGAAGTGTATTCATTTCGGAACCTGTGGTGGTTGCAAATGGCAAAATATGAGCTACGAAAAGCAGCTTGATATTAAACAGGAAGAAGTTTATAACAATATCAAGAGAATTGGCGGAATCGATGATTTTGAAACCGTTCCTATTTTGGGTGCAGAAGAGCAGTATTTTTACAGAAATAAAATGGAATTTTCTTTCTCTAATGCAAGATGGTTGAGTCATTACGAAATAAGTTCTGAGGAAAACTTTGGAAGCAGAGACGCTTTAGGTTTCCATATTCCGGGAATGTGGAGCAAAATTTTAGATCTAAAAGAATGTTTCCTTCAGGAAGATCCGTCGAATGCGATTCGTTTGGCAGTGAAAAAATTTGCTGAGAATAAAGGTTTAGATTTTTTTGATGTTAAAAATCAGGAAGGTTTCTTGAGAACTTTGATGATGAGACAAAACTCAAAAGGAGAATGGATGGTTTTATTCCAGCTTTACAGAGAAGAAAAAGAAAACCGTACAGAACTTTTTGACTTCTTGCTGGAGCAATTCCCACAAATAAAAACATTGGTCTATGCCATTAATCCTAAACAAAATGATTCAATCTACGATCAAAATATCAAAGTATATTTCGGAGAAGGATTTTTAATGGAAGAAATGGACGGTTTGAAATTTAAAATCGGTCCGAAATCTTTCTTTCAGACTAATTACAAACAGGCTTTAGAATTATATAGAAAAACACTTGAATTTGCTGATTTAAAAGGTGATGAAGTTGTTTACGATTTATATACAGGAACCGGAACGATCGCTCAATATGTTGCAAGAAACGCAAAACATGTAATTGGAATCGAGTCTGTACAGGAAGCAATTGATGCTGCAATCGAACACGCTGAGCTAAATGGTTTAACCAATACGACTTTCTATTGTGGTGATATGAAAAACGTTTTCAATGACGAGTTTTTAGAAAATCATCCAAAAGCTGATGTGTTGATTACCGATCCGCCAAGAGACGGAATGCACCAAAAAGTTGTTGAGCAGATTTTGAAACTGGCTCCGGAAAAAGTAGTTTATGTAAGCTGTAATTCTGCAACGCAGGCTAGAGATTTAGCTTTAATGAAAGACCATTATACTTTGGTGAAGATTTTACCGGTAGATATGTTCCCGCAAACCCACCATGTGGAGAATATTGCTCTGCTTATCAAGAAATAATTACTTAAATTTGAAAATAAAAAATCAAAAAAATTAATGAATATGATAAAGAACTGTAAAGCTGTTTTCTTAGTTGGTGCATTATTTTTTACTCAGCAGAATTTATTTTCTCAGGAAAAAGAGAAAGATTCTACAACGGCTGTAAAAAAAGATACTGCCGTAGTAAAGAAAGATGATAAAAAGAAAAGTCTGATCAAACCATTTAAAGAAATCATTACCGATAAAGCGGTTTCAGATCAGGGAGTTTTTACGGTTCATAAAGTAGACGACAAATATTATTTTGAAATTCCGGATGCAATGCTGAAAAAGGAGTTTCTTTTGGTAACAAGATTAACAAAAGCAGCTGCAGGAATGCGTTCAGGAACTTCCGGTTATGCAGGAGACCAAATCGGGCAGCAAGTCATTGCTTTTGAAAAAGGTCCGAAAGATAAAATCTTGTTGCGTTCGATTTCTCACATAGATTATGCAAAAGATTCTACTTCGCAAATGTATAATTCGGTGACGAGAAATAATGTGCAGTCTATCATTAAATCTTTTGATGTAAAAGCTTACGGAGTAAAGAACAATTCTTCTGTAATTGAAGTTACGGATGTTCTGAATTCTGATAACGAGTTGACTTCTTTTTCGGTTTGGTCTAAAGATTCTTACAGAGTCGGGACTTTTCAGAAAGATATGTCATTCGTGAATTTTGTGAAATCTTTCCCTACAAATATTGAAATTAATACCACTAAAACTTTTGCAAGAACTTTAGGAGCGCCTGTAACTCCGGCAATTCCGGGAAGACCTGCACCAAAAATCAGTGGAAATTATACAGTGGAAATTAACTCTTCTTTCGTACTTCTTCCTGAAAACAAAATGCAGGCAAGATATTTTGATCCGAGAATTGGATATTTTACAGTGGGGTATACCGATTTCGATTTAGATCCTCAAGGGGTAAAAAGGATTTCATTAGTAAAAAGATGGCGTCTGGAACCAAAACCTCAGGATTTAGAAAAATATAATAAAGGTGAATTGGTAGAGCCTGCAAAACCAATTGTATTCTATATCGATCCTGCGACTCCAAAAAAATGGGTTCCTTATTTAATGCAAGGAGTTAATGATTGGCAAAAAGCTTTTGAAAAAGCCGGATTCAAAAATGCAATTGTTGCAAAAATCCCAGATCCGAAAGCAGATCCAGAATGGAGTTTGGAAGATGCCAGATTTTCTGCAATCGTTTATAAACCTTCGGATGTACCGAATGCTTCAGGACCTTCAATCGCCGATCCAAGAACGGGTGAGATTTTAGAAAGTCACATCAATTGGTATCACAACGTCATGTTATTGCTAAGAAACTGGTATTTTGTACAGGCTTCTCCAAATGATGAAAGAGCAAGAAAAATGGAGTTTGATGAGAAACTGATGGGTGAACTTATCCGTTTTGTTTCTTCTCACGAAGTTGGTCACACTTTAGGTTTGAGACATAACTATGGATCAAGTTCTACAGTTCCTGTTGAAAAACTAAGAGACAAAAAATGGTTGGAGAAAAACGGTCACACTCCTTCGATTATGGATTATGCAAGATTTAATTATGTTGCACAACCGGAAGATAAGATTGGTGATGCCGGAATTTTCCCAAGAATTGGTGATTATGACGATTGGGCAATCGAATGGGGATATAAAAGATTTAATCAGTTTAAAACTCCTGATGCAGAAAAACAATATCTGAATCAGTGGGTAATTAAAAATCTTAAAAACGAAAGACTTTGGTTTGGTACAGAAACCAATCCTTTAGACCCAAGATCTCAAAGTGAGCAAGTTGGTGATAATGCTATGATTGCAAGTACTTACGGGATCAAAAATCTGCAAAGAATTGTGGATAACTTAGATCAATGGACGAAGACACCAAACGAAGATTATAAAAATCTCGATATGATGTACGATCAGGTGACGACACAGTTCAAAAGATATTTAGGTCACGTTTCAAAATATATCGGTGGACAAATGGAAACTCCGAAAACTGCCGAACAATCTGGTGCGGTTTATGAAGTTGTTGCCAAAAAAGACCAGAAAGAGGCGATGAAATTTTTAACTGAAAATGTTTTCACCACTCCGCAATGGTTGCTTAAGAAAGATATTTTTGAGAAGACAGGTAAAACTCCGGTAAAAACAGTTGAAGAAATTCAGAATGTTGTTTTGGGAAGAGTTTTAAGCCCGATGGTTCTTCAGAGTCTTTATCAATCTGAAGCGGTTGATCAAAATTCATATCCATTAATTGAGTTTTTCTCAGATTTAAACAATTCAATTATTACAAAAGAAAATACAGACATTTACGGAAGAAATCTTCAGAGAAATTATGTAGATACTTTAATAAAATTAATTGACAACAAAAATTCTGATAAGTCTGATGTTTCTGCCATTGTAAGAGGAAATTTAAATACCATTAAAAAAGATCTTTTAGCAAAAAATACTTCTAATGATTTGGTCAGCAAATATCATAATGAAGATTTGGTTTTCCGTATTGAGAAAGCTTTAGATCCAAAATAAAGATTTAAGTATGAAATATTTTAAATTTATCATATTCATTCTTGCATTATCATCGGTCATTTCTTGTGGAGGTGATGATGATATCTGCGAAAGCGGTGAAGGTACGCCTCGAATGAAAATTTCATTTAGAAAAGACAATAAAATTACAAAGCTTGATAATATAAAAGTGTTTGTAGATTACGGATCTAAAATTGTAACCTTGGGAACTTTTTCGAAAGTTGATTCTGTGTTTGTGCCATTACGTGTAGATGATTCTCCTTATACAGATATTTATGTAAAAACAATAGATACTGAAGATTCAACAAGGGTAAGAGTAAATTACACCACGAAATCTATTTACGTTTCACCGGGATGTGGTGTGAAGAGAAATTATGAAAATGTAAATTCAGTATTATCAACACCGAATTCTTTGAAAAGTGTAGAACAAGGGCAAAATTTTATAGAAAATGAAGACAAGACTAATTTATTCTTTAATTTTTAGTGTTTTCGGTTTGCTGACTCTTTCTGCACAGGAAAAAGAGGAAGCTGAAAAACCAAAATGGAAATACGAACCCAATTTTATTGTTGGTGTTGATGTCTTGAATGCGGGAGTTTCATTTTTCTCAGACCGACAGATGTTTCAGGGGTTTATTTCTTCCAGAGTAAAAGATAATCTCCACGGAATTATAGAAGCAGGTTTTGATAAAAATATTTACCAAAATAATGGCTACGATGCTAAAGCAAGCGGACCTTTTATGAAAATCGGTGCCTTTTATATGTTGGCAAGGGATCGTGAGAATGATTTCAACGGTTTTTATGGAGGTGGAAAAATTGGTGGATCATTTTACACTCAAGAATACATGGCGATTCCTATACGTGGTTTTGGTGGAAACAGTTCGTCGGTTTCAATGCCCTCATCTTCACAGTCATCTTTTTGGCTGGAAGGAAATTTAGGCGGAAGAGTACAGTTGTTTGAATCTAATTTTTACATCGATGTCAGTATGCAACCGCGTTATTTAATGGTTACTTCAAAACAGGATGATGTTGTTCCAATGATTGTTCCCGGTTTTGGAAAAAGCTCCAATAAATTTAATATGGGCTTTGCATGGAATATTGCATATAAGTTTTAGAAATAAAAAAAGAGCAGGTTTAATTGCTCTTTTTTGTTTTTATTATTCTTTGAATTTCAGTGTAAAGATTTTTAAGCTCTAGAGGCGGGTTTCCAGAATCAAATGTTGAAGATTGATAATCGGTTCCATTTTTTGTAATCGTAATGTGTGAGGCTAATGCTGCATCGCTGAATCTTTTTGTTGTCGGAGCTTCTAATTTTGAAATGTTTTCTGCATTTATTTGTTCTGTATACTCCACAATTTTAGACCAATCATTTTCAGATATTTCTTGGGTATTAATATTCCCATTAATAGATGACACCAGTTTACCATTTGATAAAGTGAAATCTCTTATAGTGCCTCTCGTTCGTTCAGAGAGTGATACTTTTTCAGTTTTAAATATTGTTTTTTCATGAGAAGCCATATTTGTTTTGCAACTTGATATTGTTGCTGTTACAATAAAATTTTTCATAATGAATTGTTTTTAAATATTTTATAAATGTAAATATGTGGTTGTGATGTAGACAAAGTAATGGTTTTTTTTAAATAAAATTAATAGAATATTAATGTAATTGTAATTTATATTATATTTGCCAAATATTTAAATTAATTTAAAAATGAAGAAATTTACAATTTCAAAAGTAATTTCTCTGTTTTCTATGGTTTTTGCTGTGACAGTCAGTGCACAAAAACTAGAAGATAGTAAATTAGGTTTTGGTAAAGCTTATATAAAGGATGAGCTTAAGGATCCGAATGGTATTATCCGCTGTGCTTCTACAGGATATGAAAAATATCTTCAAGCAACTGATCCGAATAGAATGACTGATGCTCAGTTTGAAGCATGGATAAATCCTTTAATTGAAAAGGCAAAACTAAACAAATCTCAAAATGGAGGTGTTGTTACAATTCCAGTAGTTGTACACGTTATTCACTCAGGTGAAGCATATGGTACGGGAGCAAACATTACAGATGAGCAGGTTCAGTCTCAGATTACAGTGATGAATCAGGATTTTCGTAGAATGGCAGGAACGCCAGGATACAATACAACTTTAGTTGGTGCAGATACTATGATACAATTTGCATTGGCAAAAGTTGATGCTAATGGAAATCCTACGAACGGGATAGACAGAGTGAATTTGTGTTACCCTGATTGGTCAACAGGTAATATTAACGGTTATGTAAAACCATTAACTATTTGGAATCCTACAGAGTATATGAATATGTGGAGTGTGAATTTTTCGGATAACACATTATTAGGATATGCACAATTTCCATCAAATTCTACAATACCAATGCCCGCTGGAGGCGCTGCTAATACAGATGGGGTAGTGGCAAATTATACAACTTTTGGAAGTACAGATTATGGATCTTTTCCTATGAATGCACCATATGATAAAGGGAGAACTATGACTCATGAAGTTGGTCACTTTTTAGGATTAAGACATATTTGGGGTGATGCAACATGCGGAAATGATTATTGTGCAGATACGCCTACTGCTCACACTGCTAATTATACATGTAATACTAATATAGCGGGATGTACAGCAGGAGAAATAGAGATGGTGCGAAATTATATGGATTACACAAACGATACATGTATGAATATTTTTACGCAGAATCAAAAAGATAGAATTACAACTGTAATGAATAACTCTCCTAGAAGAGTTGAATTAAAAACGTCTATAAAAGATGTAGCAATTCCATTATTTCCTAATGATGCTGAAATAAAATTTGAAAATGCATGTTCATTAGATAATCTTTGTACTGGATATACCTTGAGAATTGTTCTTACGAATAGAGGGACAGCAGCTCTTACTGCTGCAGTTATACCATATACAGTAAATGGAACTGCTTATTCATATAACTGGTCAGGTAATTTAGCACAAGATAAGTACGAAATTGTATCATTACCAATTCCTACAACGGCAACAAATGGACCATTAACAGTTAATCTTACATCTGTAAATGGTGTAGCAGATCAGAGAGTGTCTAATAATACATTAACAGGAACTTTCAATAATCCTGCTATAGCTACAAACACAGCAACTAACTTTGTATTTAATTTACAGTTAGATTATTGGGGTAGTGAAGTAAACTGGAATCTGAAAAATAGTGCAGGTACAATTGTTTATAGTAGTGGTAATGGTTATCAGGATGTGCCTAATCCTACTACTAGTACTCCTCTTCCTGCTTTAATTACGCAAAACTGGACATTAAACACTAATGATTGCTATACATTTACTATTAATGATGTGTATGGTGACGGTATTTATGACAATGGAGGCTTCTATAATATTAAAACTACAGCAGGAGCTGATGTTATTGTAGGTTCTTCATATTCAAAAAAACAAACTAGAGCATTGAGATTAGGTGCATTAGGAACTAGTGAAATGATTAAGGAAACTTTTGCGATTTATCCAAATCCAACAACAGATGTATTAAATATCACAAAAGTTTCGAATAAAGCTAAATTTGAGATTCATAATGCTGTAGGGCAAATTGTAAAAGCTGGAGAAATTAAAAATAACCAAGTTAGAGTATCTGAATTGGTGAGAGGTACATATATTATTACAGTAAGTGATAAAGGTGTATCTGAAACTTTGAAATTTATCAAGAAATAATAAATTCTTTTTAATGCTAAAAAACCTCAGGTGTACTTCCTGAGGTTTTTTTATTTGCGATATTGTTAATAATATTCGTTTATTTTTATAATAAATAAATGAAAACAAGTATATTTGACAGCTAAAAATAATTCAATTTTATGAAAAAATTCATTACTGCTTTATTTTGTAGTTTGATTGGTGGATCAGCGATAGCGCAATGGACTCCAACTTCAAACCCCAAAAGGAGTTCAAAAAATGAGCTATCAAATGTAACAGGTTACTATAAATTAGATTTACCTCAACTGCAGGCGAAGCTTAAAAATGCAGAAGAAACCGGCAAAAATGCTAGAGCTGTGGAAATTACCCTACCTACATTGTTCGGAAAGATGGAAAGGTTTGCTGTTTATAGCTTTCCGGTCATGGCGAAAGAATTGGCAGATCAGTATCAGCTGGGATCATATGTAGGAGTAGGTATTGATGACCCAAATAAATCTGTAAGATTCTCAGTTTCTCCTTCTGATTTTCAATCGATGATCAGCAATAATGGACAATATGAATTCATTGATGCTCAAAATAATGATAAAACTGTTTATGGTGTACATCCAAAAAGTAGAGATACAAATGGAAAAAGTTTTGTTTGTGGTACCGAAGAAAGCCCAGAATTAGTTAGTCAGATAGAGAAAATGGCTCAAAAAGGTCAAGCGTTTAGCAACCAATCGGGTAATTTTTCAAAAAATTCTGATAAGAAATACAGAACGATGAGATTAGCAATCTCTGCTACAAGTTCTTATGTTGCTTATACGGGAGGAACTTTAGCTACAGCTTTAGCTCAGATTAATGCGACTATGACAAGAGTGAACTTTGTTTTTGAAAAAGACTTTGCCTTGCATCTTAATGTGGCTAATTATCCAAATGTTATCTATACAACGGCCGCAACAGATCCTTACGTAAATACTTCTGATTTAAATTTATCAGTTCAGCAAGTTCTTACAGCGAATGTTGGAGAAGGTAATTATGACATTGGTCACGTTTTTAATGCTGCAGGAGGAAACGGAAATGCGGGTTGTATTGGTTGTGTATGCATAAGTCCAACTGGTGCGGTTCCAAAAGGAAAAGGTTCTGCATTTACACAAAGTACAGCTCCTTCAGGTGATACATTTGATATTGATTATGTTGCACATGAAATGGGACACCAATTGGGGGCTAATCATACATTTTCACACGCTTTGGAGGGTGCAGGTGTAAATATGGAGCCTGGTTCTGGTTCAACTGTAATGGGGTATGCAGGTATTACAAATGCAAATGTACAGATGAATTCGGACGCTTACTTCCATGTAGCAAGTATTCTACAAGTTCAAAATAATTTGACTAATAAAACGTGTGATGTTGAAACAACTATTGTAAATAATCCACCAGTAATTACTGCATTGCCTACATATAGTATTCCAAAAGGAACGGCATTTGTTCTTACTGCTTCTGCAACAGATCCTGAAAATGATCCACTTACTTATACTTGGGAACAGTTTAATGATGCTACACTTCCTGTAAACGGACAGGTTACTGGAGGTACAATTACTGCAGCAAACTTAGGAAATACTACGTATGGTGCATCATTTAGATCTATTGCTCCATCTACTAGTCCTTCTCGTTACTTTCCTAAACTCTCATCAGTTTTGAACGGGGTATTAAATAATTCAAATGGTCAATGGGAATCAGTTTCTAATGTGGCAAGAACTTCAGACTTTGTAGTTACTGTAAGAGATAATAGTATCGCAGGTCTTGCAGGTGGTATACAGCCTCAACAACAAACAGAGTCTGAAATTCAGACAATTAATGTTGGGAATGATGGGCCTTTTAAAATCAATGATCAATATCAATTTGGTTATACCAATACCTCATCAGCTATTGTATGGGATGTTGCAAATACAAGTGCTGCACCTTATAATGTAGCAAATGTTAAGATTGATTATACTACAGACAATGGGACGACTTGGAATGTTTTGATTGCCTCAACTCCTAATGATGGAACAGAAAACTTTACGTTTCCAACAGCATTAAATAATCAAACTATAAAAATGAGAATTTCTGCTATAGGAAATGTTTTTTATGCTATGAAAAGTGTTAATGTTACAACTTCTGCTGTGTGTGGATCGGCTCCAAACGGAGTTTTTGTAAATAATATTACTTCTACTACTGCAAGTGTAAACTGGGCTGTAATTACAGGAGCAACTTCATACAATATCAGATATAAAAAGGTATCTGAAACTACTTGGTCACAAACTACATCAACAACGAATTCTGTTACATTATCAAATTTAATGGTTGCTTCAGCTTATGAAGTACAGGTTTCAACTGTTTGTTCTGGTGTGCCAAGTGCATATTCTGCGTCTGCTAATTTTTCAACATTAGCAGCGTCCTATTGTGCTGTAGCTGGAGTTGCAGGTTCTCCTATTTATATTTCTAATGTTAACGTGACGAACGGTATCAATAATACTTCATCGTCAGGTATTTATACAGATTTTACTGCAAATTCTACTCTGCAAATTAACCTTGCAAAAGGTACCCCAAATACAATAACAGTTACTGGACCTGTTACAAATTATAATACTGTAATGGTATTTATTGATTATAATTTAGATGGTACTTTTGCATCTACTGAAAGAGTTCTTAATTTTCCTGTAGCTAATACAGCTACATTTACGGGTACATTTACAGTTCCAGCTTCAGCTATAGAAGGTCAACCATTTAGAATGAGAATATTGTATGCATATGCCGGAGCTTCTAATGTTGGACTAGTTGGTCCTGTGACATGGGCTTGTGGAACAAATAATTTTTATGGAGAGGTTGAAGACTACAATGTTGTGGTTGCTTCTACACTAAGTACTTCTGAAACAGCTGTTGCAAATAACGGTATTCAGATTTATCCAAACCCTGCCACTGATTTCCTAAATGTTACTAAAGTTTCTGATAAAGCTACTTACAAAATTTACAGCGCAGCTGGGCAATTAGTAGGTAATGGAAATATTAACAACGGAAAAATTAATGTTTCATCATTAATAAAAGGAGCTTATGTGATATCTATTGAAGATAAAGGAAAAGAAAGTTTCAATTCTAAATTTATCAAGAAATAACAAATTCTTTTTAATACTAATAAATCCTCAGGAAAACCCTGAGGATTTTTTTGTTTTGAAATCATAAGCTTTGTTTTGATGAAGTAATTGTAAAAAAAACGATTTTATCTATATTTTAATTATGGAAAATGATTAGATTTGTATTTAATATAAAATAATACAGCCTATGAGTAAATTCTCTACATTTTTATTAAATCTACGAAGTTCTATTAATTTTGGTATTATAAAAGAACCAATTTTTAAAATATTCGATAGATTATCATCTTATCTGTTTTCTATAGGAAATATACTTTTTTTAATGAAAATTAATATACGTAGATATACAGAAAAATCTAATGATAGATTCAAATTACATTGGTATTCAATTTCATTTTAATATTTTAGTTTATGAAAAAACTTCTACTTATGTGCCAATTACTTTTTGGCGCATTTCTCATGGCCCAAGTGAACTATACACAAGATTGGACAGCCACGGGACTTAATAACTGGACATCTGGTGGATCTGTTTTCTCTAGAATTACTACTGCAAACCAAATTTGTGGTACTACTGGGGGAACGATACGAGGTAATAGATATAGTGGAAATGAAGGAGATTTTACTTCTCCTAACATTCCAGGAAATAATCAGGGTGTTGTAACAATGTCTTTTGATTATAAAATCACCGACTGGTCTGCTGGAACAGTTGCAACTCCCGCATCAACAATTGGTGTAAATGGTATTGCTGTGCAATATTCAAACAACGCAGGGGGACCATGGATTACTGCATCTACTATTAGTTCTGCAAATCACGTTACAGCTAATACCTGTGCAACAAAAACTGTAACATTTAGTCCGTTAGCGGGTAATTTATTTGTAAGATTTTATATTACTTCAGGTACAAACGATAGCTATTACTACTTTGATAATGTAGTAATGACTCAAGGTGCGGCTCCTACTTGTTTGGCACCTTCTGGAGTTACCTTAGTAAATACAACAGCTACGAATGCAAATATTTCTTGGACAGCACCAGCTACACCTCCTGCAAATGGTTATGATGTATATTATAACACAACGGGTGTTGCTCCGACAGGTACTACTCCATTAAATGCAACCAATTCTGTACAAACTGCAGCTACAACTGCGACTATTCAACCATTAACACCTATTACAACATATTATGTTTGGGTTAGAGCAAAATGTAGTGGTACTGATTTAAGTACTTGGACTCCGATGCCGTCATTTATGACTTTGTGTGTACCAGTGTCTGTGCTTCCTTGGACAGAAAACTTTGATGCTATGACCACTCTAGGTGCTGGAATTGTTCCCCCTTGTTGGAAGCAAATTACTGGAACTAATCCTTGGACATCTTCAAGTGCTGCAGGATCAACGACATCTCCCGGACCAAGATCTACACCAAACTATGTTAGGATTCAATGGGGTAATACAAACGCAAGCCAGTTATGGACACCAGGATTTACACTAACTGCTGGAACGACTTATGAATTTTCATTCTATTATCATAACCCGGAATATACTGGATTTTCAGGTAATGTTTTAGTAAATTCTTCCCAATCTTCTACGGGGGCTACGAATTTGGGAGTATTCATCACTTCTACACAAACTACAGCTAATTATACCCAATATAAAGTATATTACACACCTACAACTACGGGAACATATAATTTTGCTGTAAGTTCATCTGCTAATTCTGTACCTTATTATTTAGGTGTTGATGATTTCCGATTAAGAGTTGCTCCTACTTGTATAGAGCCGTTAGGGGTAGTAGCAGTTAGTGCCACAGGAAATACAGCTACTGTATCTTGGAATCCGCCAGCAACACAACCTGCAAATGGATATCAAATTTATTATAGTACAACAACCACACCTCCTCCTACACCACAAGTAACGGGTATTCCTGGTACAGCGGTTAGCCATACAATTCCGGGGCTAAACCCAAGTACTACCTATTATATTTGGGTTAGAGCAATATGTAGTGCAACAGATCAGAGTGATTTATCAGATCCTGTATCTATTATGACAACACAAATTCCTGCGCAGCTTCCTTATACTCAGAATTTTACTGGAGGAAATGATTTGGGATTATTAAACGGAACACAGACCAATAAATGGGTACGAGGAAATGTAACAGGAAACCCTGCTCAATCATTATATATATCTAATGACAATGGTGTAACAAACGGGTATGCACATACAACAAGTACTGTACATGCATTTAGAGATATTCAGATTCCGGTAGGAACTACACTTGCATCATTCTCTTTTGATTGGAAAGGGCAAGGTGAAGGAACAACATTTAAATATGATTATTTGGAAGTTTGGTTAGTACCATCTACATATTTACCGGTTCCAGGGACGTTAATTACTGCAGGAGCAGGAAGAGTTTCTTTAGGACAGTATAACCTTCAGGGGACTTGGCAGTCTTATTCTAATACCAATTTAAATCTTACCAATTTCGCCAATACTGTAATGCGTTTAGTATTCCAATGGAGAAATGACGGTGGAGGCGGTACTCAGCCTTCGATTGCAATTGATAATATTGTACTAAGAGTTTGTAGTAATGTTACTCCTGTTGTTACAGTAGTACCTGCTTCTATTACACATAATGCAGCAACTCTTACTTGGCCACAAGATATTGGAGGGGCTTCTTATCAAATCAGATACAGACCTGTAGGTTCTACTCAATGGCTTCCTACAACTGGTCCTATTACTGTAGCTGCTGTAGCTGGAACTACAAATACCTATGCTTTCCCACAAAACTTATTACCATTTACTGATTATGAAGTGGAAGTTGCAGCCGTTTGTAATACAACCAATGTAGGGGTATTCTCACATAACGTATTTAAAACCAAATGTGATCCTACGCCTCCAAACGTGACGATTACTAACATTACTTCAACCTCAGCTTTAGTAACTTGGAGCCCTCTTGCTGCAGGTGCAAGTTATGAATTGCAATGGAGAGAAGTTGGTACAACACCATGGATTGCAGCTGCGCCTACTACTCCTCAACCTCCTGCTAATACTTACCTTCTTACAGGTTTAAGTTCTTATAAAACTTATGAAGTACAAGTAAGAAATAAATGTATTGGGTCTACAACTTTCAATCCTTGGTCTACATCTCAAGTGTTTACTACTATTAGAGTTTGTGAAATTCCGCCTCCGGGATTAACAATTACTCAGCTGAATCCTACATCAGCAGAAGTAGTTTGGGATGCTTATACTGGTACTGGAGCTACTAATAATTACATATTAAGATACAGAAAGGTAGGATTACCAAGTTGGACGACTGTTAACGTAAGTACTAATACTTATACAATAACAGGATTATTAGAACTTACGAAATATGAAATGCAGGTAGCCAATGTTTGTACTGGTACACCGGGTAATTACACACCTGAATACTATTTCACAACACCAACTGTAGTGTACTGCCCGATGCATTCAACGAACTTTGCTTCAGAATTTATTTCAAAAGTAACAGCAAAACCGGCAGGTAAACCAGAGATGATTAATATTACAGCAGGTTCAGCTTATTCAGACTTTACAGCAGTTCCTTTAAAGTATATTGATATGATTCAAGGCTCTGCAGGTAACCAGATTATAGTGGATAAAACACTTAGTTCGGGAGCTAAAGCGGGAGTAGCAGTTTGGATTGACTTCAACAGAAACGGAACTTTCGATCTTGATGAAAGAATTTTAGCGGATGGTCCGAATACGAATCTTACAGCAAGTGCTACATTCTCTGTACCAGCTGATGCTTTCATAGGATCTACAGATAAGTATGTTGTTATGAGAGTTGCGTTGGCTAAAGATGCGATTCCTGTAAACTGTATCAGCTTTACGGATGGTGAAGTAGAAGATTACACTGTAAGAATTTCTAAACTACCGGCTGTTAATACACTTAATCAAACAGATATCCTGATTTATCCAAACCCAGTTAAATCAATTCTGAATGTTAAGAACGTTAGCAAAAAAGCTAAGTACAAGATTTACACTGCAGCTGGTCAGATCATCTCAAGCGGAATCATCTTAAATAATAAGATTGATGTAAGCAGATTGATCAACGGTTTATACGTAATTGACATTGATGATGTTCAGGGCACAGCTCAGAGAAAATTCATTAAAGAATAATCAATTAATTAAATAGAATAAGCTCTCAGAAATGGGAGCTTATTTTTTTTATACATCAAAAAATTTTGAAAGCTTAAAACAAAAAATCCCGCTGGAGAAATTCCAGCGGGATTTTATTTATTCAATATCAAAAATAATCTTTTCGGTTTGCTCTTTCAGATCATCAAGATTGGTGTTGTTATAGATGATGCAATCTGCTAATTTTATTTTTTCCTTTTCAGACATTTGCTTTTCCATTACAGATTGTACTTCACGGTAGGTTTTTCCATCCCGATCCATCACTCTTTTTATTCTGATATTATCTTCTGCAGTTACCAAAACGGATCGATAACATTGTTTATGAAGTTTTAATTCGAACAGCAAAGCAGTTTCTTTAAATATTAAATACTTGGTCTGCTTCTTTACCCAATCCTCAAAATCTAAGCGAACAGCAGGGTGGATGATTTCATTTAAACTTTGCAGTAAATCTTTATTATTAAAAACCTTTTCGGCTACAAATTTCCTATTATAAAGACCATTTTCATCATAAGATTCATCGCCTAAAAGTTCTTTGATTTTAACCTTTAAATCATCGTTATCATTCACAATATCTTTAGCTCGGTCGTCCGAATAATACACGGGAAATCCGAAGTCTTCAATAAATTTTGCAACGGTTGTTTTTCCGGAACCAATTCCTCCTGTTAAACCAATGATTTTGGGCGCAGGTTTCGAATCAGGCTCACTTTTTTGACTTTCTGAATTCAATAATTCTTCCATAATCAATATTAATATCCAAAAACATCATTAAAACTGAAAGTCTCATCAAGACGAACTCCTTTTTCAGTCATTTTTAAACTTGCCAATTCGTTGTGTGCATCGTGCTCAAAAAACAATAGATAATCATTGTCTACACATTGTTTTAGAAACTTAGCTTTTTCTTCTATCGTCAATAATGGTCTTGTATCATAGCCCATCACATAAACCTGAGGAATATGTCCTGCTGTAGGAATTAAATCGGCAGCAAAGACAATTGTTTTTTCCTGATACTGAATCACGGGTAACATTTGCTTTTCTGTGTGACCGTCAACAAAAATGACATCCATTTTTAAGTCAGGTGCAAAGCCATAATTTCCGGTTGCGGGAAGTGGTAAAAAGTTCAGTTGTCCACTCTCTTGAATAGGAAGTATATTTTCTTTTAAAAAACTTGCTTTTTCTCTCGCATTAGGTTCAGTTGCCCATTGCCAGTGATTTTCATTGGTCCAGAATTGTGCGTTTTTAAAAGCCGGTCTGTAACCCGATTTATCATCGTTCCATTCAATAGCGCCACCGCAATGGTCAAAATGAAGATGAGTCAGGAAAACATCGGTAATATCTTCTTTTACAAAACCGTATTTTTTTAAATTATTATCTAAATTATCGTCACCCCAAAGCGAATAGTGACCGAAAAATTTGTCATCCTGCTTATTTCCGAGACCGCAGTCAATTAAAATTAATTTTTTTCCGTCTTCCACAAGAAGAGAGCGAGTTCCTAGTTCTATTAAATTTCTTTCGTCTGCAGGATTTGTTTTTTCCCACAAACTCTTTGGGACGACCCCAAACATGGCACCTCCGTCCAGTTTAAATTTTCCGCATTGGATAGGATATAATTTCATATAATATTTATTTTTTTAATGTATTGTTATCTTAATTATAATTCTTTACCATAAAAGTTGATGCATGTCTTAAAACTATAAATTAATTTTCTTAATTTAAATAAACAAAGTTTATTTCTTATTTAAACATTAAGGTTTTAAGAATCTTTTTACTGTTCATTTAAGAATCAATAAATTGATTTTCATAAGTTTTTTAAGCATCGAATTCTTTAAATCTTAATTTCTTAATGTTTAAAATACAAAAAACTAAAAGTATTTTAAAATAAAAGTTAGCTTTTATGAACTTTTGAATAACTGATTTTTCAAAACTAATATCTTTTGCATCTTTTGTGGTAAAAAATAACTTTATTTTTTCAGTAGTTTCATCTTTGTGGCAATTTGCCTTCCGTTTTCATCACCTTTTTCAAGATTTAAAATAATATTTTCAAAATCATCTTCTTTTCTGTTTTGAGATAATTTTTGTTTAATGAAAATCTCTGTAGGGATGATTTTTAAACCAAAAGCACCTTTCATTTCTTTTTCTACAAACTCTTTTCCCATATCTTTCACCATCATCGGACATTGCTGTGCTTGCTCATATTTGTAGGTTAATTTTTCTAAATGATTGTACAGTTCTTCAGAATTCATCAACTCAACTTTTCCATAAATTTGTACCGCTTCATAATTCCATGTAGAAACATTGATGTGGTCATACCAACTGCTCGAAATATAGGTGTGAGCTCCCAAAAAATCACAAAGAACTTCATTTCCGTTCGTCAGGGTTTTCGCTTGCGGATTGGCCCTTGAAATGTGAGTTTCAATATAAATATTTTCCGGATCATCTTCATTCAGCATCATCATAGAATGAGTCGCTCGAATTTTATCCACCGAGGAAATTAATAAAGCAAAAGAATTTTCTCTGATGATTTCTTTCATCAAATTGTAATCTTCACTTTTATATAATTTAGGAATAAACATTTTATAATTAAAAATTAAGAATGAATAATTAAGAGTTTTGTTTGGAAGTTTTTAAAATTGTAGTTAATAATTTTATGATTTCCTCAATATTTATTCTTATAGAATTAAATTCTGTATCATTAATGAACCCTGTTTTATGTAAAAGTTTAATCCAATAAAAAGATTCATAGGCTTCTTTATAGGATATTTGGAGTTTATAGATGAATTCTTTTTTACTAAACGAGGCAATACCTTCTTCTATATTTGCTCCAATTGAAGTTCCGCTTCTAAGCAATTGCTTTGAAAGAGTTTTTTCATTTCTTTCATTGTAAAGAACTTTATACAAGTTGATAATTCTAATTGAAAAATCAAAAGATTTATTTCGAATAATATTATCCTTTTCTTGAAAGCTACTTTCCATTTTCCGATATTAATTATTCATTTTTAATTATTAATTAAAATAGTTCTCCGGGATTTCTCGGTATCGCAATATTCAAATGTTTATAAGCCTTCTCAGTAACCTCTCTTCCTCTCGGAGTTCTGATAATAAATCCTTCCTGAATTAAAAACGGTTCATAAACCTCTTCCAATGTTTCTGGATTTTCTGCAATAGATGTTGCCAAAGCTGAAATTCCTACAGGTTTTCCTTTGAAATTTTCAATCATTACACGCATGATCTTATTATCCATTTCGTCTAAACCAAATTCATCTACATTTAAAGAATTTAGAGCATATTTGGTGATTTCAATTTCAATTTCGCCATCTCCTTTAATTTCTGCAAAATCACGGACTCTTCTTAAAAGTGCATTGGCAATTCTCGGAGTTCCACGGCTTCTTCTTGCAATTTCAATGGCTGCATCTTCATAGATTTTCACCCCCAAAACTCTTGCACTTCGGATGATAATCATAGACAAAAGTTCAATGGTGTAATATTCCAATCTGCTTTGAATACCAAATCTTGCCAACATCGGCTTGGTCAGCATTCCGCTTCTGGTTGTTGCTCCCACCAATGTAAAAGGATTTAATCCGATCTGAACACTTCTTGCATTTGGACCGGTTTCCAGCATAATATCGATTTTGTAATCTTCCATTGCAGAATACAGATATTCTTCCACAACAGGCGAAAGACGATGGATTTCATCGATGAAAAGTACATCGTTTTCTTCCAGATTGGTTAGCAAACCTGCGAGACTTCCCGGTTTATCCAAAACAGGACCGGATGTGATTTTACAGCCTACACCAAGTTCATTCGCAATAATATTTGCCAAAGTTGTTTTTCCCAATCCGGGAGGACCGTGAAGCAAAACATGATCGAGCGCACCACCACGTCTTTTGGCAGCGGTAACGAAAACTTCAAGATTTTCTAAGGTTTTTCGCTGTCCTGCGAAATCCTTAAAACTCTGCGGACGAATCTGCTCTTCCTGAATGAGCTCTTCGTGCGAATAATTGTCTTTATCTGGATGTAAAAAATCGGGCATTAATTCAGTTTCATTTACCGTAAAGATAGGAAAATTAGGTTAAGATTTAGATTAATTTCAGGCAGAGATTAAGGTTTAGGTTAAGATTGTACGCTCGACCTTTTATCATTTACAAGATTGATATATTTTAAGTAATTTTGAGAGAGAAAATTTTAAATATAAAAATTACTTAGCTTCTAATATCGTTTAGATTCCTACGGAATGACAAATTACACGTTCTTTTTGTCATTCCGTAGTAATCTAAGCAAAATATATTAAAAGAAAAGTTTAGCTTTTAAACCAAATAAATGAAACTTATAGGCCCTTTCAAACAAGTTGTAACACTTGCGAATCTTCCGTTAAGAGGAAAACTTTCTGATGAACAAATTGAAATTATCGTTGATGGCGGAATTTTAGTTAATGAAAATAAAATCCATACAATCGGAAATTTTGAAACCTTAAAATCTGAAAATCAAAATATAGAAATCGAAACCATTGAAAGCGAGCAAATCGTACTTCCTGCGTTTGTAGATTCTCACACTCATATTTGTTTTGGTGGAAATCGAGCCAACGATTTTGCCATGCGAAATGCAGGAAAAACGTATCTTGAAATTGCCGAAAGTGGCGGTGGAATATGGAGTTCGGTACAACATACAAGAAATGCTTCAGAAGAAGAATTGTTGAAAACTTTATTAGAAAGAATTGATTTTTTAATTTCTCTTGGAATTACAACCATCGAAGTAAAAAGCGGTTACGGTTTGGATGTTGAAAACGAGCTGAAAATGCTTCGAATGATTAAAAAAGCACAGGAAAAGACTCAAGCAACTTTAGTTCCGACCTGTCTTTCAGCACATTTAAAGCCACGAGATTTTGAAGGAACTAACGAAGAGTATTTAAATTATATTTTAACCGAAATTTTACCAAAAGTAAAAGAAGAAAACCTCGCAAAACGAGTTGATATTTTTATTGAGAAATCAGCATTCCAACCTGAAGAAAGTAAAAATTTCTTACTTAAAACTAAAGACTTAGGTTTCGAAATTACGGTTCATGCAGATCAGTTTACACCGGGAAGCTCTAGAATTGCCGTAGAAGTTGGCGCGAAATCTGCAGATCATTTAGAAGCTACAATCGATGAAGATATTGAGTTTTTAGCACAGTCTGAAACCGTGGCAACCGCTTTACCGGGAGCTAGTTTAGGATTGGGTGAGAAGTTTACTCCAGCAAGAAAGTTATTGGATGCAGGAGCAATAGTTGCGATTGCAAGTGACTGGAATCCTGGTTCTGCACCGATGGGGAATTTAATTACGCAAGCTTCTATTTTAGCAACGTTTGAAAAGTTAACAACCGCAGAAGTTTTAGCAGGAATGACTTTCCGTTCAGCTTTTGCTTTAGGTTTAGAAGACAGAGGAAGTTTAAAGGAAGGTTTAAAAGCAGATTTTGTAACCTATAAAACCAACAATTTCCAAAATGTTCTTTATAACCAAGGAAGCTTGAAGGCAGAGAATGTTTATATCGATGGGATTAAAGTAAAATAATATGGGAATTTTCGATAAATTTTTCAGTAAAAAAGAAGAGAAAGAAGCTGCCGAAATTAAAAATTATAAAAATTTTTGGGATTGGTTTCTTACTAAAGAAAAAGATTTTTTTGATGTCGTAAAAAACCACGATAATATAGAAAATAACTTTTTTGATGTTATTGCTCCAAAACTTAAAGAGTTAAACGGAGGATATTATTTTCTTGCGGGAATGAGTGATGATTCTACTGCAGAATTGATTCTAACGGTAGAAGGTGATATTAAAAATATAGCTTTTGCTGAAGAAATAATTGAGATGGCTCCCAAACTTGATCATTGGAAATTTACCGCTCTAAAACCGGAAATGAACCTTACAAGCGGAATTGAAATGGATGGCAGAAAATTTTCTGGTGAAAATATTTTCTTTTATGAGAATGAAGTCGAAGGTTATCCCGACGAAATCGACATCACATTTGTTTACGAAGGTTTAAACGAAGAAAATAAAGATGCTGTTGTAACCGGAGTCTGCGTTTTTCTGGATAACTTTTTAGGCGAACTTAATTTTGCCACTCAAATCGATACTTTTAATGTCGTTGGAAAAGATAATGCTCAAAAAGAATTGGTGTCGGTTACGAAACTGAAAGATTTTTTATCGTGGCGCGAAAGAGAGTTTACAGAAAAGTATAAAAATGTGAAAGACTTCAGCGAAGAAGACAAATTTTCTGTTTTTGAGGCGACTCTGCAAAACGGTTCTCCTCTTATTGCGACGATCAATACTTCTTTGTTAACTTACGATTCAAAAGCTTCTTATCCGTGGATTTCTATTTTGAAAGTTCAGTATAACGGAGAAAATAATAATGGACTTCCCCAAAAAGAAGACTATGAAAAATTAAGCAATATCGAAGAGCAGATTATTGAAGAATTGAAAATCGAAGACGGTCATCTATACATTGGAAGAGAAAATGCAGATAACATGAAAGAAAGTTATTTTGCAAGTAAAGATTTCAGGAAACCTTCAAAAGTTTTGAAAAAAGTAATGGATGATCACCCTGAATATAAAATGACACTTGAAATTTATAAAGACAAATATTGGCAGAGTTTTGAACGCTATAATGTAAATCAAAATTAAATTAAAATCATGATTTGGCAAGGAAGATTAGACGGTGAAGAACTACTTTATCACAGAATATTTCAGAGAGTAAAAGCAGAAAGTAATTACGATTTGATTTCAACTAACGATTTCGTTTTACACGGATTTGCCGTTGACGAAGGCGTTCGCAGAAATAAAGGAAGACAGGGTGCAAAAGACGCTCCTGATGTTATTCGAAAAAATATGTCTAATTTTCCTGTGATTCGTCCTGATTTTTCACTTCTTGATTTTGGAAATATTACCTGTGAGGATGGAAATCTTGAAAATACCCAAAATGAACTGGCGAAAAATGTTTCTAAAGTTTTGCTAAAAGGGGGGAAATCTTTGGTTCTTGGCGGTGGTCATGAAGTTACTTTTGGTCATTACCGCGGTGTGAAAACCGCTTTTCAGGAACAGAAAATTGGGATTGTTAATTTTGATGCACATTTTGATAACAGACAACCAGAAAATGGAGTAGGAGCAAGTTCTGGAACCGGTTTTTGGCAAATTGCTCAGGAAGGTGAGATCAATTCTTTACACATCGGAATTCAGAGAAATTCTAATACGTTAAAGCTTTTCGACACAGCTCATCAATTTGGCATGAAATATATTCTGGCGGATGAATTGTTTTTCGAAAACCTTCCTTCGATCTATGAAAGAGTTAATGAATTGGCAGAGTCGGTAGACTTTCTTTACATGACGATTTGTATGGATGTCTTCAATGCTTCAATTGCGCCGGGAGTTTCTGCTTCGGCTTACAACGGAATTTTTGCAGATGCTGCATTTATGCATTTGTACAGACATATTCTTAGAAATGAAAAATTAATTGCCTTGGATATTGCGGAAGTAAATCCTGGTCTTGATATTCAGGATCATACCGCAAGATTGGCTGCAAGTCTGGCTAATGAATGGTTTATGATTTAGAATCTGTTGTCTCGCTGATTGAGCAAATTAAGCAGATTTTATAAATCAAACAAATCTGCTCAATCTCCTTAATTTGCGAGAGAAATATTTTTAGTCATTATCAATTTAGTTTTATTGAATTAAATTTGAAATTCTTTTAGCTGTAATAAATACAATTCATAGAATTTATCATTAATTAAATACGATATAAGGAACAATATTTGTTGCCTTAAAAATGCTTAATCCAAAAGCAGAAGATTCGTGATTCTTGAATCTTTAAAAATGGAATTTTTAACATGGAAAATTTAATAGAAAACAAGCTGTTAAAAGCTGACCAGGCTTTTCAGGAATGGAAAAAAGTTCCGTTTGAAGAAAAGCAGAAACTTATTGCAAAAGCTGCTGAAATTTTTAAAAATAAAGCTGAGGTTTTTGGTGAATTAATTACTGAGGAGATGAATAAGCCCATTTCTCAAGCCATTTCAGAGGTTGAGAAATCTGCTTTAATGATGAATTATTATGCGGATGCTGAGAATATTTTAAGCCCAGAAAAAATAGAATCTGAATATAAAATTTCAGAAATTCATTATGTTCCGAAAGGAGTAATTTTAGGAGTAATGCCCTGGAATTTTCCGTTTTGGCAGGTTTTAAGATTTGCAACGCCTGCAATTTTGGCAGGAAATACAGTCGTTTTAAAACATGCATCCATCTGTTTCGGAAGTGGAAATGCTATTGAAAAAGTTTTTATTGAAGCCGGTTTTCCTGAAGGAGTTTTCCAAAATCTTGAAGTAGGGCATGGTGAAGTAAAAGAAATTTTAGAACATAAAACCATTAAAGGAGTAAGCCTTACCGGAAGTGAAAAAGCCGGAGCTGAAGTAGCTGCAACTGCTGGAAAAAATATTAAAAAATCTCTTCTGGAATTAGGCGGAAGTGATGCTTTTATTGTTTTGGAAGATGCTGATTTGGATGAAGCTGCAAAAGTGGGAGCTTTGGCAAGATTGCAAAATTGTGGGCAAACCTGTGTTGCTGCAAAAAGATTTATTATTCAAAGAGAGGTAGAATTTGATTTTCTTCCGAAGTTTATTCAAGAATACAAAAAATTTGTTCCAGCTGATCCTAAATTAAAAGAAACAAAATTGGCCGGAATGGCAAGACCGGATTTGGCAGATGATCTTGAAAAGCAATACCAGAAAGCTTTAGATCATGGTGCAGAAGTTATTATTCCTCTTGAAAGAATTTCTGAAAACGAATTTATTCCGGGATTAATAAGAGTAGAAGAAGGAAATCCTGTTTTACAAGAAGAATTATTTGGTCCTTTAGGAATGGTGATGATTGCTCATAACGATCAAGAAGCGTTAGAAATTGCCAATAATATTCCGTTTGGTTTATCCAATTCGGTATGGACGAAAAATGAAGAACGCCAACAGTTTTTTATTGATAATTTAGAATCCGGAACGGTAAATATCAACAGAATGACAAGTTCTGATCCCCGTTTTCCATTCGGTGGAACCAAATCTTCAGGATATGGAACTGAGCTTTCTTTATTGGCCTTAAAAGAGTTTGTGACGGCGAAAACAATTTTAGGAAAATAGACATAAAAAAAACCTCCCGAAAATTTTCGGGAGGTTTTTACTTATATCAAAAACAATAATTAAATTGTTGTTAATCTCAATGTATTTGTTTTTCCACCTTCGTAAGACGGCGTTGCATTGATGTTGATGACGAAATCTCCGGTTTCAATATAACCGTGGTTATGCGTCAACATATTTACCTGAATGATGGTTTCATCCGTAGGTTTGTTCATATCGTAATAATAAGCACGAACTCCCCAAAGTAGATTAAGCATCGTAATTACTCTCTTATTTCCACTATAAACAATGATGTGAGAATTTGGTCTGTGCGCCGATAATTGGAACGCTGTATACCCAGAACTTGTTAAAGTTACGATTGCAGCAACGTTGGTACTTTTTGCGATTCTTACTGCTGCAAGACAAATTCTGTTTGTAATAAAACGTTCGTCGATACAGTTGTAATCTTTTTCCAGTGGCTCATTTTTGTTCTGATAAAAAGAAGTCATTTCTATATTCTTCACAATTTTCGCCATATTTTCAACAACCTGAATAGGATATCTACCCACAGAAGTTTCTCCTGAAAGCATTACCGCATCAGCTCCGTCTAATACAGAGTTGGCAACGTCATTTACTTCAGCTCTTGTAGGCGTTAAGCTGTTAATCATTGTTTCCATCATTTGAGTGGCAATGATTACCGGTTTTGAGAAGAATCTAGCTCTTTCAACCAAGTTTTTCTGAATGGCAGGAACTTCTTCCATCGGAACTTCTACACCAAGATCTCCACGAGCAACCATTAAACCATCACATTCCAATAGAATTTCATCGATGTTCTTAACGCCTTCTGGCTTTTCAATTTTAGCAATGATCGGCGTTTTGAATTTTCCGTTTGGATGATTTTTGATTAGCTCTTTTAAGTCGATAATATCTTGAGCGTGACGAATGAATGATAAAGCGATCCAGTCAACCTCCATATCCATCATGAAATTGGCATCCTGAATATCTTTTTCTGTCAAAGCAGGAAGAGAAACGTTCGTATTCGGAAGGTTTACTCCTTTTTTAGAACTCAATGGTCCCCCTTGAATTGTTTTTGCTTTTACGGTGTCTATTTTGTTGGTTTCAATAACCTCCAACATTAGTTTTCCGTCATCAATAAGGATTCTTTCACCCACATTTACATCCTGAGGAAACTGTTGATAAGTCATATAAACCTTCGTAGAATCTCCTTCAATTTTTTCGTTTGTAAACGTAAGAATGTCTCCAGGATTAAGGTATGAACCTTCTTTTACAACACCTACTCTAAGTTTTGGACCCTGTAAATCCCCTAAAATACTTACGGAATAACCGTATTCTTTATTAAGGTCTCTGATGATATTTATATTGGAACGAACTAAATCATAGTCGGCATGAGAAAAGTTTATTCTAAAAACGTCAACACCCGCTCTCATCAATCCTAACATTACCTCCTTCGAAGATGAAGCAGGTCCTAGTGTTGCAATAATTTTTGTCTTCTTTAAATACTTATTCATAATACTGTATTATTTGATAGAGCTCTTCTTCAGAACTCAGATTGTAATCTTGAATAGGAAACGCAAGATTTTCAGCCAGCAAAATTACGGAAAAATCAGGAAACTGTTCCGAACTGTGCAGAATATATTCTACTTCTGGATGATTATTTAATAAAAATTTAATGTTTTCTTCTTCTGCGAAGAGTTCAGTTTGTAATTTTTTTTGATTACTTTCTGAAGATTTGTTGGAGATGAAGGTAAAACAGGTTCTTGTATACTTGTGATAAGCTTCAAACCTGGGAAAATGAAAATCATAATGAGACCCGTGATAGACAAGGTCTTTTATTCTTGAAAACTTTAAATCGTTGTTTTGATTGATTTTGAAAAAAAACTCGTGATCTGGTATATGTTTGACTAATCTTACCAAAGCGATGGTAATATCTTCAAATTCTATATCATCAAGATCATAAAGTTTTTGGATTTCCAAGTATATTTTCTTTTTTATTTAAAATATAAAATGCTCTTTGTGCAGCTTTTTCTTCGGCTTTTTTCTTTGAAGTTTCTGTGGCATTCGAAATGTTTTCATTTCCCAGCCAAACATGGCATCTGAAGACGATCGATTTGTTTACCTGAATTTCTTCACAAGTTTCGTACTTTATATTGAGTTTCTTTTTCTGGCTCCATTCCAGCAAAAGACCTTTGTAGCTTACAATTTTATTTTCAAGTTTATTGATTTCTGTTGGCGTAAGCAGTCTATCCAGAACGATTTTTTTGCAAATTTCGTATTGGAAGTCTAAATAAACAGCACCAATTAATGCTTCAAAGAGATTTCCTGAAATGTTATCTCCTAAAGCAACAGCATGATTGTTTTTTTGTAAAAGATCGGTAAGCTTTAAATCTTCTCCTAATTTGTTAAGATTCTTTCTGTTTACAATTTTAGATTTCATCTGCGTCATGTATCCTTCATTAGCTTTAGGATAAGTTTGAAACAAATGACACGAAACAATTGTGCCCAATACAGAATCTCCTAAAAATTCAAGCCTTTCGTAATTGCTTTCCTGATTTTTAGAAGAAGTTTTAATTGAAAAAGCCTCACGATAAAAGTTGACATTCTGAATCTCAATCCCTAAAATTTTATTTAGTTCTGTGCTCAGGAAATAGTCTCTTTCCGTAAGTTGTCTTTTTCTTTTTTTGATAAGGAATTTAGAAAAGTATTTCTGTAACTCCATTCAGTAATAATTAGATTTTTTTAAACAGAACACAAGCATTGTGCCCACCAAATCCAAAAGTATTACTCATGGCTACTTTTACATCTTTTTTTACAGCGTCATTAAATGTGAAATTTAATCTGCTGTCGATGTTCTCATCATCAGTAAAATGGTTGATTGTAGGAGGTACAATACCATGAATAATAGTTCCTAAAGCAGCAATTGCTTCAATAACTCCGGCTGCACCCAAAAGGTGACCCGTCATTGATTTTGTAGAATTAATCTGAATGTCGTAAGCATGCTCACCCAATAATCTTGAAATTGCGTTTGATTCTGCAATATCTCCTAATGGAGTAGATGTACCATGCATATTGATGTGATCTACTTCATCAGCAGTTAAACCTGCGTCTTCTAAGCAATTTTTCATTACTAAATAAGCTCCTAAACCTTCAGGATGTGGTGCCGTCATGTGATGTGCATCTGCACTCATACCGCCACCCAATAATTCTGCATAAATTGTTGCACCACGCTTCACAGCGTGTTCGTACTCTTCAAGAATAATAGAACCTGCACCTTCGCCCAAAACAAAACCATCTCTGTCTTTGTCGAACGGTCTTGATGCCGTTGTAGGATCGTCATTTCTTGTAGATAATGCCATCATTGCATTAAATCCTCCAACACCACTTGCCGTAACGGCAGCTTCAGAGCCTCCACAAACGATAACGTCTGCTTTGCCAAGCTGAATAAGCATTTTAGAATCAATTAATGCGTTTGCAGATGATGCACAAGCAGAAACTGTAGTATAATTGGGACCGTGGAAACCATATTCAATAGAGATATGTCCAGGTGTAATGTCCGCAATCATTTTTGGAATAAAGAAAGGGTTAAATCTTGGGATGTCTGTATTTGCCCAGCCCAAAACTTCGGTTTCGAAAGTTTCTAAACCACCAATCCCTGATCCCCAAATCACTCCGACTCTGTTTTTATCAACATTGTCTTCCATGATTCTTGAATGGCTTACTGCTTCTCTTGCAGCAACCAGCCCAAGCTGAGTGTTTCTATCCATTTTTTTAGCTTCTTTCTTATCGAAATGGTCTAATGGATTGAAGTTTTTCACCTCGCAAGCGAACTTGGTTTTAAAGTTTGTGGCATCAAAAAGAGTAATAGGAGCGGCACCGCTCTTGCCTTTTACAAGACTTTCCCAGTATTCATTCGCATTATTACCGACGGGTGTTATTGCGCCAAAACCAGTTACAACTACTCTTTTTAATTCCATAAACTTTGTAAATTTTCTTTGTTGAAGAATATTATTTATTTACTACTTCTTCTATATAAGCGATAGCGTGCCCTACAGTAGTAATTTTTTCAGCTTGGTCATCAGGGATTTGAATGTTAAATTCTTTTTCAAATTCCATGATTAACTCAACTGTATCTAGTGAGTCTGCTCCTAAATCATTTGTGAAGCTAGCCTCAGGAGTTACTTCTGTTTCTTCAACGTCAAGCTTATCAGCGATGATAGCTTTTACTCTTGATGCAATGTCTGACATAGTAAATTATTTTTTTTATTGTTAGATGGTGCAAATATATAAAATTCTTTACGATAAAACATTTTTTTAACCTTTTTTGTCGGTAGACTGATGATAATTTATTATATTTTGCGGTAGTGTTTTCGTAATCAGTGTTTTATAGTTCCTTTGTTTTTTATTGAGTTTTAAAAATATCTTTAACCTCCCTTCTTGTATATTTATGTATAATCAATTTATTCATTCTGGTTATTTTGATTGATTTTAAAATAGCTTTACTACTAAAAAGCATTGATTCTATATTTTATATTTGCGTTTTAAAATTAATACCAATGTCAACTGCTTCTCATATGCTGGTTCCGATGACGGATTTTGTAATTGAATACTATTCGCATGAAGGATATGCAGATCTTCATACCCTTAAGGTGATGAATAATTATGCTAATTTTCTTAAGATGCTTTTGTCGCTGGAAATGTTTGTGCCAACAGATCAGCTTGGTAATATTTTGAAGGAACCTAAAAATTATTCAGATTGGAAATCGCTCTCTCATAATAATGAGTTGGATGAAAACGATTCTCCTTCGATGCTTGATGAATATAAATATTACAATAAAGCCGAAAGCAAGCGTTTGTTTGATGGTTTTGAAGTTGCGTACAATGGTTTTTCTGTTGTGAGGATTGTAGCGACTTATAATAAAGATATTGAATTATCCTTCAATAAGGTTGAAGGCAAATTTCAGCATTACATTACTATAGAATCTCTTCTTAATTTTGATGCTGTATTTCTTTCAAAAACAGCGTTAAAAAAGATAGGGTTAAAGACTTGAATTTAAATTATTGAAATAAATAAAAAAAACAGAAGCATTTTAAATGTTTCTGTTTTTTTTATTTTTTGTGGAGTTGGAGGGACTACTTTTTTGAATCTGTTAAAATCTTGATTAATTCATAAACGCTTTGTACCAAAGTGTTTCAAGCGAATTTAATTAATTTGAATTTATTAAAATTAAACTATATTTGAATTTTTTGGGTACAACTATGGGTACAACTTTAAATTTGAATCACTTTAATTATGGCATCAGTAAGTTTTTTTATCAGAGGGAAAGTAGAAGATAAGGAAAGCACCGTTTGGGCAAAATTCAGAGATCGGGATATTGATATTCGTGTTCCTGTTCCATACCTAAGTTGCAAACCAAAAGATTGGAAAGATGGCAAATGCAAAATGCCGTCTAAAAAAATGCAAAAAGATGATGCAGAAACTATTAACACACGTTTAGTACAGTTGGAAGCAAATATTATTTCCAGTTATACAGAAGATAAACCCGAATTAGATTTGAAGGAATGGTTAAAATCAATCATTGAGCCTAAAAGTCAAAAAATTGAAAAAGAGAATTATTCTGATGATGTCGTTTCCTTTATAGATATTTATGTTTCTTTCAAAAAGGATAGTATTACCGAATCTACTATTAAAAAAGCGAATGTAGTTAAACAGATATTACAACGATATACGGATGATAAAAGTAAAATCAAAAGAACTTTCAGGAATTTAAAATTTAAAGATTTAGATAATAATTTTAGGATTGATTTTGAAAAATACTGTCAAAATGAAATTTATAAAATTTCAAATACTTACAAAAATTTGAAATTCTTAAAAATGGTATGTAATGTAGCAGAATCTTTTGACATTGAAGTTCATAAACACGTTAAAAATTGGAAATTTGAAGTTGAAAAAGCAACAAGGAACGATCCTAAATCGATATACTTAACCTTTGAAGAACTTGATAAAATCGAACAAACCGAAATGCCTCACGATTATTTAGATAATGCAAAAGATTGGCTTTTAGTTGCCTGTTATACAGCCCAACGTGTAAGTGATTATTTGAGATTTACTTCATCGATGATTGTGGAAGACAGTGAAGGACAAAAATATTTGGAATTTATACAGATAAAAACAGGGGCAAAAATGAAAATCCCTTTATTAAAGAAAGTACAGGAGGTTTTAGACAAGAGGAATGGAGAGTTTCCACGAAAAATATCGGATGTGAAATTTAATCTTTATATAAAAGAAGTATGCAAAATTGCGGGAATTGATGAAGTGATTTACAACGGAAAGGTGATGACAATAGAGCGTAAAGGAAAACCTAAAATTACTCGAAAGGTGTTTGGCGAGTACCCAAAACATGAGTTGGTTACTTCTCATATTGGACGTAAGAGTTTTGCTTCAAATTTTTATGAAAAAATTCCTACGGCTTATTTGTTGAATTTTACAGGACATACCACAGAAAGACAGTTATTGGCGTACATAAATAAAACAGATGTTGAGAAAGCCAAATCGACTGCGAATATTTTTAATAGTTTAGGATATTGAAAAGTTAAAATTTGTTAAAATTTTGGTGATTAATCAAAAGCTTGTAAATTTGTAGTCGAATTGGAAAGTTAGAGTATAATCATATCAATTTCCACATTCAGCAAAGGTATCTTTAACAATTCATTTAAGTAGCTGTACGTTTCAGTATTGAAATGCTAGCAGTGATGCCAAAATTGTATTATCACTTTTTTGATGATTTCGGGAGCCTCCGAAATTAAACAAGAGCGCAGAAAATGATTATATCTGTGTAAAAAGTGCCACATTTTGAAGACAGGAGTCCAAACCTACCAAACGGCGAATTAATCTTATTTCTAAGGGTGGATTATGCTTTGGATTCAAATTTTTTACGAAAACCCTTTGGAACCTCAACCTCACCAAATGACGGACTAATTTTTTTAGGGTTAATTACGTCTTCACAGCAAATACAACTTTGAAGAATGGAGTCCAAACCAATTAAAAAAAACAGCGCACGAATTAAATACCATAGGATAATTATATCCAAACATCAACGAAATTAAATCAACAATATACAGACCTAACTTTTTAAGTTGGGTCTTTTTTTATGCCCGAAATCGGGCGAAACAGTCGGGAACCTCAGAAGGGTTCCCTTTTTTATGTCTAATAATTAAAAATCTACAATATGAATACTACAAATAATAACACACTACTATTCCAAATAACCAAAGAAGAACTAATGCAGGACTTTGAACAGCTTGTTTATAAAGTATTGGAAAAAATGCAACATAATCAAGTATCAAAAAACGAAAAAGAGTTTTACACTCGGGAAGAAACAGCTAAATTATTAGATGTTAGTTTAACAACGCTCTTTCATTGGAACAATGACGGTACATTGAAAAATACCAAAATCGGTAAAAGAGTTTACTATTCTAAAAATGAGGTTTTAGCACGATTAAATCCTTAAATTATCGGTTTTATCCTGTATTCTCTGCGAGGGACTGAATCTTTTTACAATTGCCACGCACAACACCATGCGTACGCTATAGAGCCACGCAAACACGTTAAAAATAACCTCAAAATTTTTCCATTAACAAACTGCTTAACGCACGGTAAAACAGCCGTAAAAGCCTTTGTTGTGTCTTAACTAAAAATAAAATTATGATTGACTTTATAAAAGTATACACCTATACAAAAGAATCTTTGGAAAATAGAATTAAGAACGATTTTCCCGATAGCGAAACAAAATGCTCGTATGATTATTTCAACAAAACTCCCAAATATCCATGCAAAAGATATTTTGAAAATATTGAAGTTAGAATTACGGATAAATCAGCATTTGTTAGAAACTCTATACATACCTATTTTAACCTTAAAAACGGTGTTGCTGAAGGCAATTATACAGATTTTTCCTACGGCGATATTTTGACAGCCTTTGAGCAGCTTCAGGGCGATCTGAACGAAGATATATTAGATTACAAAGTAACTAATCTTGAGTTTGGTTTGAATATACGAACCTCTCTAAGTCCTAAGCAAATGCTTGAAAATAACTTTTTGATGTTCAACTTTGACGAATTTAATCAAAAAGATGCTTTTGGGGGTAAGGGCGCATATAAGCAATATAACCGCAATGAATACTATGTAAAGATGTATGACAAAGGATTACAGTATAGGCTGCCTTACAACCTGTTGCGGGTGGAAATAAAAATAACTGATAGCAAAATGCTGAAAAAAAGATTTGGAATCCATTTAGTTCGGGACATTTTTGAAAAAAGTCGGTTGGAATTGCTGTTTAAATGGCTTTTGGCGTGTTTTGATGAAATAAATATCATTGATAATCTCGCGACTCAGGAAATCCGCGGGGAAGAAAAAACAGTTTTAGAATTAGGTAAAAGTCCTCATTATTGGCGGGAAATAAAAAACAGTAAATCATCTACTTACTATTATAACCTAAGATCAAAGTACATTGAGCTACTTGAAAAGTACCAACTTTATACCATAAAGCAGGAGCTACGGAATTTACTTGTTGCTAAGTTCCAAAGTTTGATTGAGGGTTGAGGGTTGCAGTTGGTTTGGAATTGGTTGAGGATCGTGTTGGGAGGCGGTGAAAAAAGGACAAAATCGGTTTATATATTAAGAGTAATTTGTACGGTAAAATAAAATAAAAATAACCTTGACTTTTATATGTCAAGGCTACTTAATTATCGATTTTTATTTATTACAAGATTTTAAATTTATTCAATATTTATTTTAGCTGAAGCAATTTTTTCAAATTGTAATTTTAATTCTTGTTTTAACTCTTTAATCATTTTACTTTTATTGGTTATATCCATCTGCTTTTCCAAATCAAGTTTTCCTTCCGTGTTTAATGGAATGTTTATTTCTATTTTATCAATGTTTCCTAATGTAGCCTTGTGTTTATAATCGAAACCATATTTCTTCTTAATATCTTGAATTGCAAAATATATATACTCTGGAAAAATATTTTCATCATTTATCTTGAAAGCTAATCTGGATGTATTAATATAATATGGTTCAGTATGAAAAACTATATTTGTTCCTGCTGTTCCATCTCCATCACTAGCAAATGAAATGTGTGGTTCTTCTTTGGTGGCTATATTCGGAGTTTTCTTTACAGATTTATCTTTGAAATATGCAACAGGATTAAGAGTTGCTGTATAAATAGGAATATCATTTTCATTTTTAGTATCTAATTTAGCGTACGCGTCTCTTTTCATTCCTAAACTTCCAGAAAGTATTTCAAAATAGTTTTTATCTGTTAATTTTATTTGAGTACTATTTGTAGGAACTGAAGAAAATGTATCCAATTGTGATTGATATTCGGAAATTGTCTGTGTAAGACTTTCTAAATATGAATAAAATTCATCAACTTGTATTTCAAATTCCTTTTCTTTAATCCCTAAATTGATTAAAGTATCTTCATCCCATAATTGCTCGATTAGCCATGACTTTTCATAATTTGTATTGAACCATTCAAATGGAATAGATTTAAATCTAGGATCAGTAGTTTTAAAATGTTTTTTTGCACCTTTAAATTGATTATATAGTATTACCGCTTCGTTTAAATCATTTTCAGTTTTATCTAATCTATAAACATCTAAAGTTTCGCCAATATCTGATACTAGATAAGTAAAAACAGGAAAATCTTGAACGTCAGATTTGTTAAATTTTTTAGTGATACCAAGTATATATGTTTTTTTTAGTGTTGTGAAAAATGTTTTCGACGGTAAAGATATTATTGAGTCAATAAAACATTCATCAAGTATATATTTTCTTAATGCTTTATCCATTGTTCTACTCAATGTTCCATCAGGTATAACAATAAATGCTTTACCATTAGGTTTTAAAGATTTAATAATCCACTCTAAAAACAATCCTTCAATTCCTATAGAGTTTATATTATAATGATATTCCAGGCCGCTTTTCTTTATTTCTTCTTTTAAATTACTAGTTCCACTTGTAACGTATGGTGGATTTGTAAGAATAAGATCATATTCGTCTAAAATAGGCTCAGATAATGTACCTAAGATCGAATTTGTTTTAAGAATAAAACTATCATTAAATAGCTTTGAAAATTCGGTCGAAATATTTGGGTGTTCTTTTATTAAATCGGAAAAGTATATAAGCATATTAGCTTTCGCTAATATAATTGTTTTTTGCTCATCCTTATCAAAGCCCTTATCAAAACCATGTAAAGTAATTTTTGGTAGAAGTTTATTATTTTTCACTTCATAAAACTGATCTAGTTTTGTTATGACAGGTTCTAGTAGGAATTTACCTACACCACAAGCAGGGTCACAAATCTTGTAGCCCTCTTTTATGTCGTCCTTTACCATTTCTACAACTGCCCGAACAACTTTTAAAGGTGTAAAAAATTGCCCCCAATTTTTTTTACTGATACTTTCCTTTAAAAAGCTTTCAAAAAGTTGACTTTTGAAATCATAATCTATATGTTCTAACTTTCCATAGTCTTTAAATTTAGTTAGTACTTTTTTAAACACTGTGCTATAACCCTTTACAGCATTTTGGTCTTTACTAACAAATATTGTCCCATTAATTATTGTTGTTTTATCAATAGGATTTTCTGGGAATAATGATTTAATTTTTGGACGAATTGAATTTGCGTATGTTTCCAAAACTTCATCTTCAGTATTGCCGCTAAAGCTATTATATAAAGTATTAAAACTATAGATTCCTTGTAAAACACCTAAATCACTTAGATATTTAAAAATAAATAATTCAACAAAAGTATATAAGCAATTTTCAGGCGTAGCCCCACTTACAGACCATATGTCTTGCCAAATTTGCTTTGCTAAGTCAGTTGGATTTACAAGGTTTTTAGGCTTAATATGATCATTAATTTCGTTTATTGAATATTTTATTTTTTCAATTAAAGTAGGTAACTTTTCATCAATAATAGAAAAATTAGTTTTGAGCTCTTTCCCTGTCTCATCTTTAATAGTATTGCCAGTTGCAACATTAATCCAAATTGTTTGTTTTGTATCCGTTGCAATCAAAATACTTGCATCTAATTTTTTAGCAACCTCCAATTCCTGATCAATAGCCTTTTTCTTTTGCGCGTCAGTCTTAAATGTAGCAGGCTTTTTATATTCAATAACAGCGATCACATCTTTTTTTTGAACAATTAGTCCATCAATTTTCTTTTTTTCAACATTTCCATAATTTATATTTCGAATTATTCCATGTTCTTTCAAAGATTTTATGGTCGTTGCACCTATATTATAGAAATCCCATTTACCAAGCTTTTGGCAATTGTTAATCAAATCTCTTTGTAATAATTCTTCACTCATAAGTCAAAATTTATTTTGGCTTGTTTAACGTTTGTATTTTGTAGATATTTGACATTGTTATTGGCAAATGCAAAAACATTGTCAGAACAATTGTTATTATATGCTTCAACTGCGAATTTATCTGCATAAAATAAATCATTTACATGCTGAAATTCAATGTCAAAAAGTTCAGCGAGTTCTTTCAGCTTTTTTTTACTGAATTTTTGAGAATTATTTTCAATTTTACTAATTGCAAAAGCGTTAATGCCAATTTTAGCACCAAATTCGGTTTGTGTCCAACCATGCTTTTCACGTTCTTCTCTTACGAAATGTCCAAAACTTGCCATTTTTATATCTGCGTATTTTTAACTTGACCTATAATTCGCAAACTTAGATAAAGTTTGTCAATAATAAAATATAATTGTAAAAAAATATTCGGTCATTTTTAGAAATGGGCTTATTGATATTTATAGAAATAGTTGTATTTAAGCTTGAACTCTGAATAAGTTGAGTTAAAGTTTTGTGTTGTAAAGATTTGAGATTTTTTTAATAGAAATAATGACTAAATTTCAATCAGTATGCGATTTCCATATTCTTACCTATTCTCCTACATTTAACATTTCTCTGAACTTGTCCTCAATTTCTGTTATTTTTTCAGGTATTTTTTCTTTCAATTCTTTAGAAATTTCACTCATATCCTTTATCAAATGACGATAAAAGTCATCTGTTATAGATCTATTTTCTTTTATCATACCCTCTTTAAATCCATAATCCCATAATTTATTCCAATATTCATCAAGGATAATATCGAATGTATCACAAAATGATTTTGGAAAAAATAACTTATTCAATAAATAAAAGTTTCTAAAATCATTAAAAGCAACGTTTGCTCTTTCTACTCGCTCTTTTGCTTCTCTTTCAGCGTCTTGAATTATAGGGTGCATGAAACTTGTCCAATTTACCATTGCAGATTGTAGTTCTACAAGTTTTCTATATAAGTCTAAAACAACTTTAGATCTTTCTTGATGTAAATAAGAAAACTGTATTTGATGGGTAATATTATTTTTAGACAATTCAGCTTTGAGTGGCTCAATCTTATGAGATAATTTTTCATCTAAATTATTTTTATAATCTTCAAGTTGTTTATTAAAATCAAGTTTTATATTTTCTTGAATTTTAGTTAAATCCTTTACAGTTACTAATTTTGCCACCTCATTACCGAGTGCTTTCAACCAACTTTTATAAAAAATAAAATAACTTGCTACTAAAAAAAGTAAAACTGTAGTAAATACTTTTAAAATTTCAATCCCTGTCATATAATTTAAATTTTAGTTATTACAATCTCAAAGATTTATATTTAGATTGTTTTGATTTCAAATATACAAATCAATCCATACATAATTTTAAATACATAATGTAATACTCTTATTTTAAAACATAGAGAAATTCTTGAGTTGCTGTATTGAAGGTTCTTTAGCTATTATATCGCTTAATTTATCGATAATGTATTTAAGCTTTTTTTGTCGTTAATTTTTTTATTATTTGAAACAAAAGTAAATTTGAGATACGACAAAACTTGACGTGTTTTATTTAATGTTTATATATCGTGTACCAGTTCCTGCAATATTTATGATCTCTAATTTATCCTTATTATAAGAAAACAGATATAGCTTTCCTTCCTTACTTCTTAAAAAACAGCTTATGGTATCTCCTATTTTTCCAAAGTTATCACAATGACTTTTAGGATCTATTTTAAATATGTAAGGTTTTAGTAATTCTGAATCTTTTACAGTTACTGTTTTCTTCGTATTGTCAAGTACAATGTTTGTTTTTTGCGGTAGTAATTCAGTAAGAGTGTTATTTTCAACAATCTGAACCATATTATAATTAAATGTTCTTATCTGTGCAGAAACGGTTTGAGCAAAAAGAATCAATATTAAGCCTGAAAGAATTTTTACGTGCATATTTTTTAATTTTCCGAGATTAAATAACTGTTTCTTTTTTCACTCGCTTCAGTATAATTGTTAAAAACAAAGATTTCTTTTTTGATGATCTTACCTTGATAGACTTGAGCTCCATAAGAGTTAAGATATTGACTTACAATATTATCTTCAATTCTAGCTTTTGTTTCTTCATCAATGGATTGAAGCTCTTGTATCTGAGATACAATATTTAGTTCTTGTGTTCTTGTGTACTTATCTTCAACTACTACCAACCTTACGAAAATGTATGTTTTGGTTAAAGTTTCTTTATTTTGATGCGCTTCTAGTTTACGGTCAATCTCATCAAACTGTACTTTTTGATTAGCTTTAATTTTAGCCATCATAGAGTCAATATGTGGGTCGTCTCCCGTTTTAAATTTTGGTCTTGGATTTTCACATGATAAGGCGTAAAATAATAATACCGCTAGTGGGAGTAACTGAATCTTTTTCATAAATGAGTAGTGTTGTATCACTCAGTCCCTAAAGTGAAAGGTTATTAATGCAGAAAGCGTGGGACAACTACTACTTAATTTATTGAAAAGAGGCTCTGGTAAGCCCAACACCATAAACAAGAATAGCTACCCACGCCATAGGCGGGGCATCTAACTGTTTATTCTACGGTGTTTAAAATTTACCAGATTTCTTTTCAGTAGAATAAAAGCAGACGCTTTATTTTTTCGTTAAAAATTCAGCCACTAAGATATGAAATTTTTTAAATTCAGAGATTTTCTAAGTGGTAAACTACCTTTCAGATTTTATCAGATATGGAAAATTATTGATTATGAAAAGGTGAGTTTTGCTAATATATACTGCCCCATTTACCCCATACCCCTAAATTCTGTATAAAAAGTACCCCCTATGTCAAATCTCAAAAATTTTGTATATGTATCGGGACTGTACCTACTATACACTTTACGCACCCCCGTCCGAGCGTTTTTTCGGCACGCCCCTTGTCAAAGTTTTTTTTTTTTTGTGGTCTGTTTTGTCGTCCTGTCATCCAAGTAGTCAAAATCTTTTTAAAAACATTACTTTTTTGGTTAAAAACTGCTTGAAACACTTGTATTTATGGACTTTTTGTTGTACATTTATACTGCTTTTGAGAGCAACTTAGTACTAAAAATATATCTCAATATATACTTAAAAAATGCCTAGAAGTGCGGGAACACAACTAGGCGAATCAATAAATTTTAAATCACGCTTAAAACTTATCAACATGACAAATTTACGCAATTGTCTTGATACTGCTAGTATCTATGTAGGAACGTACGCCAAGTACAACAATTCAAGCCTTTACGGCAAGTGGTTAAATCTCGGAGACTATTCGGATTATGAAGATCTTTTAGAAACAATGCGGGAACTGCACAAAGACGAATCAGATCCAGAGTTCATGCTTTCCGATTACGAAAACTGCGAACTATTTGAAAAACTCGGATTGATTAGCGAATGCCATTTATCACCTGGTATTTACGAAATAGCCGAACAAATCAACAATTCAGGGCATGATCTCGAAGTTTTCGAGGCTTGTGTGGATTGTCTGGGAAAAATGGATTTTCAAAGCATTTATGAGTATGTAAATAATTTTTACTGTGGCGAATTTGCAAACGATATTGAGTTTGTAGAATATTTCTATGAAAATGATATACCGTTTAATTTACCTAACTTTGTCGTTATTGATTGGAGCGCAACGGCACGTAACATCATGGATGATTATTTTGAAAGTAACGGACATTATTTTAAATCGTAGTATATTTGTAATATTATAAACCCTTTGTATGCTTTAAAATTCAAATAGGTTTAATTAAGTTCAAACAGATTTAAAAAAGTACATTTCAAAAGTTTGGGTACAATTTTGGGTACAAAAACAAAAAAAGAGAAAATGTAATTACTTAAAATTCAATAATTTACAAATTCTCTTTAGTTTAAAAAGTGGAGTTGGAGGGATTCGAACCCTCGTCCAAACAAGCAATACATAAGATTTCTACATGCTTATTCTGCTATTGGTTTTCGACTGGAGGCAGAGAGCAGACACCCAACTTCCAGCTTATCTTCTAAAATTTTCGAGTTTTAGCCGAAGCGTCTAAAACCTTATTTCCGCATTACTATATCCCAGAATCAAACGCCGCAGAACAGAGCATTTGTGGAATATCTTGCTTCCCTACTGAAATCTTCGGGAAAACGCTTGATCTACTATACTTCGATATTAAGCTGCAAGAGCGAACTCTTCGTTGCCAGTTAAAATTTTGTAGCAAGGGATTAAAGAGATCGCGCTACGGTTCTCTGCATGCTTACTTACCCATTGGTCTTGCTGTCGAAACCAGTCAACCCCATGTTTAAAGTGAATGCAAAGATACTGTTTTTGTTTAAATTCCATTAATATTGATGAAAGCTTTTTCAATTAAACTTTTTATTTGGAGCTTTATCCCGCTTTTCATTACAATTCCTCATTACGCGGCTCCACTTCGTTCCGCCGCTCCATTGCGGGATTTTCATTGCAATCGGGGCTAGAGTTATTAGTATGTAGTTTAAATACTTAGCAGCATCTACAAAGTTTGGTATAGATTATTTTAACACATATTCATTATTGTTTTTACAGAATAAATCAAAAAAAATCTGTGCCATCTGCAAAATTCGCGAGATATTTTAAAACATAAGTCCCCATCAATCTTTAAAAATTTATCAAAACTAAAGATTGGTTTCCTTAAAAATTAGTTCCGAAGGAATAATTCAACGGAGGATTGAGTGAAATCCGATTATATTTATTTAAAAATCTTATTCAAGTACAACAAAAAAGTGCCGGAAATAATTCCGACACTTGTATTTAAATTAAATTTTATCCTAAACCGAACATTAATCTCTGTTTTTTAACAAAATCCAACCAGATATTTGTACTGGTTTTTTGGTAATTCTATCTTCCCAACTTAATTTATACCAGTATGTTTCTGTAGGTAGAGGTCTGCCAATGTATTTACCATCCCAAATCGGTGTTTTGGGTGATGCTTTGAATACTGTTTTTCCATATCGGTCAAAAATGCCTCCTTCAAAATTTCCGTATTTGCTGATTTCACTAAAATCAATGACATCATTTTTGCCATCGCTATTTGGTGTAATGACATTTGCCATAAAGAACGTGTAATATTCAGTCGAAGTTTCACACGTTGCGCCTTGGTATTTTACCTTTATGGAATATTGAGTGTTTTTCATTACACTGAATACATTTGAATTTTGCCAGGTTACTCCATTGTCTATAGAATATTCTAAGGGTAGATTTCCAGTGTTTTTAATAATGATTGTTAATAGATTATTGTTGTAAGTGATTTCTTTAATTTCTGGGGTTACAATATACCCTACGGTTGCGGTGAAAGTTTTTGAACAAACTCCATTGCTGATGGTAACTGCATAAGTTCCGGCTGTTGTTGTATTTATTGTTTGTGTTGTTGCTCCTGTGTTCCAGATGTAGGTGTAGTTAGGCCCGGCTCCTGCATCTAAAACTCCTTTGTCGCCTTTGCAGATTTCAATACTGTGTAATGTTGAAGTGATTTCCGGTACTACAGTAATGGTAATTGTTGCTGGATTTGCTGCTGCACACCCATTTGCTCCTATTCCGGTTACGGTGTAGGTTGTGGTGGTGGTTGGTGAAACAGTTTGTGTGCTTCCGTTGCCAGTTATTCCTGTCCAGTTGTAAGTACTTGCTCCAATTGCAGTAAGAGTAGTAGATTCTCCTTTACAAATTGTGGTTTTGATTGCTGAAATATTTATTATTGGAGGAGTGGTGTTTTTAATAGCGTTTACAGAAGCTTGTTTTGTACATCCATTTACTGTTGCACTCGTAATGGTTAAAGTATAGGTTCCTGCATTATTTACTATTGGAGTTAGTGTATTTGCTCCTGAAACAATATTTCCACCTCCCGTTGCTGTCCATAAAAACGTAGCTCCGGGTTGATAAGTAGAAAGTGTTGCATTTAGAGTGATTTGTGTGTTTGTACAGTTTATTTCTCCAGGTGCATTAATATTGACAATAATTGCAGGATCCATAATTGTTGTTACAGATTTTGTGTATTGACAACCGTCTGGAGTTGTCACTGTTACGGTATGAATTCCCGGAGTATTTATTGTTGCTGTTGCTGTGTTTGCTCCGTTTGACCATAAAAATGTGTTTCCTGTTCCGTTTGCTGTAGCTGTTAATGTTGTTGAGGTGCCTTCGCAGAATGTTAATGTTCCAGAAATTTGAACATTAGGATTTATTCCCTGAGTAATATTTATTGAAACAGGTTCACTTGTACACATTCCATTATTATAAATTAAAGTGTATGTTCCGGGCGTAGTAACGGTTATTGTTTGTGTTGTTGCGCCATTTGACCAGGTATTTCCTGTTGCAAAATTTGATGTTAAGGTAACCGGATTGTTGTTACAAATTATATTAGATGAACTTGTAATTATAGGAATTGGTTTTAAATTAACAATTAACTGTAATTCTGCAATTCTAGAACAAGAACCGGTTTTAACTAAAACATAAATGATTGTATTTCCGGAAGTGTAAGTTGTCGGAACCGGGATTGTGTTACCATTTTCTGCTAAAGCATCAGCTTGATTCTGGTAATAACTAAAGGTAACTCCCGGACTTGTGCTGATATTTGGTTGAGCTGAAACTAAATTAAATGTTCCTGTATTTGAGTTGGAACACAAACTTAAAGATGTGTTTTGCGTAACCGGAACTGCTCCTTGAGTAACCGTCACAGATTTTGTATACTGACAGTTGGCTGGAGTTGTTACAGTTACGGTGTAGGTTCCTGGGCTAGAAACTGAAATTATATTTCCTGCAGCTCCGGTTGACCATACATAAGTGTTTCCTGCTCCATTAGAAGTTGCGGTTAAGTTAGAGGGAGATCCGCAACTAATCAGATTTCCTGAAATTTGAAGATTGGGATCAGCTTCCATTGTTAAAGTGACTGAAGTAGGTGCGCTTGTACAAATTCCATTAGAAACAACTACTGAATAAGTTCCGCCAGTTGTTACGGTGATGGTTTGTGTTGTGGCACCATTTGACCAGGTGTTTCCTGTTGCTGCGCTGGAAGTTAATGTTACATTTCCTCCAAAGCAGATTGTGGGAGATGAGCTTGTGATTGTTGGCGCAGAAAGTTGGGTCACATTTAATTGTAATGTAACAACTTTTGCGCAGGTTGTCGATTTTACTCTCACATAAATTGTAGCATTTCCTGAAGTAAAAGTTGTTGGGGTAGCTATTGTACTTGTATTTCCGGCAATAGCATCTGCCTGATTTACATAATAGTCGAACGTTACTCCTGGAGTTGTACTGATATTTGGTTCTGCAGTAGTTAAATTAAAAACCGCAGTTGTTGTATTGGAACAATTTGCTAATGTTGCGTTTTGAGTTACCGGAACAACGCCTTGTATCACAGTTGCAGATTTTGTGTATTGGCAATTTGCTAAAGTTTTTACAGTTACGGTGTAAGTTCCGGGAGTTGTCACGTTGATGGCAGCTGTTGTAGCTCCGGTTGACCATAAATAAGTATTCCCCGTTCCGGTTGAGGTAGCTGTAAGAGTAGTGGAGCTGGCTTCGCATAAAACTAAATTACCGCTAATCTGCGGATTTGCATCGGTGTCTTGAGTAATGTTTATTGAAGCTTGTGGGCTTGTGCAGACTCCATTAGTGCTTGTTAAAGTATACGTTCCGGGAGTTGTTACTGTGATGGATGGTGTAGTTTCTCCTGTTGACCAGGTGTTTCCTATAGCATTGTTGGAGGTTAGAATAATACTTCCTCCTGGACAAAGTTTGGTTGTAGATGAAGATATTGAAGCGGTTAAACTTCTGTCTTTGAAAACAATAGCATTAGTCTGTTTACAAGAACTGGCTGTGCTCGTTGGATTGTTTGGGTCTTGATAACTAATACTGTAGTAATAAGTTGTTGTTGTATTTACTGTAGTTGGAGTGGTTATCGGATTTGTTCCTGTTGCTGCATTGTTTGCAGTGTTGTAATAATTTACTGTGAAATTAGGATTCCCATTTATAATTCCCGCAGATAGAGTATTAAAGTTAAAAGTTGCGGTATTTCCACAAATTCCAATTTCTCTTGGTGAGTTTGCGTTTGGTCCTGCTGTTCCTGGTGGGATAAACGGATTCGGAGCAGTTGTAGAATTGGTAAAAGGAGAGACAAATGTTGCTGTTCCTCCCCATGTTAAATTAAATGTGTATACGGTTGATGACCAGTTGTCAATATATAAATAATAGGTTTGACCAGCTACAACATCCATATATCTACAGTAAGGATTGGTGTTTCCGGCTCCTGATGAAGTGTTGGTATTGGTCATGTTCATCCCGGTATTGGTGAAATTTCCCGAAGCATTACATCTGATTGGTGTACCTCTGTTTGAGCAGGTTACATTGGGGCCGTAAATTGCCCAGTCGTAATCAACAGGTCCGGTTGGTACAAGATCGAAAGTTAAAGTTCCGCTTGTCGCAATAGTAAATTTGTACCATACGGAATGATTTTCAAAAGAAAGACATCCGCCAAGTGTTTCATTAATATTTCCTATTCCTGAAGGAGTATAGTTGATGTTTGAATTTCCGCACACTGTAATTGCAGAGTTGCAATCTTCCTGAGCAAAAGCTGAAATTTGGAAGATGAATAATAAAGAAAAGAGTAATTTTTTTATCATATCTGAAAATTTAGAGTGTTTTTTTTGTATTAAGCCATCAATAACTCCATATAGTTAAATAAAGAGTTTTTAAAGTGATGTTGGTGTAAGTCTTTTAATTGTCGTAAGAGGTGACAGGATAGAGTAAATAGCTATTCATCATCGTGTTTTGTTTGGATTAGCTACAAATTTATATAAATAATGTTAATTAGGGACTTTTTTTTAATGAAATTACATTTTTTTATTAATTATTAAGATTAATAAATGTGTAAAACACCTTGTTTATTAAATGAAATAAATAATATTTAATAGATGTTTTTATTTTTTTTAACCCTAAAGTTTTGTAGTTTCATAAAAAACCTTTAGTTTTGCAATCCAAAATGAGATGTAATATATGTTAATAATTCCAGTAAAAGACGGAGAGTCTATCGACAGAGCGTTAAAAAAATATAAAAGAAAATTTGATAAAACGGGTACAGTTCGTCAATTAAGATCTAGACAAGCTTTTATCAAGCCTTCTGTAACTCTTAGACAATCTAGGCTGAAAGCAGCTTATAAGCAAAGAGGATTAAGCAAGGAAGAGCAAGCTTAAGAAATTTTCTTAAACACATACTAAATCACTTCTTAAATAGTTATATTTGAGAAGTGATTTTTTGTTTTTTATAATGACCATGATTCAAGATAGATTTTTAGATTATCTGCAGTTCGAAAAGAGGTATTCTCCTCATACCATTACAAGTTATCGTCGTGATCTTGACGATTTTTATTCTTTTTATCTCAAAACCGAATCCTCAGAAGACCTTCTGAAGGTAGACAAAAAAATAATCAGAAATTTTGTTGTTGAACTTAGTGAAAATGGTATTTCAAAAAGAACAGTTAACAGGAAGCTTTCTACGCTTCGAAGTTTTTATTTATTTCTTCTAAAATTGGGTGAAATTGAAGTTTCTCCGGTCGAAAGCGTATCATCACTGAAATTTTATCCTGAACCGCAGATTCCTCTCTCACAGGATGAAATGGGTGTTTTACAAAATGAAATATTTTCTGAAGTAGAAGATTTGCTTGTAAAATCTATTATCGAAGTTTTATATCAAACAGGAATTCGTAAATCTGAACTTTGTGGCTTGATATTTGAACGAGTGAACTTAGAAGAAAATGAACTTAAAATTTCAGGAAAAGGTAATAAGGAAAGATATATACCGATTTCTGAGAGTTTGAGTTCTTTGCTTAAAGGCTATCGTAAGACACGAAAACCACAGGAGGAATTTAAGTCTTATTTTTTTATCAATAAAAAGGGAAAAAAACTGACCGAAAAATTTGTCTATGTAGTAGTTAATAAGTACCTTAGTCTTATAACTTCTAAACAAAAAAGAAGTCCTCATATTTTAAGACACAGCTTCGCGACGCATGTTTTAGACAATGGGGCAGAGATATCAAAAGTTAAAAAAATATTGGGTCATTCTAGTCTTGCAAGCACACAAGTGTACACTAATGCCAATATTGAACAGTTGAAAAAAGTGTTTAATCAGTCTCATCCAAGAGCAATTAAAAAAGAAGAATTATGAAGATTTCAGTACAAGCAATCGGCTTAACTCCACACGAACCACTAGAGTCACATGTAGACAAAAAAGTAAGTAAACTAGGTACATTTTATGACAAGATTCAGGAATGTAAAGTGTTTTTGAAAGTTGAAAATAATGCAGACAAAATAAATAAAACCACCGAATTGATTTTGGTCGTTCCGGGTGATGATATTGTAGTAAAAAAGACATCTTCGAGTTTTGAAGAAAGTTTAGATCTTTGTGTTGATGCGGCTAAGAAACTGTTAATCAAGAAAAAAGAACTAGCGTAATAAAAAAAGTAAAAAAACTTTGATAAAAAGTTTGAGATTTCAAAAAATCTGTTCTATATTTGCAATCGCAAAAAAGAACATCGATCTTTTGAAATCTTTTTAATTTTGCCTCCATAGCTCAGTTGGCTAGAGCAGCTGATTTGTAATCAGCAGGTCGTGGGTTCGAGTCCCTCTGGAGGCTCAATTTAATATAAAATATCTGGGGAGATTCCAGAGTGGCTAAATGGGACTGACTGTAACTCAGTTGCTTCGGCTTCGTAGGTTCGAATCCTGCTCTCCCCACATTTTATGTTAAAAATAATTAAAAAAAAGTCTTGCAGGTTCGAAATAAATTTTCTAGATTTGCACACCGTTAACCAATAGTTTTGGAAACAAAATTGCGAAAGTAGCTCAGTTGGTAGAGCGTCAGCCTTCCAAGCTGAATGTCGCGAGTTCGACCCTCGTCTTTCGCTCAAATTTCACACCATATTAGGCGTGATTTTTTTAACAGCTGTCACAGCGCAGAGTAGAATTTCTCTGAAAGCGTACAGTTTTATTTTTAAATTGCCTCCGTAGCTCAGCTGGCTAGAGCAGCTGATTTGTAATCAGCAGGTCGTGGGTTCGAGTCCCTCTGGAGGCTCAATTTAATATAAAATATCTGGGGAGATTCCAGAGTGGCTAAATGGGACTGACTGTAACTCAGTTGCTTCGGCTTCGTAGGTTCGAATCCTGCTCTCCCCACGTTTTATATTAAAAAAAGTCTTGCAATTTTTAAAGGTTTTCCTTAAATTTGCACAGCGTTTACCAATAATTTTGGAAACAAAATTGCGGAAGTAGCTCAGTTGGTAGAGCGTCAGCCTTCCAAGCTGAATGTCGCGAGTTCGACCCTCGTCTTCCGCTCAACAAAAATCATACTCTATAGTGTGATTTTTTTGTTTAGGCCGACTTAGCTCAGCGGTAGAGTGCTTCCTTGGTAAGGAAGAGGTCACGGGTTCAAGTCCCGTAGTTGGCTCACTTTTTATCCCGATTTCTTCGGGATTTTTTTTGCCTTAAACTTTAGATATAAAAGCATTCCAATTTCTAATATTCTTTTAAAATAAGCAAAACCTTTTTCAAATTAAAGTTTAATATTATTTTAATCAATCATAATATAAAGTTTAAAAGACTTTAGAAAGAAGTCTTTAGGAAACCTGAAAATTAAACTTAAAGGTTGTATCAAATCAATTCCATCAAATAATCCTGAAATTTTCATTAAATTCGTTATAAATATTTCTTGATGAACATTCTCTTATTAGAAGACGACCTTATTCTCTCCGCAGAGTTGAGTAAATTTTTAGAATCAAATCAATTTACATGTGATAAAATTTATGACGGCGAAACTTTTCTCCGCCAGATAAAGAATAATGTGTACGATTTATATCTTTTAGACATTAATGTTCCAAAAGTTAATGGTTTGGATGTTTGTCAGACCATTCGCTCTTTTGATAAAAATACGCCGATCATTATCATTTCAGCTTACGGAGATATTTCCGATAAGAAAGATGCTTTTACGAGATTGGCAGATGATTATTTGGTGAAACCTTTTCAGTTTGAAGAATTATTGCTTAGAATGAACTCACTTTTAAGAAGAAAAGTACCTTCCGATAATATAGATCTAGATATTATCAGGATCGATGATCTAATTATCAATAAAACCGAACAAAAAGTATTTCGTGCAGGTAATGAAATTGCGTTGACCTTAAAAGAGTTTCAGCTTCTTGTTTATCTTGCAGAAGCGCAGGGAAGAACGGTTTCTAAACAGCAGATCACCGAAAATGTCTGGGAACATAATTTTAATACCAATACCAATACGGTAGAAGTTTACATCAATTTTTTAAGAAAGAAGATCGACAAAGAATATAAAGTAAAGTTGATTCACACCAGATCTGGTTTTGGTTATTACCTAAATCCTTTATAATGTAACTAACAACGCAACTAAAAACCATCTGAATGTCTTTAAAAAGAAAGATCGCGCTTACTTTAAGTATTTCATTTTCGCTTCTTTTTGGGGTGGTTTTGATCATTATTTATATTTCTTTTAATGATTTCCGCAGGGAAGAATTTAAAGACCGATTTGTAAGACGATTAGGGTTTACCACCAATTTTATTTCAAAATCTAAAAATTTTGAGAACGAAGCGCCTATCTTTTTTAATGAAAATTCAGATAACTTCCTTCTTAATGAAACTATTCTGATTTTTAATGCTGATAAAGAACTTATTTATAGCACAATAAAAGATCAGAAAGTAACCTGGAGCAAAGAACTTCTTATTGAACTCGACAAGAAAAAAGACATTTATAATGAAGAAACCGTTCCTGAAGTTTACGCTGCTTTAAAAAATATCAACGGAGAGAATTATTACATTCTCACCAGTGCTTACGATACCAACGGAAAATCGAAGCTTGAGTATTTGAAATACCTTTTAATTACAGCTTTTATTACCTGTACTTTGCTGATTGGTTTTTTCAGTTATTATTTTATGGGAAAATTTCTTCAACCTTTGGAAGATTTGAACAAAGAAATCTCGGAGGTCACGGCTCATAAACTGACGACACAAATTCCAGTGGAGCAGTCCAATGATGAGATCAGTATTTTGGCGCAGTCTTTTAATACAATGATTGTACGATTGAATGATGTTTTTCAGTCCCAAAAAGATTTTACGGCAAGTGCATCCCACGAAATCAGGACTCCGATTACAAGAATGGCTTTTCAGCTGGAAAATTTAATTAAACTAGAGCAACATTCTCCTGAAACTCTTTCCGCTTTGAAACAGATGTTGAAAGATGTTTACCAATTATCTGATCTTACAAATTCATTGTTGTTGCTCACAAAATTCGATAAAGAGAATATTCAGAGTATTTATGAAGAAGTAAGAATAGATGAAGTAATTTTTGAATCTTTCGACCGTGTACAGAAAAGTTATCCCAATCTTAAAATGGATTTCCTGATCTCTGAAGAAACTCAGGAAAATGCTTTTCTTACAATCAATGGAGTGCAGTCACTTTTAGATATAGTCTTTATTAATTTATTGAAAAACGCTGCGGTATATTCTGATAATGCTGATGTGAAAATTCTGATCACTGAAAATGAAACTCATCTCTCAGTAGATGTGTTTTCAGAAGGGAATACCATTTCGGAAGAAGAACAACCGAAACTTTTTGAAGCTTTCATGCGCGGAAACAATTCTCAGAATATTTCCGGTTCCGGTCTTGGGCTTCGAATTGCAAAAAGAATTTTAGAATATCATAATGCAAATATTCAATACAATTCTCCTTCTGAAAACATGAACAAGTTCAGCGTTATTTTTAATAAATAAAAAGCTTGTTTAAACTTTAATAGTTGGTAATCGCAAAGGCGCAATTTATGGTATAAACTGTTTTAGGACGCAAGGATTTTATCTACGATAAAATTTACTGTTTATTTCTAGATTCTTTATGAAGTTTTTTAGTCACACTGAGCGAAGTCGAAGTGTTTTGCGCCTTAAAAACGAAAAAAATAAAAAAATTGCGCCTTTGCGTTTCCAACAAAATATTATAATATAAAAGTTTAAACAGTTTAAAAATTTAGGTCCCCAAAAAATTAAACTAGTTTTATAGTTAAGAGATGCTAAAATAATCTGCTTAATTCGCACAATCTGCGAGAGTATTTTATCATTCAATTTTAAAATAAAATCTGTGAAATCTGTGGGAAAAATTATAACCATTAAGATTTATTAAGGAGTTAAGAATATTAAGCTGAGCTTACTTTAAGTACTTATCATTTTAAAATCTATTTGATTTTTCTTAATAAAACTTAACTTCTTAAATTCCCTTAATGGTTCCAAATTAATAGTTCAGAAAATATTTTCATTCCCTCCCAAAACCAAATTTAATTTTTTTTTAAGCCTCCTTTAAGTTCGTTTTAATCGAGCAGCCGCACTTTTGTCATCAAAATTGAGAGAATGAACAAAATTGCAGGACTGTTCGTGGTGATTTCTTCGATGATATCGGCGCAGCAGCAAATGTCGCTTTTGGAGTGCGAAAATGCCTTTCAGCAAAACAATCTTCAGCTTCTTGCCGAGCAATACAGCATCAATATGGCAGATGCAGATATTTTGCAGGCGAAGATCTGGGAACTTCCGCAGATGAGTGGCTATATCAATGCTTACAATCCCCAAGACAAAAGAGTTTTGGATGCAGGAAGAGCAAAAGGTTTCGAAGTTACCCAACTGATCTATATGGGTGGGAAAAAGAAAAACGAGATCGCTTTTGCAAGATCTAATAAAGAACTAGCGCAATTACAGTTTTCACAGCTTTTGGTAGAGCTGAGAACACAGCTTCATACCAATTACTACAATCTTTACTACGAAAAACTCAAGCTTGAAAATACCAACAAGCAATTAGGGTATATGAATGACCTTTTGAAGGCGTATAAAGTACAGTCTGCAAAAGGAAATGTTTCGTTGAAAGATGAAGTAAGACTTCAAAGCATCGTTATTCAGCTGAACAATGACAAAGTAGGCATCAATAAAAATCTTTTAGAGTTTGAGCAGAACCTTAAAGTTCTTACCGGAATTACTGAAAATATCGAGCCTCAGATTTCAGATGAAGAAGCGAAGTTGGTTTTAACGGCACAACCTTTCGGTGATGATGAAGAACTGAAAAGAAAAGCGCTAGAAAACAACGCCGATTATTTATTCATTTTAAAGCTGATTGATAATTCTAAATTATATGCGCAGTGGCAAAAATCGTTGAATGTTCCCGATTTAAATGTTGGTGCAGAATATGATCAGGCTTCCGGAACTTTTAATAATGAAATTAATTTGAAGGTCGGAATTCCTATTCCATTGTGGAAAAGCAATAAAGGAAATGTAGAAAAAGCCAATTACGCTATTAAGCAGAATCAGAAAACTGCAGAATTCCAAAAACTCAATTTAGAAACAAAAGTGCAGTCTGCTTTTCAAATCTGGAAAACCCAATACGATCAATTAGCCGAAATAAAATCTACCGACTTAAGTAATCTTGATCTTGTCTATGACGGAATGCTTAAAAATTTCAGAAACGGAAACATTAGTTTAATTGAGTTTACAGATTTCATGGAAAGCTATCGTCAAACCGCACTGCAGATTTATGATATGAAAAACGATTTGATGGAATCTGCCATTCAGCTTAATCAATTAGTACAAACCAAAATCTTCTATTAACAATACAATGAAAAAAATAATTATACCCTTATTTTCAGCTTTGCTTTTATGGTCATGCTCAAAGCCAGAAATTGCAAAAACTCCCGAACCAAAAGGTTTTGAACTGAGCAATACAATGCTCGAATCAATTTCAACAGCAAAAGTTGAAAACAAAAATATAGAAGATTCATATAGTTTTTACGGTAAAATCTCTGCCGACAGAAATTCTTATATCGACGTCTTTCCGTTGGTCGGAGGAAATGTAATGAGTGTGAATGTGGAACTGGGAGATTATGTAAGAAAAGGTCAGGTTTTAGCGACGATAAGAAGTACCGAATTGGCAGAAGTACAAAAAGATGTAAGCGATGCAAGAACAGATCTGCAGGTTGCTAAAAACAATCTTCGTGTTGCAAGAGAAATGTATGAAGGAAAACTGAATACGGAAAGAGATGTTCTGGAAGCAAAAAGTCAGCTTCAGAAAGCAGAAGACCAAATGCAGAGAGCATCTGCAGTAAGTACGGTTTACAATGTGAAAAACGGAAATATTTACAGTGTTTTAGCACCAATCAGCGGTTATATTGTTCATAAAGACATCAATAAAGATATGCAGCTGAGAAGTGACAGAAGTGAAAATATTTTTGATGTTGCCAATACCACCAATGTTTGGGCAATTATGAACATCAATGAAGCAGATATCGATAAAATAAGTCTTGGAATGCCGGCGCAGGTTTCCACACTTTCTTATCCGGATAAAGTTTTTGATGGAAAAATTGATAAAATATTTAAAATTATCGATCCTGAAACCAACGCAATGCAGGCAAGAGTTGTTCTTGATAATGCCAATGGATTGTTGATTCCCGATAGTAAAGCAACAATCAAAGTTTCAAAATCTGAAAATAAAATGGCGCTTTCTATTCCTTCAAAAGCGGTGATCTTTGATGATGACAGAAGTTATGTAGTTGTTTTTAAATCGAGAACTGATGTGAAGATTAAAGAAATTCAGGTTTTAAAACAGCTGGGTGACGTCACATACATTTCAGAAGGGCTTAAAGAAGGTGAAAATGTAATTACCAATAATCAGCTTTTGATCTATCGTTCTCTAAAAAATTAATTTGATTTAAACCATTGAGATATTTGAAATAGTAAGCGATTATATAATTAACCTATTATTTAACCAAACTAAGGGATCTTTTGATATGCCTTGAGACAGCTTTACCATTCATTTTCTTAATGGTTTTTAAATCATTTAGATAAAATTAAACATTTAGTTATTGGTCTAATATCTAAAGTCTAACATCTAATTTCTATCATGAATAAATTCATAAAAAATATAATATCGTTTTCACTTAAAAATAAGGCTTTTACCTTTATTTGGGTTGCGATTTTGGCGGTTGCAGGATTTATAAGTTTCAAAAACATGCCGATTGAAGCTTTTCCAGATGTTACCAATACTCAGATTGTAATTATTACACAGTGGGATGGTAGAAGTGCCGAAGAAGTCGAACGTTTTGTAACGACACCGATTGAACTAGCAATGAGCCCGGTTCAGAAAAAAACTAGTGTTCGAAGTACCACCATGTTTGGACTTTCTATTGTTAAAATTCTTTTTGACGATGGAGTTGATGATATGTTTGCCCGAAATATGGTCAACAATCAGCTTCGAAATGTAAGCCTTCCTGAAGGTATTGACCCCGAAGTGCAACCTCCTTACGGGCCAACAGGAGAAATTTTCAGATATACTTTAGAAAGTAAGAAAAAAGATTCCCGCGAACTTCTCACTTTACAGAATTGGGTAATTGACAGAGCACTTCGTGGTGTTCCAGGAGTTGCAGACATCAATGTTTTCGGAGGTCAGGATAAAGTTTTTGAGTTGAGTATCGATCCGAGAGCTTTAGATAAATACAACTTAACGCCGTTGCAGGTTTATGAAGCCGTGACGAAAAGTAATCTGAATGTCGGTGGAGATGTTATCGAAAAAAACGGACAAGCCTATGTTGTACGAGGGATTGGTTTGGTGCAGTCGATAGACGATATTGGCAATATTACCATTCATAATGACAGCGGAAACCCAATTTTGGTAAAATATGTTGCTGAGGTTCATGAAAGTTCACGACCGAGAGTAGGGCAGGCTGGATTAAACAATCAGGATGATACTGTAGAAGGAATTGTCGTAATGCGAAAAGGTGAAAATCCGCGTGAAGTTTTGGTAGGTGTGAAAGCTAAAATTAAAGAACTTAACGAAAAAATTCTTCCCAAAGATGTAAAAATGGTCACCTTCTACGATCGTGATAATTTGATGGATTTTACCACAGAAACGGTGATGCACAACTTGATGGAAGGAATCATCCTTGTTACGGTGATTGTTTTGATCTTTATGGCAGATTGGCGAACAACTTTAATTGTTTCCATCATCATCCCTCTGTCTCTACTTTTTGCATTTTTATGTTTAAAAATGGCAGGAATGAGCGCCAATTTATTATCATTGGGAGCAGTAGATTTCGGAATTATCATTGACGGAGCCGTCGTCATGGTCGAGGGGATTTTTGTAATGCTCGACCATAAAGCAAAAAAATACGGTCCTGAAAGATTCAACAAAATGGCAAAAGCAGGTTGGATCAAACAAACTGGGACTGGTTTAGGGAAAGCGATTTTCTTTTCAAAATTGATTATCATCACCTCATTAATTCCGATTTTCTCATTCCAGAAAGTGGAAGGTAAAATGTTTTCTCCTTTAGCATTTACACTTGGTTTTGCATTGTTGGGTGCTTTGATTTTTACCCTGACTTTGGTTCCTGTTTTAACGCATTTATTGTTAAATAAAAATGTAAAAGAGAAAAATAATCCGTTTGTAAATTTTTGGGACAGAATTGTACTAAAAGGTTTCGGCTTTACATTTAAACATAAAAAACTAAGTTTAATTGCAGCGATTTCGTTTATGGCAGTTGCTTTATTTTCTGGGAAATTTTTAGGAACAGAATTTTTACCACAACTAAATGAAGGTTCACTTTGGATTACTGCAGAAATGCCGATGAGTTCATCTTTAAAAGAATCTTTAAAAACTGCCGACATTTTGAAGAAAGACATTATGAGTGTTCCTGAAGTAACCGATGTTTTGGCGCAAACCGGACGAAGCAACGACGGAACTGACCCGAATGGATTTGGGTTTGTGCAGTTTGCTGTCAATCTTAAACCTAAAGATGAATGGAAACGAAAGATCAGCTATGAAGAACTTACAGAAGAAATTGATAAAAAATTGAGAAATTATCAGGGAATAACATTCAATTATTCTCAACCGATTTCTGATAACGTTGCTGAAGCAGTTGCCGGTTTTAAAGCTGAAAACGGAATTAAAATTTATGGTGATAATCTTCAGACTTTGGATGAATTGGCGGATAAAGTTTTAAAATCAATAAAAGATGTCGATGGAGTGCGTGATGCCGGAATTATTAAAAATATCGGTCAGCCAGAAGTAAATGTGGTTTGGGACAGAAATAAAATGGCGGCTTACGGTGTAATGCCTGAAGATGCGCAAACTGTTCTGGAAATGGCTTTTGGTGGAAAAACGGCTTCAGAAATGTATGATGGCGAAAGAAAATTCCCGATTCGTCTAAGGTATTCTCACGAATACAGAAAAGATGAAAATGATATTGCTTCATTGATGATTCCTACCCAAGACGGAACGATGATTCCGCTGAAAGAAGTTGGAAATATTGAAAAAAATAATGGAGCTGCGTTTATTTACCGGGATGATATCAAACGTTATATCGGAATTAAATTCTCAATTCGTGACCGTGATCTGGGAGGAACAATTGCAGATGCACAGAAAGAAGTAGCAAAAATTGATCTTCCCGAAGGATATAAAGTGGGTTGGACGGGTCAGTTTGAAAACCAGCAAAGAGCAACATCAAGACTTACAGAAGTGGTGCCGATAAGTATTTTAGGAATATTCTTCCTGTTGTTTATCCTTTTTGGAAACATGAAAGATTCACTTCTAGTTTTGGCGAATGTACCTTTTGCTTTGATTGGAGGAATTATCGCTCTTCATTTAACCAGAATGAATTTCGGAATTTCTGCGGGAGTTGGGATGATTGCTTTATTGGGAATTTGTATTCAGAACGGGGTGATTTTGATTACAGAATTTCATCAGAATGTAAAAGACGGATTACCGTTGGATGAAGCTGTATTTAACGGAGTAAAATCCAGAACAAGACCTGTAATTATGACGGCTTTAATGGCATCCATCGGATTATTACCTGCCGCATTATCCACTGGAATCGGTTCTGAATCTCAAAAACCTTTGGCCATTGTAATTATTGGTGGCTTGATTACGGCAACGATTCTAACCTTATTGATCTTCCCAATTATCTTCTGGATTTTTAATAGAACAAAGAAAACCGAAGAGATTATTTAAGAAATTATCTTTCATTTACATTATATAGTTTGAAGCGCTGAAAAATTAATTTTTCAGCGCTTCTTGTAAATATTAAAACTATGTAAAATTTGTGTCATTAAAATCCTAAACCAATTGTGAAACCTCTTACAGAATTGGGATAATTAGCTAATGATGTTGCAGAACCATTGGTTGTATTCACGGTGTAAATTTTTGTAGCTCCTGCAACAGTAGCGATTAAATACGCTTTGTCGCTTGTACTTCCGATGTCAAAACCATTGGCTCCTTCAATGTTGATCCCTAAAGATCCTCTTTCTACTAAAGTTCCGTTATTAGGAGGGTTTTGCAGGTAAAGTTTGTCGGTAGAATGATCAATTACAAATAGGGAAGTACTCGTTGCACCTGCAAAATTGCTGGTGTAAGCTGCAGCGCTTAAAGTTGGTGTTCCGGGATTAATAGTGGCATCAGTTCCGGTAATTCCTCCGGTTACAGGATCTAATCTTAAATTCTGTCCGGTATTGCTTACCACTCTTATTTTATCAACGGTTGGGTTAAAATCAAAACCAAACTCAGTTCCTGCCAATAGAGTAGGGAGCTGTGATCCTACTACGGTTGCTGCTCCATTTCCTAGATTGATGGTATAAATTCTGCTTGAGCTTCCTAATGCATACAATTGCCCATTTAAAGGTCTGAAATCAATACCCAAAATATTTTCCCCAGATTGAAGTCCGGTAATTGCTTTTGTTACAGGTTGCGGATTATTAGGGTTAAATATTTGTAATGAATTAGTATTGTCAACTGCATAAGCAACAGGATTTGTAGGAATTGCCAAATCGATTACTTTTTGTGAAAGATTTCCGATGTTTGTAGCTTTTCCGTTTGATAAATTTACGATATACAAAGTATTTTGTGTACCAGTTGTTGCCGCCATTACTGCTAAAGTATTATCCGGATTGATGTCGAAGGCAGCTTGTCCTGTAAAAGTAATTCCTAAACTTCCTACTTCTACTAAAGTTCCGTTATTGGGTGGATCTTGTTTAAAAAGTTTTCCTGAAGTAGCATCAAGATCATACAAAATGGTAGAAGTTGCTCCCGAAACACTGTTGGTGTACGCAATTCCCATAATGGAAGAAGCGGTTGTAATATTCATGTCAGTTGCTGCAATAGCACCCGTTTCAGGATGTAAGCGTAGGTTTTGTCCGGTATTGGTCACCAATCTTATTCTGTCTACAGTAGGATTAAAATCAATTGAAGCAATGGTTCCTGAGATTACAGGTGAAAAAGACGTTGTACTTACCATTCTTGTAGAAGCGGTAGAAGTATTAATAATATAAAATTTGCTTGCGTTGGAAACAGCATATAGCTCTCCGGTTGCCGGTCTGAAATCAATACTTAGTAGTTTTTCTCCGGATGGAATTCCCATAATGGGTTTTGTAGAAGTAAATGTTGAGGAATTGTTGGTGTTAAAATAGACCAACTGATTGTTTTCTGTTAAACCATAAATCATGGCATTAGGTAAAGTAGTTGTAACAGGTTCTTCAGGCATCATATTTTCGTTATTATCGCAAGAAATTACCGTGACAAAAGCAAATATTGCCATGCAAAAATTGGATATTTTTTTCATAATAATTTATTTTAAGTGGGTTTCTGATATCATTTACGAAAGAAAATTAGCCACGGATTTTTGCAAACCCTTTTTTTTATTGATTTTTTTTGCTTAAATTTGCATTCTGTTTAGAAAAAACAATCTGGTTTGTGACTTTCTGGGTTTAGTATGAAACTTTTTTTGATAAAAAGATTTTGGTATATAAAAATTCATTATATTTGCACACCGAAAATTTGAATAACAATAAAATAAATAATTTAAATCATGGCAAAGGAAACGTTTAATCGTAACAAACCACACTTGAACATTGGTACTATTGGTCACGTTGACCATGGTAAAACTACACTTACTGCAGCTATTTCTGCTGTATTAGCGAGCAAAGGTCTTGCTGAGAAAAAAGATTTCTCTGCTATTGACTCTGCTCCAGAAGAAAAAGAAAGAGGGATTACTATCAATACTGCTCACATCGAGTACGAAACTGAAAAAAGACACTATGCTCACGTTGACTGTCCAGGTCACGCGGATTACGTAAAGAACATGGTAACTGGTGCTGCTCAGATGGACGGAGCTATCGTAGTATGTGCTGCAACTGACGGACCAATGCCTCAGACTAGAGAGCACATCTTGCTTTGTCGTCAGGTAAACGTACCTAGAATTGTTGTTTTCATGAACAAAGTTGACATGGTAGACGATGCTGAATTATTAGAGCTAGTTGAAATGGAACTTAGAGACTTATTGTCTACTTACGAATTTGACGGAGATAACTCTCCAGTAATTCAAGGTTCTGCATTAGGAGCTCTTACTGCTGCTACTGCTGCTACAGTTGATACTGAAGATAAATGGTTCAAATCTGTTGAAGAATTAATGGATGCAGTTGATAACTGGATCGAGCAACCACCAAGAGATACTGATAAGCCATTCTTGATGCCAATCGAAGACGTATTCTCTATTACAGGTAGAGGTACTGTTGCGACTGGTAGAATTGAAGCTGGTATTATCAATACAGGAGATCCTGTTGATATCATCGGTATGGGTGAAGAAAAATTAACTTCTACTATTACAGGAGTTGAGATGTTCAGAAAAATCCTTGACAGAGGTGAAGCTGGAGATAACGTAGGTCTATTGTTGAGAGGTATTGAAAAAACTGACATCAAGAGAGGTATGGTAATCGCTAAGAAAGATTCTGTTAAGCCACACAAAAAATTCAAAGCTTCTGTTTATATCCTTTCTAAGGAAGAAGGTGGACGTCACACTCCATTCCACAACAAGTACCGTCCTCAGTTCTACGTAAGAACTACTGACGTTACAGGTGAGATCTTCTTACCAGAAGGTGTAGAAATGGTAATGCCTGGTGATAACTTAGAGATCACTGTAGAATTGTTACAACCAATCGCTCTTAACGTAGGTCTTAGATTTGCGATCAGAGAAGGAGGTAGAACAGTTGGTTCAGGTCAGGTTACTGAAATCTTAGACTAATCATCTTAAAATAAATAAAGCTTCCGAAAGGAAACTCTCGGAAGCTTTTTATCTACGGGCATCGTCCAATGGTAGGATACCGGTCTCCAACACCGTTGATCAGGGTTCGAATCCTTGTGCCCGTGCAAATATAAATTATGAGTTCATTTGTCGATTTTTTAAAAGGTTCTTATAACGAATTCAGACATAAAGTTGAATGGCCAAAATGGTCAGACTTACAGTCTTCTACAATTGTAGTTACTGTTGCTACTGTCATTTTAGCATTATTTACTTTCGGTGTTGATGAATTGTTTTCAAAATCAATCAGCAACATCTTAGGAATACTAATTAACAGCTTCAACTAATAAAAACTATTTTCTAAATAATGAGCGAATTAAAATGGTATGTACTGAAAGCGATTAGCGGACAGGAAAATAAAGTGAAAAACTATATTGAGACAGAAATCAAGCGTTTAGGGTTTGAGCAGTATGTTACTCAGGTGGTTATTCCTATGGAAAAGGTGATTCAGCTTAGAAACGGAAAAAAAGTTCCTAAAGAAAGACCTTACTATCCAGGTTACCTAATGGTAGAAGCAGATCTGATGGGGGAAATTCCTCACGTTATCAAAAACATTCCAGGGGTAATTTCTTTCTTAAGTTTAACAAAAGGAGGAGATCCTGTACCGATGAGAAAATCTGAGGTTAACAGAATGCTTGGTAGAATGGATGAACTTTCAGAATTTGCTACTGATGCAGAAGTTCCTTTCATTGTTGGAGAGAATGTAAAAGTAATCGATGGTCCTTTCAACGGATTCAACGGTACAGTAGAAAAAATTCTTGAAGATAAAAAGAAAGTAGAAGTATCTGTTTTGATCTTCGGAAGAAAAACTCCAATGGAGTTGAGCTATATGCAGGTAGAGAAAGTATAACTCATACTTTTATAAAATATAAAAACCGTTCAGATTTTGAACGGTTTTTTTGTTTTTAAAATCTAGCATACAATAGAAAATCTGAATATTTATTGAACTAATATTAATTATTTTAAACTTGAGGAAGTAAACATATTTTTTTGCCACTAAAAATATAACTCCTATTATAATAAAGCTTTTAATTCTATGAAATTTTTTAAAGAATCCCATAAGTACCCAATATTATAATTAAAATAATTGATGAAGAGTTTTTTTATTATTTTATTTTCTGAATTTTAATACGTTAAGTATTTGCTAATTAAAAAATATTTCATAATTTTGCAGTCCGAAAAGTAGGTTTACTTTATGTGAGTGCGGTAACCTGCTGAATAATAAATGCTTCCAAACTCATTAATTATTCAAATTTAAAAAACAAAAAATGGCTAAAAAAGTCTTTAAAATGGTTAAGCTCCAAGTAAAAGGAGGAGCAGCAAACCCATCTCCACCAGTAGGTCCAGCTTTGGGTTCTGCAGGTGTGAACATCATGGAGTTTTGTAAGCAATTTAACGGAAGAACCCAAGATAAGCCAGGGCAAGTTTTACCTGTAGTAATTACAGTGTACGAAGACAAATCTTTTGAATTCGTAATCAAAACTCCTCCTGCAGCAATCCAGTTGATGGATGCGGCTAAAATCAAAGGCGGTTCCGGAGAACCAAACAGAAACAAAGTAGGTGCTGTATCTTGGGCTCAGGTTCAAAAGATCGCTGAAGACAAGATGACTGACCTTAACTGCTTTACAATGGATTCTGCAGTTTCTATGGTTGCAGGTACTGCTAGATCTATGGGATTAAGAGTAACAGGAACTAAACCAACTTTTAACGCTTAATACTTAGAGAAATGGCAAAATTGACTAAAAAGCAAAAGGAAGCTTTAAGCAAAGTAGAAAAAGGAAGAATCTATAACCTTGAAGAAGGTTCTGCTCTTGTAAAAGAGGTGAACACTGCAAAGTTTGATGCTTCTGTAGATATCGCTGTTAGATTGGGTGTAGATCCAAGAAAAGCAAACCAAATGGTAAGAGGTGTTGTATCTCTTCCTCACGGTACTGGTAAAGATGTTAAAGTTTTGGCTTTAGTAACTCCAGATAAAGAAGCTGAAGCTAAAGAAGCGGGTGCTGACTATGTAGGTCTTGACGAATATTTACAAAAAATAAAAGAAGGTTGGACTGACGTTGACGTTATCGTTACTATGCCGGCTGTTATGGGTAAATTAGGACCTTTGGGTAGAGTATTAGGACCAAGAGGTTTGATGCCTAACCCTAAATCAGGTACTGTTACTATGGAAATTGGTAAAGCAGTAACTGAAGTAAAAGCAGGTAAAATTGACTTTAAAGTAGACAAATACGGTATTATCCACGCTGGTATTGGTAAAGTATCTTTCGATGCTGCTAAAATCAAGGAAAATGCTCAAGAATTGATCTCTACTTTGATCAAAATGAAGCCAACTGCTGCAAAAGGAGTTTACGTAAAAAGCATTTATTTGTCTTCTACAATGAGCCCTGGTATTGCAATCGATACTAAATCTGTTAACTAATTATAATCCTTAAGACAATGACAAAAGACCAAAAAGTTGTAGCGATACAAGAGATCAAAGATTTGCTTCAGGATGCTAAAGTAGTTTATGTAGCAGATCTAGACGGTTTGAATGCTGCTAAATCTTCTGACTTCAGAAGACAGGCTTTCAAGCAAAACATCAAAGTAAAAGTTGTAAAAAATACACTTTTGCAAAAAGCAATGGAACAAATTGACGGAGTAGATTTCTCTGAAATGTTCCAAACTTTCAAAGGTAACTCTGCATTAATGATTGCTGAAACAGCTAACGCTCCAGCAAAATTAATCAAAGACTTTAGAAAAAAAGAAGAGAAGCCGGCTTTAAAATCAGCTTTCGTACAAGAAACTTTCTATGTTGGTGACAACAACCTTGATGCTTTAGTAAGCATTAAGTCTAGAGAAGAAATGATCGGTGAAATCATCGGATTACTTCAGTCTCCAATTCAAAGAGTTGTTTCTGCTCTTCAAAACAAATCTGAAGCTGTAGAAGCTGCAACTGAAGAAGTTGCTGCACCTGCTGTGGAAGAAACTCCAGCTACTGAAACTCCAGAAGCTGCTGCAGAAGGAGAAGCTCCAGCTGCAGAATAATTAGACTCTCAAAAAAATCAATCAATAATCAACAAAAACATTACAACAATGTCAGATTTAAAAAATTTAGCTGAAACGCTAGTAAACTTAACAGTAAAAGACGTAAATGAATTAGCTACTATCCTTAAGGATGAGTACGGAATCGAGCCAGCTGCTGCTGCTGTAGTAGTTGCTGCAGGTGGTGCTGAAGCTGCTGAAGAAAAGACTGAATTCGACGTAATTCTTAAGTCTGCAGGTGCTTCTAAATTAGCTATCGTTAAATTGGTAAAAGATTTAACTGGTGCAGGTCTTAAAGAAGCTAAAGATATCGTAGACGGAGCTCCTTCTGCTATTAAAGAAGGTATCTCTAAAGACGAAGCTGAAGCTCTTAAGAAGCAATTAGAAGAAGCTGGTGCTGAAGTAGAATTGAAGTAATCATTTACTTTCAAAATAAAAGAAGCAGTTACATATTTGTAGCTGCTTTTTTTATGCATTTTATCTTTAAGATATTAAAATTTTTTAAAAATTTATTTTTTCAACTGGTTTTATAATAAATCACTTTGGATATAAGGTTTATTTGAAATGACATGATTAACTTACACTTACTTGTAATATTTTGTTTATTTTTTTCTTTTTAAAATATATGGTATAGATATCAAATATTTTAATTAACAATTAAATAATATTCTCTAATTGAATTTATTGCTTAATTTTGCAGCATAAAAACTATAGTTGCGTAAAAGCTTACACAATATCAATATCCATGTAAAAAATTTAAACTCAAGATTGGGTTTGAATAATCTTTGCATTTATATTACAATCATATTTTCTTTTCTTTTCAGTTTTACATCCGCACAAGAAGGGATTGGTATTAAAGCTCCTCAAGCGACAATCGTACTTAAGCAAGGCGCTACGATTTTTTCTAAAGATGACAGCTTTAATAAGCAAATTAATTCTGAAAAAGTCACGGTAAAAAATGCCAATGTTTCCACAGTAGGAATATTAGAAAACGGGAAAGTTCTAACAGCAAAACCAAGCAAAACTCAGGAAGTTCAAATTCCTAAGAAAGATTTTAAAAGTGAGCTTAAAAAAGCTGAAGAAAATAAAGAAAAAGAGGCTTTAGAGAAGGTAAAAAAAGAAATTACTAATCATGATGATGAAGCAAAGAAGAATTCTTTTAATACTAAAAGATTACTTTTCCCTACATCTGAAGAGTTTACTACTTCTACACATGTCAATAGAGATTATGTAGCACCCAACTATCATAATCATGAATTTTCAAAAATACTTGTTTCGCTTAATCAATATGTAATAAAATCTTCATTAGATTTTTTACATGAGCAGAAATATACATATTACAACAATAAATCTCTAGATTTTTGTTTTTCGGAGGTTTTTTCTACAAGACCACCACCTGCTATTATTTAATTTTAAACTTAAAAGCTATTTTTTTATAAATTAAAATAGCTGTTTTTCTTTTAATTAAATAATTTTTAAAATGTATACTAAATATAAATCATTACTTTTTTTTCTATTTTTTATAATAGCTAACGCACAGGTAGGTATTAATACCACTGCGCCACAATCTACATTAGATGTTAATGGCACAATTACTTTGAGAAATGAACTAAGAGTTGGAGGTACTAAAACTACTACAGGTAACCCCGGTACTTTGAATCAGATTTTGGTTTCACAAGGTGATAATGTAGCACCAGTTTGGAAAACTTCTAAGCTAGGGTTTTATGAAGTAGACGAGTATAGAATTACTCAGTCTGATGCTAAAATTAATGAGACTGGAATTGACTTTTCAAATACAACAGTAAGCCCTGTCTATCAAACGAGTGATATTAATGATCCTTTTGGTGGAGCTTCAGGTGCAACGCCTAAACCAGCTTGGTCTGAGCTTCCTATGAAGGCAAATAGTACAGCTTCTTCAACAGCTACAACCTTTAAAATTGATAATCCAGTAAATAAAGTTGATTTCGTTTTCCAGACTGCAGTCGAAATGTCAAATACAGGTACAACGGCAGATCAGTTTGTAAGATATGCTTGTGGGATATTTATCGACAACCAACTGAAAGCTGTAAGAGCAGACCAAATAAATGGTGTTGTAGGTAAAGGACAAAAGAACCAGGCAATTTTTACGCTAAAGTACGTTGTTGAAAATTTACCTGTAAAACCTCTTGTGAATGGCATTAGGCCAACGTATGATGTAAAGGTGGGTTGTAGGAGAATTACTTCTAGTACGACTGGATACTTTTTTGCTGTTGGTGCACCTACAACTGATGGAACGCAAGTCGTTAATAATTTCATGATGAAGTCAATTTTGAAATACGATGTAACTGAGCAGGTTAAAATAATTTACTAAAATAATCAAATGAATAAATTTATATATCTATTTGTGACGTTCGCATTTGTTTCAATGATGCATTCACAATCAATAGGAATCAATACTGACACTCCCCGCGCAACTCTTGACGTACAAGGAAATCTAAGTGTAAGAAATTTAATACGTGTTACTACGCCAAACGCTGCTCTTTCTACAGATGGAGCTGTTGGGAATTCAGGAACCGTATTAGTGTCAAAAGGCCCTAATAATCCTCCTGAATGGAAATTGATTAGAAGACCAAACTTCAACCCATTCTATTATACAATCTTTAATAATGAAGGTGCCGAAACACAAGCAGGTGTAGATTTACCGGGAGGGGGAACTCTTAGTGGAAATGAGATTCATGCCGAAAATCAAACTTTGGCATCTTACATACAGAGTGGCTCAAATACAGTAGGATATGAAATTACAGCTTTGGCTAAGACGTTTCAGATAGATGTTGCAACTAATAATATTGTAGTTCTGTCGTTAGAAACTATTGCTCAATCGGGATCTAATACTGTGAATAATGCTGTAGATTTTTCGTGTGGAATTTTTGTCGATGACCAATTGAAAGGAATACGAGTATACACACTAAGCCAAACAGGAGGCGGATCACCTTTCTATACTTATAATCTTATAGCTACAGCGACAGGGTTATCTGCTGGTAATCACACAGCAAAAGTTGCATGTAAAAGAAGAGCAAATATTAATTATACTGGGATTTTTAGTGTTGGGAAAGCTATTCCTAATGCTACTAACCTTAATGATTTTATGGCAAAATCTTCTTTGACGATACAGACTTATGAAAAACCGCCAGCAACAAACTCAATTCCTGTTTATAATTAGAAATACTACAATACATGAAAACAAATATTTTTTTAATAATCTTCGGATTAATATCTTTCCAGATTTTTGGACAGACAGGTAATGTGGGCGTTTCTACAACCACACCAAGAAGTACTTTGGATGTTAATGGTTCTATAAATATTAATAATGAAATTAATTTGGGTGGTAGTGATGCTGCTGTAGGAAACTCTGGAACTGCAGGTGATCTTTTGGCTGCAAGAGCTGATACTGTTGCTGTTTGGAAAAAATTTGATTTGCCTACAGGATATCTCGATGGTGTTATTTTAACAGCAAATTATACAAAATCTACAACTGCAGGGGTTATTTTTACCACTGGTGGTGCTGTTGATCCTTATAATGAAAATACAAGTATAACTGGATGGTCTGTGATTTCAGGCGTTGAAATACCAGCAGTTAAAGTAACTAAGGCATCTAATATTGTTAATATTTCTGTTCAAACCGTTGCTCAGATTACGGGGAATACAGGAGTAGGATCTTTTGGATGTGGAATCTTCGTTAATAATCAATTAAAATTAGTGAGAACGAATAATGTAGCCGGAACATCCGGATCTTACAGGATTTTGAATTTTAATGCTTCATTACGTAATCTAACATTGACAAACAATCAACCAACAACATATAATGTGAAATTTGCTTGTATTGCGCGTAATCTTCCAAGTGGTAATACACTTCATATAGGTATTAATCAAGCTGCATCTCCTACTTTGAATGCTCAAATGGCAGGAACTGCGCTTTCGGTTCAGGTGCTCGAGCCTATTCAATAATTTTTTTTAAAAATAAATTATATAACCACTTCATTATGAAGTGGTTTTTTATTGCGTAAGAAAATTAAATTTTGTAAATTTGCAGTCTCTTTTGGCGCTAAAAATTAAACATATTACGGTAAAATATTGAAAATCAGCTCTTTCGTTAATTTGAAAGGGTCTTCTGTGTTTTTGCTGTAATTGCGATTTTTCGTCGTTAGATAAAAATAAAAATATTTTGCATTACACTGTGAAAAGATATACCAGTGTTGCAGTTAGAAAGAGACATGTATAAAGTAATAAGAGTCAAGGTCTTTCGTGAGCGCCAAAAACACTTCTTCCTTTTCACTTTTGTCTTTTACCTTTCTTCTTTCTGATATTTTTGAATAAAAACAAAATATTTTTTAACCCTTTCTTAAAAGTTTTATGAGTAAAACAACATCAACAACTAGGGGAGTTGAGAGAATTAATTTCTCTTCGGCTAAAGGAAAAATCATTACTCCGGATTTCTTAGATATCCAGTTAGAGTCATTTAAAGATTTTTTCCAACTAGACACACTTCCTGAGGACAGAAAGAAAGAAGGTTTGCACAAAACCTTCCAAGAAAACTTTCCAATTACCGATTCTAGAAACCAATTTGTATTGGAATTCTTAGATTATTTGGTAGATTCTCCACGTTATTCAATCAATGAATGTGTGGAAAGAGGTTTAACGTATTCAGTTCCTCTAAAAGCAAGACTTAAATTGTATTGTACAGATCCTGAACATGAAGATTTTCAGACAGTTGTACAAGATGTGTATTTAGGTCCGGTTCCTTACATGACAGACAGTGGTTCTTTCATTATCAACGGAGCAGAGCGTGTTATTGTAACTCAGTTACACAGATCTCCGGGTGTATTCTTCGGACAGACTTACCACGCAAACGGAACAAAATTGTATTATTCAAGAATTATCCCTTTCAAAGGATCTTGGATGGAATTTACTACCGATATCAACAGCGTAATGTACGCGTATATCGACCGTAAGAAAAAATTACCTTTAACAACGTTATTAAGAGCAATCGGTTTTGAATCTGATAAAGATATCCTTCAGATCTTTGATCTTGCTGAAGAAGTGAAAGTTTCTAAAGCTGCTCTTAAAAAAGTAGAAGGTAGAACTTTGGCTGCGAGAGTATTGAACACTTGGTTCGAAGATTTCGTAGACGAAGATACTGGTGAGGTTGTTTCTATCGAAAGAAACGAAATCATCTTAGATAGAGAAACGATTCTTGAAAAAGAACATTTAGATCTTATTTTGGATGCAGGTGTGAAATCTATCTTGATTCACAAAGAAAATGCAAATGAATTCTCTATCATCCAGAATACATTACAAAAAGACCCTACCAACTCTGAAAAAGAAGCGGTAGAATATATTTATCGTCAGTTAAGAAATGCAGATCCACCAGATGAGGAAACTGCAAGAGGAATTATCGAAAAATTATTCTTCTCTGAGCAAAGATATTCATTGGGTGAAGTAGGACGTTACAGACTAAACAAAAAGTTAGGTCTTAATATCCCGACTACAACTGAGGTTCTTACAAAAGAAGATATCATTGCGATTGTAAGACACTTGATCGAATTGGTAAACTCTAAAGCTGAGGTTGATGATATCGACCACTTATCAAACAGAAGAATTAAAACTGTTGGTGAGCAATTAGCAGGACAGTTCGGTGTAGGTCTTTCTAGAATTGCAAGAACGATTAAGGAGAGAATGAACGTTAGAGATAATGAAATCTTTACTCCACTAGATCTTGTTAATGCTAAAACTTTAACATCAGTAATTAACTCATTCTTTGGTACCAACCAGCTTTCTCAGTTTATGGACCAAACCAACCCTCTATCAGAAATCACGCACAAGCGTAGACTTTCTGCTCTAGGACCTGGTGGTTTATCAAGAGAAAGAGCAGGTTTCGAGGTACGTGACGTTCACCATACTCACTATGGTAGAATTTGTCCTATCGAAACTCCTGAAGGACCAAACATTGGTTTGATTTCATCTTTAGGTATTTATGCTAAAATCAATACTTTAGGTTTCATCGAAACTCCATATAGAAAAGTAAGCGAAGGTACTGTAGATTTAAATGCAGATCCTATTTACTTAAACGCGGAAGACGAAGAAGATAAAGTAATTGCTCAGGCAAACGTTGAGTTGAATGACAATGGTACATTTATCACAGACAGAATTATTGCTCGTCTAGATGGTGATTATCCTGTAGTTGAGCCTTCTGAAGTTAACTTGATCGATGTTGCACCAAACCAGATTTCTGGTATTTCAGCTTCATTAATTCCATTCTTGGAGCATGATGATGCGAACCGTGCATTGATGGGATCAAACATGATGCGTCAGGCAGTTCCTTTGTTGAAGCCACAAGCTCCAATCGTAGGTACAGGTCTGGAACAGCAAGTTGCAAAAGATTCTAGAATTTTGATCAACGCTGAAGGTACAGGTACTGTTGAGTACGTTGATGCAGACAAGATTACAATTAAATATGAAAGAAGCGAAGACGAAGATCTAGTATCATTCGAATCTGCTACTAAAACATATAACCTTACGAAGTTTAGAAAAACTAACCAGAGTACAACAATTACCCTAAGACCAAACGTAAGAGTAGGAGATGTAGTGGAAAAAGGACAAGTACTTTGCGACGGTTATGCTACTGAAAAAGGAGAATTGGCTCTTGGTAGAAACTTAGTAGTTGCGTTCATGCCTTGGAAGGGTTACAACTTTGAGGATGCGATCGTAATCAACGAAAAAGTTGTACGTGAAGACTGGTTTACTTCAATCCACGTAGATGAATATTCTCTTGAAGTTCGTGATACCAAATTAGGTATGGAAGAATTGACAGCAGATATTCCTAACGTTTCTGAAGAAGCTACAAAAGATCTTGATGAGAACGGGATGATCAGAATCGGTGCTGAAGTGAAGCCTGGTGATATCATGATTGGTAAGATTACTCCAAAAGGTGAATCTGACCCAACTCCTGAAGAGAAACTTCTTAGAGCAATCTTTGGTGACAAAGCTGGTGATGTAAAAGATGCTTCATTGAAAGCAGATTCTTCATTAAGAGGTGTTGTTATCAACAAGAAATTGTTCTCTAGAAACATTAAAGATAAAAAGAAAAGAACTGAAGAAAAACTTAAACTTGAAGAGATTGAAAACACTTACAAGGCTAAGTTTGACGAGTTAAGAAATAGTTTAATTGAAAAATTAAATACTCTTGTTAGCGGTAAAACTTCTCAGGGAGTTACCAACGACTTAGATGAAGAAATCATCGGTAAGGGTATGAAATTTACTCATAAATTATTGACTTCAGTTGAAGATTACGTTAACGTAAGCGGTGCTGATTGGACTGTTGACAACGATAAGAATGAATTAATCAAACAATTAATTCACAACTATAAAATCAAATTCAACGATATTCAGGGAGTTAAAAACCGTGAGAAATTCGCAATTTCTATCGGAGATGAGCTTCCAGCAGGTATCATGAAGTTGGCTAAAGTGTATATCGCTAAAAAACGTAAACTAAACGTTGGAGATAAAATGGCAGGTCGTCACGGTAACAAAGGTATCGTTTCGAGAATCGTTCGTGAAGAAGATATGCCATTCTTGGAAGATGGAACACCAGTAGATATCGTATTGAATCCACTTGGGGTACCTTCTCGTATGAACATCGGTCAGATCTACGAAACCGTTTTAGGATGGGCAGGTAGAACATTAGGATTGAAGTTTGCTACGCCTATCTTTGATGGTGCTACTCTTGATCAGATTACTGAGTACACTGAGAAAGCAGGAGTTCCTAAATTCGGTCACACTCACCTTTATGATGGTGGTACCGGAGAAAGATTTACTCAGGCTGCAACAGTAGGTATTATCTATATGTTGAAATTAGGACACATGGTTGATGACAAAATGCACGCACGTTCTATCGGACCTTATTCATTGATTACTCAACAGCCATTAGGAGGTAAAGCTCAGTTTGGAGGTCAGAGATTCGGAGAGATGGAGGTTTGGGCTCTTGAAGCATTTGGAGCATCAAATATCTTGAGAGAGATCCTTACTGTGAAGTCAGATGACGTGATTGGTAGAGCAAAAACTTATGAAGCGATTGCGAAAGGTGAAGCAATGCCTGAACCAGGTATTCCTGAATCATTCAACGTACTACTTCACGAGTTACAAGGTCTTGGATTAGACGTAAGACTAGAGGAATAATTTTAAATTTTAAATTATAAATGTTGAATGGAAACATTCAAAAATTAATCTAAAATCTAAAATCTAAAATTTAAAATCTAACAAATGTCAAATAAAAATAAATCAAGTAGATTTAATAAAATAACCATCGGTTTAGCTTCACCAGAGTCTATTTTACAGGACTCAAGAGGAGAGGTTCTTAAACCGGAAACTATTAACTACAGAACGCACAAGCCTGAAAGAGACGGTTTGTTCTGTGAAAAAATCTTCGGTCCTATCAAAGATTACGAATGTGCTTGTGGTAAATACAAGAGAATTCGTTATAAAGGGATCGTTTGTGACCGTTGTGGTGTAGAGGTTACGGAGAAAAAAGTACGTAGAGAAAGAATCGGACATATTGGTTTGGTTGTTCCTATTGCGCACATTTGGTATTTCCGTTCTTTACCAAACAAAATTGGTTACCTTTTAGGTATTCCTTCCAAGAAATTGGATATGATTATCTATTACGAAAGATATGTGGTAATTCAACAAGGTATTGCTAAGAAATTAGACGGTGCTGATTTTGACCACATGGAATTCCTTACAGAAGAAGAATACCTTGATATCATGGAAACTCTTCCTGTAGAAAACCAGTATCTTGATGATTCAGATCCAAACAAATTCATCGCTAAAATGGGTGCTGAAGCTGTTGAGGAACTATTAAAAAGAATCGATCTTGATGCATTGTCTTTCGATTTGAGACACAAAGCTCACAACGAAGGTTCTAAGCAAAGAAGAACTGAAGCCCTGAAAAGATTGAACGTTGTAGAAGCATTGAGAGGTGCTAATACAAGAATGATCAACAGACCAGAGTGGATGATTATGCGTGTGCTTCCTGTAATTCCACCAGAATTAAGACCATTAGTTCCATTGGATGGAGGACGTTTCGCAACTTCTGACTTAAATGACCTTTATAGAAGAGTTATTATCAGAAACAACCGTTTGAAGAGATTATTGGAGATCAAAGCTCCTGAAGTAATCTTGAGAAACGAGAAGCGTATGCTTCAGGAATCTGTAGATTCATTATTCGATAATACAAGAAAATCTTCTGCAGTAAAATCTGAATCAAACAGACCATTGAAATCACTTTCAGATTCATTGAAAGGTAAGCAAGGTCGTTTCCGTCAGAACTTACTTGGGAAAAGGGTAGATTACTCGGCGCGTTCGGTAATTGTTGTAGGCCCAAACTTGCAGCTTCACGAATGTGGTATTCCTAAAGATATGGCAGCTGAGCTTTACAAACCGTTTATCATTAGAAAACTAATTGAAAGAGGGATTGTAAAAACAGTAAAATCTGCAAAGAGAATTATTGATAGAAAAGAACCTGTAGTTTATGATATTCTAGAAAACGTGATGAAAGGTCACCCTGTTTTACTAAACAGAGCACCTACGCTTCACAGACTAGGTATTCAGGCTTTCCAACCTAAGATGATCGAAGGTAAGGCAATCCAATTACACCCGTTAGTAACAACAGCATTCAACGCCGATTTCGATGGTGACCAGATGGCGGTACACTTACCGTTAGGACCAGAAGCGATCCTTGAAGCTCAGTTATTAATGTTAGGTTCTCAAAATATCTTGAACCCTGCAAACGGATCTCCAATTACAGTACCATCTCAAGACATGGTTCTTGGTCTTTATTTCATGACCAAAGAATTGAGCTCTACCGAGACAATGAAAGTAAAAGGTGAAGGTCTTGCATTCTACTCTCCGGAAGAAGCGGAAATCGCTTATGCTGAAGGTAGAGTTTCATTGAACGCTAAAGTAAGATGTAGACTTCCTATTAAAGAAGATGGAGTAATCACTACGAAATTAACTGAAACTTCTGTAGGAAGAATCTTATTCAACCAGATCGTTCCTAAACAGTCAGGATATATTAATGAGCTTCTTACTAAGAAATCATTAAGAAATGTTATCGGTAAAATTCTTGCTGATACAGATTTCCCTACAACTGTGAAGTTCTTGGATGCAATGAAAGACTTAGGTTACTCAAACGCATTCAAAGGAGGTCTTTCGTTCTCATTAGGGGATATCGTAGTTCCTGTTGAGAAAAAGCAGATGATTGCTACTTCTATTGAAACTGTAGACGAAATTAGAGCCAACTATAACATGGGTCTAATTACTGATACTGAAAGATATAACCAGGTAATTGACGTTTGGACAAACACCAACGCTGGATTAACTGAAATGATCATGAGCAGAATGAAAACTGACCAAGGTGGGTTCAACTCTGTATACATGATGCTTGACTCTGGAGCAAGGGGTTCTAAGGAACAGATCCGTCAGTTATCAGGGATGAGAGGTTTGATGGCAAAACCGCAGAAAGCTGGTTCTACCGGTGCGGAAATTATCGAAAACCCTATTCTTGCAAACTTTAAAGAAGGTCTTTCCATCTTAGAATACTTTATCTCTACTCACGGTGCTCGTAAAGGTCTTGCGGATACCGCTCTTAAGACTGCCGATGCGGGTTACTTAACGAGAAGATTGGTAGACGTTGCACAAGACGTTATTGTTACACAAGACGATTGTGGAACTTTAAGAGGTACAGAAGTTACTGCACTTAAGAAAAATGACGAGATTGTTGAAAAAATCTCTGAAAGAATCTTAGGTAGAGTTTCGTTACACAATGTGTACGATCCAGAAACTGACGAAATGATTGTTGTAGCTGATCAGGTAATTACTGAGAAGTTGGCTAAGAGAATTGAAGAAGCTGGATTAGAAGCTGTTGAAGTACGTTCACCACTTACTTGTGAAACTAAAAAAGGAATCTGTGCTAAATGTTACGGTAGAAACTTAGCAACAGGTAAGATGATCCATATGGGTGAAGCTGTAGGGGTTATTGCTGCACAATCAATTGGGGAACCAGGAACTCAGCTTACGTTGAGAACTTTCCACCAAGGGGGTGTATCTACAAACGTTTCAGAAAACCCATCAATTATTGCTAGAAGAGATGGTATCGTAGAATTGGATGAGGTAAGAACAATTACTTCTGAAGACGAAAACGGTAACACTGCAGAAGTAGTAGTTTCTCGTACAACAGAATTTAGATTGGTTGCTGATAACGAAACAAGAACTCCATTGATGGTTGCTAACGTACCTTATGGTGCTATATTAGCTGTAAAACCAGGTGATAAAGTAAGCAAAGGAGATACAATCTGTAGATGGGATCCGTATAACGCGGTAATTATTGCAGAAACTTCAGGTAAGGTAGAATACGAAGATATTATTCAAGGTATTTCATTCCAACTTGAAATTGACGAACAAACAGGATTCGAAGAGAAAGTAATCTCTGAATCTAGAAATAAGAAAGCCGTACCTACTTTGAAAGTGGTAGATTCTAAAGGTGTTGAACAGAAAGGTTACAACTTACCGGTAGGAGCCCACTTAATGGTAAACGATGGTGAAAAAATTAAGGCTGGTAAAGTCTTAATTAAAATCCCAAGAAAAGCTGCAAAGACAGGGGATATCACCGGAGGTCTTCCGAGAGTTACCGAATTATTCGAAGCAAGAAACCCTTCAAACCCAGCGGTTGTTACAGAAATCGACGGGGTAGTTTCTTACGGAAAAATCAAGAGAGGTAACCGAGAATTGATCGTTGAAGCTAAAACTGGTGAGAGAAAAATTTATTTAGTTAAATTATCAAACCAAATCTTAGTACAGGAGAATGACTTCGTAAGAGCTGGTTCGCCACTTTCTGACGGTTCAGTTACTCCAGACGATATCTTGAAGATCAAAGGACCAACTGCGGTTCAGGAATATTTAGTAAATGAAATTCAGGAAGTTTACCGTCTACAAGGGGTAAAAATCGACGATAAGCACTTTGAAATCATCGTAAGACAGATGATGACAAAAGTATCAATCGTTGACGGAGGTGATACTCAGTTCCTTGAAGCTGCTTTAGAGCATAAGTTTGATTTCTTAGAAGAAAACAATAGAGTATTTGGTCTTAAAGTGGTTACTGAAGCTGGAGATTCTAAAGAATTCAGACCAGGACAAATGATTACTGCAAGAGAACTAAGAGACGAAAACTCTAAGTTGAAGCGTGAAGATCAGGCTCTAGTTGAAGTAAGAGAAGCTTTACCTGCTACTGCAACACCAGTATTGCAAGGTATTACAAGAGCCGCTCTACAAACTAAGTCATTCATGTCTGCAGCATCATTCCAGGAAACAACTAAAGTTCTAAACGAAGCAGCAGTTGCTGGTAAAGTAGACAGTTTGAATGGTCTTAAAGAAAATGTAATTGTAGGACACAGAATCCCTGCAGGTACAGGTCTTAAAGAGTATCAAAATGTAATTGTGGGTTCTAAGAAAGAATTCGAAGACCTTAACTAAAATTAATGATTTGAAATTTGAGGTTTGAAATTATTTTTATACTTTCACAATCTCAAATTTCATTTTTAAAAATATAACTTATACAATGGACAATCAAAATCAAAACAACGATCCAAACAACATCAACATCCAACTTAACGAGATGGTAGCTTCAGGAGTTTACTGTAACCTTGCTTTAGTAAACCACTCTCCATCTGAGTTTGTAGTAGATTTCATCCAGCTTATGCCGGGTGTACAACAAGCTAACGTGAGATCAAGAGTAATCTTGGCTCCGCTTCATGCTAAGAGAGTTTTAGCTGCACTTCAGCAAAACATCACAAACTACGAGCAACAATTCGGAGAAATCAAAGAAGTTGAGCCTTTCGTATTAGGAGGAAACAACGTTAACGCTTAAGATTTATCTTAAATATATAGAATGCCCCAACGAAAGTTGGGGCATTCTCATTTTTATAACATATTGACTTAAATAATATAAAGTAAATAGATTTTTGTACCATTCCTAATCATTTTAAATTATATTTGTTAGCCAAAGTTGATAAAATATGAAAGATGAACAATTTATCTTCGAAAAATTCGGATTTCTCGGAAATGACTTTTTAGAAGAAATTCAGAAACATTCTTCCAGGACTAAAATAAAAGGAAAAACTGAGATTCTTGCAGAAGGAAATAAAATAAAAAATATTCCTTTTGTAATAACCGGAAGCTTAAAAGTATATGCTCTAAATGACGGAAGAGAGCTTATTTATAATTATATAAGATCCGGAGAAACTTGCCTAATGAGTTTTTCAACGATTTTTAATGATTTTGTAAGCAGGGTATATGTTGTTTCAGAAGAAGACACAGAGGCACTCTTAATACCTGCTGCCGTTTTGCTCGAGTGGCTCATCAAATATCCCCAAATTAATAAGCTTTTTTACTACGAATTTGATCTTCGTTTTACTGACATTATGAAAATGGTGAACGATGCGGTTTTTCATAAACTGGATAAAAGAGTTTTAAACTATATCAAACAACAGATTTCTATCACCGGAAACAACCCAATTAAGATTACCCACAAAGAAATAGCCAATAATTTGGGAACCTCAAGAGAAGTTGTTAGTCGTGTTTTAAAAAAAGTGGAAAACGAAGGCGAAATTACCCAAACTAAAGAAGGTATAAAAATGCTTGTAAATGAGAATGTTAGATTGAGCTAATCAATTATATTTAATATTTTTAACTTTCCGATTGATAAAAACAATTCACTCGGTGACTTTTATCACCTATTTTTAGAATTATAAGTGTATATGTTTGTCATACGAATAATAAACAATTATGTGTATGACAAAAACTCTCCTTTTTTTGTCAATATTTGCTTCAGGTTTTGCCTTTGCTCAGGAAGACCTTTTGAAAGATATTGACACCATTCAAACAAAAAACACAGAAAATTCGCCACCGGCTTTTAAGGCGCTCCAGATTGTTACGGGGCAGTCTACAAAACTTACCGCAAAAAACGAGTGGTACATTGTAATTGCGCACCGTTTTGGAGATGTAAGCAAAGGGTTTAAAGACTTCTTCGGATTAGATGATGCTTCTACAAAGCTAGGTGTTATTTATGGCGTTACAGATAATATTTCATTGAGTCTTTCGCGAGAAACCAATCTCAAAACTTTTGAAGGTGGTGCGAAATACAAGTTAATTAAGCAAAGTGAAAACTTTCCGGTTGATATTGTTGGATATAATGTGATGGCAGTAAATACAGACCTCAGCAAAGATAATTATCCACATCTTCAATTTGGAGATCGACTTTCTTATCTTACTCAGGCATTAATTTCTAGAAGGTTTAATGAAAATTTTTCTCTGCAGTTAACACCTTCTTATGTTCACAAAAACCTTTATGAACCGATGATTGAAGATAAAAATCAGTTCTTAGCAGGTTTAGGCGGGCGTTATAAAATTTCGAAAAGAATATCGATCAACGCTGAGTATTTTGTGAATTTTGATAATCACAGTTTTTATAAAAATCCGCTCTCTTTAGGGATGGATATAGAAACTGGGGGACACGTGTTCCAGCTTTTATTTACCAATTCCCAGTTGAATTCAGATATTGGGTATCTCACAAACGCTTCCGGAAAATGGGAGAAAGGTCAGATTTTCTTTGGGTTTAATCTTTATAGAGTTTTTTAGGCATGAAAAAAATGATGTACATTATTTCACTGGCTTTGATATCCATTGCCTGTGAAAGCAGAACCTACGAAGAGATTTCAGATAAAACTCCTGTTGTAGAACTGGTAAGCTATAACAAAGATGTAAAGCCAATAATTGATGCCAATTGTATCGGTTGTCATTCACCGACAGGTTCAGCTTCGTTTCAGCCTTGGACAAATTATAACCAAGTGAAAAATAATATCGACAAAATTATTGACAGAATTGGCAGACCAGTCGGAGATCCTCAGAAAATGCCTCAAGGCGGGAGTTTATCACCAACACAAATCTCAATTATCACCAAATGGAAAGCCGATGGGTTGACCGAAAATTAAAAAAATTAATATGAAAAACCTACTATTATTAATTGTCACGTTAAGTTTTTCGAATGCTGTTTCTGCTCAGAAATATTCAACCAAAACCGGCAAAGTAACTTTTGAAGCGTCGGTCCCTTTATTTGAAGATGTTTATGCGCAGGATGATAATAATATTGCTGTTATTAATGCAGATAACGGAGATTTTGCATCAGTTTCATCAGTGAAAAATTTCCATTTTAAAGTAAAATTAATGGAAGAACATTTTAATGAAAGCTATGCAGAATCTGCAAAATACCCGAAGACAACTTTTAAAGGAAAGATTGTAAACTTTGATAAAACAAAACTGACGGCATCACCTCAGAAATATACAGTTCAGGGAACATTGAATTTTCACGGAGTTGATCGAGCAGTGAATTCGAGTGCTGCAATTTATTCTAAAGATGGAAAGATTTATATGCAGGGAACTTTTGTTGCAAGACCCGCAGATTTTAAGGTGACCATTCCTAAAATGGTCATGAAGAAAGTAGCAGAAAATGTAAATGTTGAATATAACTATGTAATGCTGAAACAATGAAAAAAATATTTTTTATCCTAAGTTTCATTCTGAGCTTTACGGTAATGTCGGCTCAGGAAAAAGCAAAATCTATTTTTGATATTGCCAGAAGTGGAACTGTAGCTGAAGTAAAAGAATTGATGAAACAGAATCCCGATGTGATCAATCAAACCAATGAAAATGGTTTTTCACCGTTGATTTTAGCTTGTTACAGAAGCAATGTAGAAGTAGCAAAATTTCTTATTGACAATGTGAAAGATGTAAATTATAAAAGTCAGGAAGGAACTGCACTTGCAGGGCTTTCTGTGAAATATAATAAAGACTTGGTGGAACATTTATTAAAGAAAAATGCCAACCCGAATATTGCAGATTCTTCAGGATCTACCCCTTTATTTTGGGCGGTAAAATTCGGTAATAAAGAATTGGCAGAATTGCTGCTGAAGCACAAAGCCGATAAATCAATAAAAGATTCACAGGGAATGACTCCTTTTGAATATGCTTTACAAACAAACAATAAAGACCTTATCAATTTATTAAAAAATTAAAATGAAAAAAATTTTACTTACATTTAGTATTGCTCTTGCCAATTTTGCTTGGGCACAGTTTTCGACAGGTACAGTTACTCTTTCTACTGGAATGACTGTGAAATTAGATACTTCTCCAACTTTAGCAACTTTAACGCTTACAGGACCTGATACTTCTTATTTGGGGGTAGGATTTGGAGGCACCGGAACAAGTGGCGGTATGGGAACCGGAGTAGACGGGTTTATTTATAATGCAAATTCAACTACAACTGCAAACTTAGATTATACTTTTGGTGGCGTAGGAGTAGCGCCAAGTACAGATGCTGTACAAGATTGGACGATAACTTCTAATACCGTTGCTTCAGGAACCAGAACAATTGTAGCAACACGTTCTCTTTCTGGTGGAACAGGAGATACAGCCTTTACCAATGCAGCAGGAACTATGAATATCTTTTTTGCAAAAGGTTCTTCTACAACTTTAGCTTATCATGGCGGAGGAACAGGAAACAGAGGATATGCAGTGTTAACAAAAGCTGGAACTTTAGGAGTGAATGATGTTTTTGCTGAAAGTAAAAAAGTTCGTCTCTATCCTAATCCAGCAAAGGAAACTGTATCTTTCAAAAATGCTGATAAAATACAATCAGTTGATATTTATGAATCTACAGGCAGAAAGGTAAAAACGGTAAAAATCGACGGAGAAAACATTAATGTTTCTGATTTAAAATCTGGTAATTACTATCTTGAAATCAGCTTAAAAGATGGCTCTACATCTTATCAAAAGCTAATTAAAGAATAAATAGAAAAGATTATATGTTTTTTGAATACCTCTAAATTTTTAGAGGTATTTTTATTGTGTGAAAATTCAAACTTTATTGATGTTTTTTAAGTCAATAACTTTACTACTTTATAAATATCATGCATGGAATTTAAAAATCTTGAACTTGTTGATTTAGAAGAGCTTTTATTAGTATTTAATACTTCTTTCTCGGACTATGTAGTTCCTTTTCATTTATCATTAGAACAATTAGAATTGAAAATAGCATTAGAGAAAATCGATATGAAATTGTCTGTCGGTGTTTTTGAATCTGATAAACTGCAGGGATTTATCCTTCAGGCCTGGAAAGAAGAAAACGGGCAATATATTATTTATAATGCAGGAACAGGAATCAATCCAGAATACAGAGGAAAAGGACTTGTCAGAAAAATGTACGATTTCATCCTTCCTGTTTTAAAGGAAAAAAATGCAGATGTACTTACTCTTGAAGTCATCGAAAGAAATAATCCAGCCATTAGAGCTTATGAAAATCTAGGCTTTCAAATCGCTAGAAAACTCCTTTGTTTCAACGGAATTGTTGAGCTTAAAGAAAAAAATAGAGAAATTTCGATAGAAGAAATGGATAACTTTCAGTGGGAAGTTTTTCAATCTTTTTGGGATATTACGCCGTCGTGGCAGAACTCTAACGCGATACTTACTGATAGAGAAAAGAGATACAAAATCCTAAGAGCTTACAAAAATCAACAACTTGTAGGATATGCTGTTTACAACCCTGTTGCAAGGAAAGTGTCTCAGATTGCTGTTGATAAAAATTACAGAAGACAAGGAATTGGAACAGAACTTTTCAGAATTATTGAAAAATTGAGTGGTGGACAAGTTGTATCTGTGAATAATGTAGATGATACTTCAGAAAATACTTCAGCTTTTTTAGAAAAAGGAGTTGGACTTAAAAATTGGCTCTCTCAGTTTGAAATGAATAAAGAGATTTAATATATTTTTCATCATATTAATTTTTATGAGAGAATGGTAGACTGTAACTTTGCAAAAAATTTACTAATGAAGCGAGGAATACAAATTGTACTGCTGTTTTTTTCTTTAATGATCTATGCTCAGAATAGCCCTGTCGATACGGCTCAGATTGTCGTTTCAGACCGAATAAATAATGCTGAAGCAATGCAAAAACCATATGTCATCATGATCTCTGCAGATGGTTTCAGATATGATTATGCTAAAAAATACAATGCTCAAAATCTTTTAAAATATTCAAATGAAGGGATTCAGGCAAAAGCAATGACTCCAAGTTATCCAAGTATTACTTTCCCAAATCACTGGACATTAATCACTGGATTATATCCTTCTCATCATGGTTTAATAGATAATTTTTTCTACGATTATCAACGTAAAGAAGCTTACGCAATGAGCAATCGCCAAAACGCTGAAGACGGAAGTTGGTACGGTGGAACTCCGCTTTGGAGCTTGGCAGAAAAACAAGGGACGATCAGTGCTTCTTTGCAATGGGTAGGTTCTGCAAGTGATGCAGGTGGAATGAGACCAACATATTATTATCCCTATCACGAAAAATTTATACCTTCTGAAAAAGTGGATAAAGTAATTAACTGGCTAAAACTTCCTGAAGACAAAAGACCGCACTTTATTTCATTATACTTTCCGGAAGTTGACGGTGCAGGACATCGTTTCGGACCAGACACAAAAGAGACAAAAGTGGCTGTTCATTTAGTGGATAATGCGATAGGAGAGTTGGTTCAGAAAGTAAATCAATTAGGTTTAAAAAATGTCAATTTTATCTTCGTTTCCGATCATGGAATGATAAAAGTTGATGGCGGAAATCCTCTCAAAATTCCTCAAATGCTTTTTGATAAAAACAGATTCGATTATTATAATTCTCAGACTTTATTAAGAGTTTATGTGAAAAATTCTGATGAGGTTAAGAAAGTTTATAAAGAATTAAAAGCCAATAAAACCGATGATTATGAAGTTTATCTGGATAAAAAATTACCAAAATATTTGCATTTTGCAACGAAAGACGACCGATACAATAGAATCGGGCAAATTTTATTGATCCCAAAAGCTCCAAAAATATTTTTAGAAAGAGATAAAAGAACTTCGGTCGGAAAACACGGTTATAATCCTAGAATCGTCCCTGAAACGAAAGCTACATTCTTCGCTTGGGGACCGAATCTTAATAACAACTTAGTAATTGATGAATTTGAGAATATCAATGTTTATCCTTTGGTGGCTGAAATTTTGGGTTTAAATATCACACAGCCGATTGATGGAAAATTGAAGGTTTTAAAAGAAACATTAAAGAAATAAAATTTAAGTCCCGAAAGGACGACTTATCAAAGGATAGAGTAAAACCCTATCAAAAAACAATTATAATATTTAAAAATTTCGGCGAGCCAAAGGCTCGCCGAAATTTTTAAATTAACCAAAAGAAATTAAGCATTAAATTTTTCAGCAAATTCCTTTGCAAATTCTTCTAATTTAATCTCTCCATCAACAACAGAACCATGTTCAATAAAATCCTTTTGTACAACACCCGTTCTGATTCCTCTTCCCATTTCGGTGTACAATTCAGCCATTTCCTGAGGAAGTCCGGCTTGAAGCATTCCATTTAAAGAATCTTCGTCTTTAAATTCAATCCAAGGAAGGTCGGGTTTACCGATGGCGTTTCCAAAAACTTGAGCGAATTCAGAAGCTTTACGCTCATCACTTACAATATATTTTACATTTTTGCCTTCAAAGTTCTTAACCAATTCTTCAGCTGCAGCTTTGGCAATATCTTTAGGGTGTACCAACGGAACTTTTGTCTCTCCAGAGAAATTGGCTCCTATAATTCCTGCATTTTTAATCAAAGGAATATCATTAAAGAAGTTTAAATAAAAATATCCGGCTCTTAAAAATGTGACAGAAGTATTTTCCAGTTCATTGTAGAATCTTTCAATAAAGTGTAACCCTTTAATCGGTCCGTTTTCAATAGGTGACTCAGCGCCGATACTGCTTAACATGACAACTCTCTTTAATCCGGTTTGTTTGATCGCCTCTGCATAATTTTTTCCTGCATTAATGGTGTTTTCAACAATATTACCCCCGCCCATATTTGGCGGAGTCATTAAAAATGCTGCATCTGCTCCTTCAAAAGTTTTAACTAAAAAATCTAAATCAGCAATAGAACCGATTGCTGATTTTGCACCTAAAGTTTCTATTTCGTCTTTCTTAGTTTCGTTACTGCTGATTACGGTAATATCATGACCTTCGCCAATTAATTGTTGAACAAGTGGTTTTGCTACATTTCCTAATGAACCTGTGATGATAATTTTCATAATAAATATTTTTTTATTTCTGAGAACAAAGTTATATTTGTACATACTTTTATACAAGTACTTACCCTAAAGTATGTATTATGGCAGCTATTAAAGAAAGTTCTACTATTCAGCAGAATAAAAAAATTGCATTAGATCTTTGTCCCGTAACGTATGTGATGGAGAAAATCGGTGGATACTGGAAACCTATTATTTTATATCATCTTTCTACAAGTGACAAAAGATACAGTGAACTGAAACGTGCAATTCCTGCGATCACAGAAAAAATGCTTATTCAACATTTAAAGCAACTGGAAAACGACGGATTAGTGATCAGAACGGCAAAACCTGTTGTTCCGCCACATGTTACCTATAATTTAAGCCAATCCGGAAAAGGATTAATTCCCGTCATTCACTCAATGGCAGAATGGGCTTTCAAAGAAATGGAAGGTGAGTACAAATAAAATTCCCCTTCTCTGAAGGAATGGATTTTTGCATAAGCAAAAAGACGGACTAGTTAACTTATCACTTTAAAACTAACAAAGTCAATTATGCCCATAAAACAAAAAAGACTCTCCAAAAATGAAGAGTCTTTCTTATAATTAAATTTGAAATTACAAAGATTTCATATCAATCACAAAACGGTATCTCACATCGCTTTTCAGCATTCTTTCATATGCTTCGTTGATGTCTTGCATTTTGATGATTTCTATTTCAGAAACAATATTATGTTCACCGCAGAAATCAAGCATTTCCTGAGTTTCGGCAATACCTCCGATCACAGATCCTGCAACCGATTTTCTTCCCATGATCATTGGTGGAGTAAACAAGCTGTCTTCCATTTTACCGATAAATCCTACCAAAACATGAGTTCCGTTAATCGTTAAAGTGGTGATATAAGGATTTACATCATGATCGTAAGGTACAGTGTCAATAATTAAATCAAATTTTCCTTTTACAGAATTCATTTGCTCTTCATCAGTCGAAATAATGACGTGATCTGCGCCTAATTTTTTAGCATCTTCAGTTTTTCCCGGAGTTCTTGAGAATAAAGTTACTTCAGCTCCTAAACCTTTTGCAAGCTTAATTGCCATATGTCCCAATCCGCCTAAACCAACAACGGCAACTTTAGAATCAGAACCAACATTCCAGTGTCTTAAAGGTGACCAGGTTGTAATTCCTGCACAAAGAAGTGGTGCAACTGCAGCCAGATCTAGATTTGCCGGGATTTTTAAAACGTGACCTGCGTCCACAACTACTTTTTGAGAATATCCTCCAAAAGTATGACCTCCCAAATGCTTGTCATTTCCATTGTAAGTTCCTGTAAATCCGTTTTCACAATATTGTTCCAAATCATGTTTACAGCTGTTACAATGTCCGCAAGAATCTACGATACAACCAACTCCTGCAAGATCGCCAACTTTGAATTTAGAAACTTCACTTCCTACTTTTGTAATTTTTCCGATAATTTCATGTCCGGGAACAGAAGGGTATTTCGATCCTCCCCAATCGTTTCTTGCGGTGTGAAGATCAGAGTGGCAAACTCCGCAATACAGAATTTCAATTTCTATATCATTTGCGGTTACTTCTCTTCTCTCAATACTCATTTCTGCTAAATCAGCAGTTTTAGATTCTGCTCCAAAAGCTTTTACGGTAAATGTGTCCATATTTTTTAATTTAGTTTGATTATACTATTTCTTCTAAACTGATTACCTTCAATCAATCATAATTTGAAATGTTCGTGTTCTTTGCTGAGTGAAATCGAAGATTCGACGAAGTCAAACGCCTTTGCGAACGAAAAATATTTTCAAACATTAAAAAAAACTTTGCGCTCTTTGCGTTAAAATCAAATATTATAATTTAAAGAACAGATCATCAATTTTCTGATACAAAAATCGATACTTTAAATGTAAAAATACTTATATAAATTACAGAATCATTTACCAATTTTACTTACACCCAAAATTGTAGGTCGGAAATTGGTAATTTTGAATTAAAATTAAAAATTTACTTCATGGAAAATCAGGAAGTTGAAATATACAACAGTGTTTCAGAATACAATAAAATGCTGAAGCACGAAACATTGCACCCGATGGTAAGTGTGGTAGATTTTTCTAAATCTGATCCTATTTGTCAGCATACAAGACAGTTTGGTTTTTATACCGTTTTTCTGAAAGATGTAATGTGTGGTGATATGCAATACGGAAAACACAGCTATGATTATCAGGAAGGAACTCTGGTTTTCATCGCTCCGGGACAGACTTATGGGATTTATAATGCAGGAACTTATATTCAGCCTGCAGGTTTTGCCTTAATTTTTCATCCAGATTTATTGAAAGGAACCAATTTGGGAAGAAACATCCGAGACTACAATTTCTTTTCTTATGATGTTCATGAAGCGTTGCATCTTTCAGAAAAAGAAAGGGAAATTATTTTAGAATGTTTTAAAAATATAAAACTTGAGCTCGAGCAAGCCATTGATAAACATAGCAAATCACTAATTGTTAATAATATTGAATTGTTTCTGAATTACTGCATGCGTTTTTACGACCGTCAGTTTATTACACGAGATCACGTTAATCAGAATTTTATAGGAAAGTTTGAGAAATCTTTAGATGATTATTTGAAATCTGATAAACCTAAAAATCTGGGCTTTCCGATGGTTAATTATTTTGCTGAACAGCTTAATCTTTCAGCGAACTATTTTGGCGATTTAATTAAAAAAGAGCTCGGAATTTCTGCTCAGGAATTTATTCATAATAAACTGATCGATGTGGCAAAAGATCAGATTTTTGATGCATCAAAATCCATCAGTCAAATTTCTTACGATTTGGGATTTAAATATCCGCAGCATTTTACAAGATTGTTCAAAAGTAAAGTAGGGGTTTCTCCAAGCGAATTTAAATCTCTGAATTAAATTTGTGATTAGTTTTTAAATCCAGTATCCGTACTGTGTAAATGATTGAAAATTAATACAATCCTTTGCTTAGTGAAATCGAAGATTCAACGAAGTCAAACGCCTTTGCGAGCTTAAAAAACAGCGAGTTGTTTAAAGAAATCTTTGCGCTCTTTGCGTTAAAATTTTTACCATGATGGAAAACGGATATGCATATTTTTTTAAAACAAAATTTGTAAATTGTAGTTATAAATAAGTTTAAATTTTATTGCGAAACCATGACCGCAAATCAAAATAATTCTAATACTTATACTTTTCAGACGCCTTTCGGAAGAATTTTAGCTTTCAGAGAAAACGGAATTTTAAAAGCTAAAAACATTCGGTATGCTTATTCTGAAAGGTTCAAAAAACCGATTGCTGTTGAGCCTTCCGCTTCGGAAATTATTTTCCCTGAAAAAACTCCGGTTTGTCCGCAAAATATCAGTCCACTTCTTGAAAAAATGATTGGCAAAACCAATTTAGATGATTTTGAAGTGGATGAATCTCCACAATATATTTCGGTCTTCAGACCTGAAAATTTTAAGGAAAACGAAAAACTTTCTGTTATTGTTTGGATTCATGGTGGTTCGTATGAGATTGGTTGCGGTGATATTCTTACGGCAGATCCCAGAGATTGGGTAAAAGAACATAATGTAATTATTGTTACAGTCTCTTACCGTTTAGGTATTTTTGGTTTTTTAGGCGGAAATGAAGACAAACCTGCTAATTTAGGTCTGTTTGATTTGATTGAAGCGTTGAAATGGATTAAAAATGATATTGCTTCTTTCGGTGGAGATTCAGAAAATATTACCCTTTTTGGGCAGTCTTCAGGCGGAGATGCAATTGCTCATTTAATGATTTCAGAAGGAACTGAAAACTTGTTTAAAAGAGTAATTATTCACAGCGCTCCTTTAGGTTTAAGGAAAAACCGACAAAAAATGTCAGCAGAGTTTCTGGAAAATACACGAATGTTTAACAATAAATCAGATGTTTTAGAAATTATTGAAAACTATAAAAACAATGCTCCCTCTTTTTTAAAATATGGCTTAAAAGCTGCAATGCCTTTCGGAACTCAATATGGTTTTTCACCATTGTGCAATGAATGGGAGGCCGAAGAAAAATGGAAACAGAAAGCAAAAGAAATTGATGTTTTAATTGGTTTGAATGATGAAGAAACGGCTTTCTACCTGAAAGCTTCTGATACGATCAATAAATATTTTCCCGCAAAAATTATAAACAAAGCAATCCGCACGACAACAGAAATCATTTATGGAAAACCTGCAGCAGATTTTGCGGAAAATTTTTCCAAAGCAGGTGGAAATGTTTATTTGTTTAGAATTTATCCACGTTTTAAAGTTTCCAATTACTTTTTGGGAGCTCATGCTATTGACCTTCCTTTTATTTTTGGTAACGAATCTGCCTGGAAAAATGCAGGAATTCTAAAAAACATTCCATGGAAATATATTGATGAGAACGGAAAAAAATTAAGAAAACTCTGGACTGAATTTGCCAAAAGTGGAAAAATTTCAGATGATTTAGAAAGACCGGAAATTCTTGAAGTTTCCAAAATCTAATTTTCAATGAAGCAAATAAAAGAAATCTGCTTAATCTCATAAATCAGCGAGAGAAAATCATTCAGGTTTTTAAAATTTGTTATTTGGAAGTAATCTTTACTGACATAAATAGATTCCACGCTCCACTTCGTTACGCTCTGAATGACAAACTTTGTGATATTTTTTATACAATATTTTGTCATTCTGACGAAGGAAGAATCTCAAGTTTATCTTTAGAGATTCTTCAATCCGCTGTGCTCCTTTTAGAATGACAAACTTGATGCAAATTCGTCTTAAACTCAATCTCAATCTTAGCCTCAACTATTTAGAATCATTCAAAATATGACGAAAGTCATAAAAATTTTGTCACGTTCCAAATTCTTTTTAAATTTACACCTAACAAATGTTAGTTAGTTATGGGTGTGGATTTTTCAGTTGAGTACTTAAAACTCGACCAATTAAGACAGCTCCAATCGGAAAGGTTGGTGAGTTTGGTGGGTTATCTTGAAGAGAAGTCAGATTTTTATAAAAGAAAATTTGATGAATTAGGAATATCGCCACAAGAAATAAGGACAATTGAAGATATTTCAAAACTACCGATTACTTACAAACAAGATTTAAGAGACAATTATCCGTTCGGATTATTTACGGTTCCAAAGGATGAATTACAAAGAATTCACTGTTCAAGCGGAACAACAGGAAAACCAACGGTTGTAGGATATACAAAAGAAGATATTGATTTATTCAGTGAAGTCGTAGCAAGATCTTTAAATGCAGCGGGAGCAAAACCGGGAATGCAGTTACATAATGCTTATGGATACGGAATTTTCACTGGCGGACTTGGACTTCATTACGGAGCTGAAAAATTAGGAATGAGCGTTCTTCCAATTTCTGGAGGAATGACAGCAAGACAGGTCGATTTAATCATGGATTTTAAACCTGAAGTTATTTGTTGTTCTCCTTCTTATGCTTTAACAATCGCTGATGAATTTGCTAAAAGAGGAATCTCAGCAAATGAAATCAGTTTAAAATATGCAGTTTTAGGTTCAGAGCCTTGGACGGAATTGATCAGACATCACATCGAAGAAAGATTGGGCGTTCATGCAACCAATATTTATGGGTTAAGTGAAATTATCGGACCGGGAGTTTCGATGGAAGATTTTGAGGAAAAAGGAGGTTCTTATATTTGGGAAGATCATTTTTATCCTGAAATTTTAGATCCGATTACAAAAGAACCTGTTCCGTTTGGTGAAGAAGGAGTTTTGGTGATTACGACTTTAACTAAAAAAGCAATGCCGCTTTTACGTTATTGGACGAATGATATTACAAGTCTTTATTACGAAGAAAACTCAAAAAGAACAATGGTTAAAATGAAACCAATTCTTGGAAGAGCCGATGATATGCTGATTGTAAGAGGTGTCAATGTATATCCAAGTCAGATTGAAGAAGCGTTTTCTCATGTGGAAGGTGTAGTTCCGAATTATTATTTAACACCGATTGAGAAAGAACAAATGTGTGTGGCATTGGATATTGATGTTGAAATTGATGATGAATTAATAGCTTCGAAAAATTTAAATCAAAATACCGATGATTATGCTATTTTTGTCGGAAACTTTGGAAAAAGTATAGAAAACGAAATAAAAAAGCGAGTAGGAATCACAACGAAAGTGAAAATTCATGCTCAGGACAGCTTACCTAAATGCGAAGGTGGAAAAATTAATAGAATACTAAAAACAAAATGAATTCATTTTATAAATTAAAAACTGTAAGGGTTCAGAAAGATACCAACGATGCTGTAAATGTAGCCGTTGAAATTCCTGAGGAACTGAAAGATAAATTCAGATTCAAACAGGGGCAGTATCTTAATTTCCGAATGATGATCGACGGGAACGAAGAGAGACGTTCTTATTCTATCTGCAATGCGCCGAGTGAAAAAAGCAACACGCTGGAAGTATTGGTGAAATTATTGGAAAACGGAAAAGTTTCCGGTTATTTCAATGAGCATCTTCACATGGATGAAATCCTTGAAGTAATGCCTCCAATGGGCGGTTTTAATACGTCTTATCACCCGACAAACGTGAAAACTTACGTTGGTTTGGCTGCAGGAAGCGGAATTTCTCCAGTGTTGTCAAATATTAAAGAAAGTCTTTATCAGGAACCAAATTCAAACGCTTATCTGTTCTACAGCAACAGAAGCATGAATCATGTAATGAAAAAGGCTGAGATCGATAAATTGGTGGAAACTTTTAATGGAAGACTGAAAGTTGTTTATTTGGTAAGTCGTGAAGCACATGCAGACCCGATCTTTGAAGGAAGAATTTCCCCTGAAAAACTTGACCACCTTTTTGAAAGATATGCAGATATCGATGTGAAAGAATCAACTTTCTTCATTTGTGGACCGTCAGAAATGATCAAAGGGATCGCAGATTATTTAAAGAAAGATAAAAAAGTACCTGCAATTCAGGTTTTATTTGAATATTTTACTGCTCCTGACGAAGAAAATTCGGAGGAAATGAGCGATGAATTCAAAGCGATTGCCAACATCGAAAGTATGGTAACGGTCATTATCGATGATGATGAATATTCGTTCCACCTTAATTCTAAAAAAGAGAGTATCTTAGATAAAGCATTGAAAGACAATCTTCCTGTACCTTTTGCTTGCAAAGGAGGAGTTTGTTGTACGTGTAAAGCCGAAGTTCTCGAAGGAGAAGTTTTCATGGAAAAAAACTACGCGCTTACCGAAGAAGAAGTAGCCAGAGGCTTCGTTCTTACCTGTCAATGTCACCCGACAACGAATGTGGTGATGCTTAATTATGATGTATAATTAAATTAATGTAACAATATATCAATTTACCAGTGTAACAATCATTGGTACATTGTTAGACTGATACATTGTTAAATTGGAAAAATTATGGATTTAGAAAAATTTGTACAATACGTACACGACGAAAATAAAGTAGAACCAAAAGATGTAATGCCTGATGATTACAGAAAATTATTGGTTCGTCAGATTTCACAGCACGCGCATTCTGAGATTGTCGGAATGTTGCCGGAAGCCAACTGGATTTCCAGAGCGCCTTCTTTGAGAAGAAAAATGGCTCTTTTGGCTAAAGTTCAGGATGAGGCAGGTCATGGTTTATACTTGTATTCTGCAACTGAAACGCTAGGAAACGGAACCATCAGAGCGGACAGAGATGCTACCTACGACGATATGTTAGAAGGAAAAGCGAAATATTCAAGTATTTTCAATTATCCGACATTGAGTTGGGCAGATATCGGCGCAATCGGCTGGTTGGTTGATGGTGCTGCAATTATGAATCAGGTAATGTTGATGGGGAATTCTTACGGTCCTTATTCAAGAGCGATGGTGAAAATCTGTAAAGAAGAATCTTTCCACCAAAGACAAGGTTACGAGATTTTGATGGCACTTTGTCGTGGTACAAAGCAACAGAAAGAAATGGCTCAGGCTTCGTTAAATCGTTTCTGGTGGCCGGCTTTAATGATGTTTGGTCCAAATGATGACAGTTCACCAAACTCAAAAATTTCTATGAATTACAGAGTAAAAAGAGAAAGTAACGACAGTCTTCGTCAGAGATTTATCGACGTTACCGTTTCTCAGGCTGAATTCTTAGGATTAACTGTCCCGGATAAAGATTTAAAATGGAACGAGGAAAGACAACATTATGATTTCGGAGAACTTCCTTGGGATGAGTTCATGGAGATCTTAAAAGGAAATGGACCTTGTAATAAGAAAAGATTGCAGACAAAAGTAAAAGCACAGCAGGAAAACCTTTGGGTAAAAGAGGCAGCGATAGCTTTTGCAGAAAAACAAGAAAAAATTTCAATATAACAATATACCAATGTAAAAATGTAACAATCATTGTCATGCTGAGCTTGTCGAAGCATCTCATTGGTAAACTGGTACATTGATACATTGTTAAATTTAATTTTATTTATGGCAAATTTAGATATGTGGGAAGTGTTTATTCAGACTAAACCGGGATTATCTCACAAACACGTTGGAATTGTACAGGCACCAACAGCAGAAATGGCTTTGCAGAATGCAAGAGACGTTTATACAAGAAGAAAAGAAGGAACTTCAGTTTGGGTTGTTCCAAGTAAATATATCGTGACTTCAGAAGGAATTGATAAAGAAGCTTTCTTTGATCCTGCTGATGACAAATTGTACCGTCACCCGACGTTCTACGACATTCCAAACGATGTAAAAAATATGTAATAAAGAAGTTAGAAGTTAGATTCTAGAATTTAGTCTAATTTCTAACCTCTAATTTCTAAATTCTATAAAAATGAACCCATTATATAATTATTTATTAAAACTTGCAGACGACAGTTTCATTATGGGACAGCGTTTGTCTGCGTGGTGCGGTGAAGGTCCTTATTTGGAGGAAGATATTGCATTAACAAACATTGCTTTGGATGAACTAGGTCAGGCAAACAATTTTTACGTTTATGCTTCAAGAGTTATTGACAACGGAAAAAGCGAAGATGATTTAGCTTTCCTAAGATACGAACACGAATATGTAAATGCACACTGGACAGAACTTCCGAACGAAGATTATGCTCAGACGATTTTAAAAGTTTACGTTTTTTCGGTGTATCAAAAGTTGATGTATGAAGCATTATCAAATTCTACAAATGAAGAACTTTCTGCAATTGCTCAGAAGTCTTTGAAAGAAGTAAGATATCACTATACTCATACTGCTTCTTGGATGAAAATTTTTGCTCAGGGAACGGAAGAAAGTAAATCCCGTTTAGAAAAAGCGATTGAAAATATTTGGGAATACACAAAAGGTTTATTCGCAAAAACAGAAGGAGAAGATGATTTGGTAGCTTTAAATATTGCTCCAAATGCAGATGCTCTTTACGAAGAGTTTTTAGCGATTACACAAAAAGATTTTACAGATTTCGGTTTAGAATATCCTGCAAACCCTTTCATGCAACCAAAATCAAGAACAGGATATCATACAGAATATTTCGGATTTATGCTTTGTGAATTGCAATATATGCAGAGAGCATATCCGGGATGTACTTGGTAATAAAATGTACCAATATATCAATCTAACAGTCTAGCAATGATTGTTACATTGATACATTGTTAAATTGTTAGATTTGAAATTGAAAAATCCTTTAGAAATATTAGAACTCGTTCCCGATCCGGAAATTCCGGTAATCAATATTGTGGAATTGGGCATTGTGAGAGAAGCGAAAATTACGAGCGAGAATTCTTGTGAAGTAACGATTACGCCGACTTATTCTGCCTGTCCCGCTATGTTTACCATTGAAGAAGACATCATCAAATTGATGAAAGAAAACGGTTGGGATGCGAAAGTAGTTACCAAAATGTTTCCGATTTGGACGACAGATTGGCTGACAGATGAAGCGAGAGAAAAACTTCGTGTTTACGGAATTTCACCTCCCGAAAAAGGAGCCGACGAACATCACATTGGGAAACCTAAAAAATGTCCACGTTGTGGTTCGATGAATTCAAAACAGATCAGCCGATTCGGGTCTACTTTATGTAAGGCTTCGTATCAATGTTTAGACTGTTTAGAACCTTTTGATTATTTTAAATGCCACTAGAATTAATGTCGCAATATAACAATGTAACAGTTTACCAGTATATTCAGCATGACATTACAATTGTTGCATTGTTAGACTGGTAAATTGCTACATTATGACTAAATTAGTGCATTATTAAATCTTTGAATTTTTAAATAATTTAATCTTTAAATTAAAAAACTATGTACACACAACTTGATATTGAATCACATTTTGACGGAAAGCTTAAAATTGCTTACCTCAATCAGCCTGAAACGATGAATGCGCTTACAAAGCCATCTTTGGGAGATTTAAAAGATTTTATTAAAGAATGTAGTGATGATCCTACAGTAAGATGTGTGGCGATTTCAGGGCGAGGAAGAGCTTTTTGTTCTGGTCAGAACTTGGATGATGCATTTGTTCAGGGTAGTGAGCATCATGATAACGACATCATCAGAAGAATTGTAACAGATTATTACAATCCTTTGGTGCTTGAAATTACCCGTTGCAGAAAACCGGTTGTTGCTTTGGTAAACGGTCCGGCTGTAGGAGCTGGAGCAATGTTAGCCTTAATTTGTGACTTTGTTTTAGCTAATAATAAAGCGTATTTCTCTCAGGCATTTTCAAATATTGGATTAATTCCTGATACAGGAGGTACATATTTTTTACCTAAATTATTGGGGAGACAATTGGCAAATTACTTAGCATTTACAGGAAAAAAACTGTCTGCTGAAGAATCAAAAGCTTATGGTTTGGTAGCTGAGGTTTTCACTGAAGAAGAATTTAATTCAAAATCAATGGAAATTTTAGAAAAAGTATCCAATATGCCGACTGTTGGTTTAAAATTAACCAAAAAAGCATTCGCCAATTCTTACGATAACACATTGAAAGAACAATTGGAATTGGAAGGCGATCTTCAACAAGAAGCTGCAGAAACAGAAGACTTCAAAGAAGGAGTACAAGCATTTTTAGAAAAAAGAAAACCTAATTATAAAGGAAAATAAGAATTAATATAACAATGTACCAATGTAGCAGTTTAACAGTGATTGTTGCATTGTTACATTGATACACTGTTACATTATGACGAATGTAGGAATTATCGGTGCCGGAACGATGGGAATTGGCATCGCACAAGTAGCCGCAACGAACGGATGCAAAGTTTGGGTCTATGACGCCAATGCAAAACAAGTAGAAACGGCAACTGTAGGTTTGGAAAAAACATTAACCAAATTGGTTGATAAACAAAAAATTTCGGCAGAGAAAATGACTGAAATTTTAACTAACATTTCCATTGCTACAGAATTGAAAGACTTCAAAGATTGCGAATTAGTAATCGAAGCTATCATTGAAAACAAAGAAATTAAAACCAAGGTTTTCACAGAATTAGAGAAACACGTTTCTGAAAGCTGTGTAATTGGTTCCAATACATCCTCTATTTCCATCACCTCTCTTGGTGCGGAATTACAAAAACCGGAACGTTTCATCGGAATTCACTTCTTTAATCCGGCTCCTTTGATGCCTTTAGTTGAAGTTATTCCATCTTTACTGACAGAAAAATCTTTAGCGGAAAAAATCTATAATCTGATGAAAGATTGGGGTAAAATTCCAGTTATTGCAAAGGATATTCCAGGATTTATCGTTAACAGAATTGCTCGTCCTTACTATGGTGAAGGTTTGAGAATTGTTGAAGAAAATATCGCCACTGTAGAACAGGTTGATGATGCTATGAAAATAATTGGAAACTTCAAAATGGGCCCTTTTGAATTAATGGATTTAATTGGAGTTGATGTCAATTTCTCAGTAACAAAAACGGTTTACAACGAATATTTCTACGACCCGAAATACAAACCATCTCTCCTTCAGCAAAGAATGTCTGAAGCAAAACTTCACGGCAGAAAAACCGGAAAAGGTTTCTACGATTATAGTGAAGATGCTGTAAAACCGGTTGCTCAAAAAGATGAAGCTCTTTATCAACAAATATTTTTAAGAATTATTTCGATGTTGATCAATGAAGCAGTTGAAGCAAAAAGATTAGGTGTTGCGAATGATGAAGATTTAGAATTGGCAATGCAAAAAGGAGTGAATTATCCAAAGGGATTATTGGCTTGGGGAAAAGAAATTGGATATGCAAAGATCTCCGAAACCCTTCAAAGTCTTTACGAAGAATATCAGGAAGAAAGATACAGACAAAGCCCGTTACTTCGTAAAATGTAACAATATACCAATCTAACAATGTCGCAATTTGTCTGTCATTCTGAGCAAAGCGAAGAATCTCAATTGGTAAACTGCTACATTGTTAAATTATTACATTAAAAAATGGATATAGATGGATTTCGCGCCGAGTTAGAAACAAGGCTTCTCATTGAAAAAGAATATTTAATTCAGGAACTTTCTTCAATAGACGATGATAAAGAAAAGCTTGAGTTATTGGGTAGATTTAATGAAAAATATAAAGAGCTGATCAAAAGAATTGCCAATGAAGACGGTATAAATTTAAATGCTCCTTATCCAACTGAAAATCCATCAAATTCAGAAGACCTTTCATACGAGCAGATAATTCTCGGTAAAACCATGAGTGTTTATGACAAATTGGTGGACGAATTATATGAAGAAATAACAAGCAGAAATTAAAAATGAATCCAAGACAGGTTGCAGAATATATGTTTGATCAGGATTATTTTTCCCAATGGATGAATATCAAGATGATCGAAGTAAAAGAAAATTATTGTCTACTCGAAATGCCCATCAAAAAGGAAATGATTAATGGGTTGAAAACCGTTCACGGAGGCGTTACGTTTGCTTTTGCGGATTCTGCATTGGCATTTTCGTCCAACAATTCCGGAGATGCAGCTGTTGCATTGAACTGTATCATCAATTTTACGAAAGCAGGAAAAGAGGGTGATATTTTCAGAGCAGAAAGTATCTTGGTAAACGATACAAGAAAAACCGCTGTTTACGACATTAAAATTACGAATCAAAACGAAGAATTGATTGCAAAATTTGTCGGAACAGTCTATAAAATCGGAAAAAAAGTAACCGATTTGTAAAAGCACCAACCATCAAATTTAAACAATATGAGAAAAATGTTTTTACTGCTTTTCACGCTTTTAACTTTTCTGATGAATGCTCAGCAGAAAGTAAACGAAGTTTTGAAAAAAGAACTCGATGAAATCATGAAAGTAGATCAGGGCTACAGAATGCTTTTTGACTCCGAAATAACTCCAGAAAAAAAGGATAAATTACTGAAAGATCTGAATATTGATAAAGAAGAGTTTGAAAAGAAAAACTGGCAATTGGTTGCGGAACACGACAGCCTGAATATGCAGAAAATTAAAAACATTATTTCTCAATATGGCTACCCAGGCAAAACATTGGTAGGAGAGCCTACGAATCAGGCGGCATGGTATGTCATTCAACATTCAACAAAGATTGGAAAATATCTGCCTCTCATTAAGGAAGCTGGAAAAAAGAAAGAAATTCCTTTTACATGGGTTGCGATGATGGAAGACAGATATCTGATGAATGAAAACAAAGAACAGATCTACGGAACACAGGGAAAAGGAGAAATGACAAAGGATAAAGATGGGAAACAGGTTTTTATCAATTTTGTATGGCCTGTTAAAGATCTTAAAAATGTAAATAAAAGAAGAAAAGAGGCCGGATTTGATTCTACTATTGAGGAAGATGCTGAAAGAATGTTCGGGAAGGACTTTAAATACGAACCTTATACTTTACAACAGGTTTTAGAAATAAGAAATAAAAACAAATAAATAGAAAAAGAGAATATAGTAATTTTCAGAATTTCTCATTCTTAAATTTTTCAAATAAAAATTATGAACAACGTATATATCATAGATTATGTAAGAACACCCATTTCAAAATTGTCTGGAGGACTTTCAGAAGTTCGTGCAGACGATTTGGCGGCGATTGTTATTCAAGAAATTGTGGCAAGAAATCCTGAAGTTCCTGTTGAGGAAATTGAGGACGTTATTTTCGGATGTGCTAATCAGGCAGGTGAAGATAACAGAAACGTAGCAAGGATGGGACTTTTATTGGCTGGTCTTCCTTATAAGATCGGAGGTGAAACAGTAAACAGATTGTGCGCTTCAGGAATGTCTGCAGTGGCAAATGCTTTCCGTTCGATTGCTTCTGGAGAAGGTGAAATTTACATCGCAGGTGGAGTTGAGCATATGACGCGTTCGCCTTATGTGATGTCAAAACCTAGTACTGCTTTTGGTAGAGATAGTCAGATGTTTGATACCACTTTCGGATGGAGATTTGTCAATCCGAAAATGAAAGAAATGTATGGCGTAGATGCGATGGGCGACACTGCTGAAAATTTAGCAGAAATGCACAACATCAGCCGTGAAGACCAGGACAAATTTGCGCTTTGGTCTCAACAAAAAGCAACTAAAGCTCAAGAAAGCGGAAGATTGGCGGAAGAAATTGTGAAAGTTGAAATTCCACAAAGAAAAGGCGAACCAAAGATCTTCGATACAGACGAATTTATCAAGCCAACTTCTTCAATGGAGGGATTAGGAAAACTTCGTCCAGCTTTCAGAAAAGAAGGCGGAACAGTAACAGCAGGAAATGCTTCAGGAATGAATGACGGAGCAGCTGCTTTAATTCTTGCAAGTGAAGAAGCTGTAAAAAAATATGGTCTAAAACCAAAAGCTAAGATTTTAGGTTCATCTGTTGCCGGTGTTGAACCAAGAATCATGGGAATCGGTCCTGTTGAAGCAACTCAGAAGCTATTGAAAAGATTAGATCTTTCATTAGATGATATGGATGTAATCGAACTAAACGAAGCATTTGCTGCTCAATCTTTAGCAGTAACAAGAAGTTTAGGTTTACAGGATGACGATTCAAGAATAAATCCAAACGGTGGAGCGATTGCAATTGGTCATCCACTTGGAGTTTCCGGTGCGAGAATCATCGGTTCTGCAGCTATTGAACTTCAAAAGCAAAATAAAAAATATGCATTGTGTACCCTTTGTATCGGTGTCGGACAAGGTTATGCAATGGTGATTGAAAAAGTATAACTTTTTCAATAATTTACCAATATAACAATGTATCAGTGTAACAATTAGCGCGCAGTTTTCAATTGTTACATTGGTAAACTGATACATTGTTACATTAATTTTTTAACAAAAAATTTTATGAACATTTACTCATATCACGGTATTCGCCCCATCATCAAACCTTCTGCTTATATTCATCCACAGGCGGTAATTATTGGAAATGTAGAGATTGGTGAAGAAGTTTATATCGGTCCCAATGCAGTAATTCGTGGCGATTGGGGTAAAATTATCATTAAAGACGGCGCGAATGTTCAGGAAAACTGTACGCTTCATGTTTTTCCGGGTATTGAAACAATTTTGGAAGAATCTGCACACATCGGTCACGGTGCGATTATTCATTCCGGACATATCGGTAGAAACTGTTTGGTTGGAATGAATGCTGTCGTAATGGATAAAGCGGTTATCGGTGATGAATGCATTATCGGTGCTTTGGCTTTTGTTCCTGCGAATTTCAAATGTGATGCAAGAAAATTAATTGTTGGAAGTCCTGCAAAAATTATCCGTGATGTTTCCGATGAAATGATCAAATGGAAAACAGAAGGAACAAAACTTTATCAGGAATTGGCAAGAGAAGGAAAAGATGCGATTTTACCTTGCGAACCGTTTACAGAATATGTTCAGCAGATTCCTACAAAAGTTGTTGATTACAGCATTTGGGATGATGTGAAATAACCCACTTTAAATTTAAATATGTTAAAAAAACTTCTCATTTTCTGCAGTATTCTGCTTGCATTTCAATCTCTGACCTTCGCTCAGACTAAAAATGTAAAACCATTGACTATTGGAGAAATTAGAACCATAAAGTCTAAGATCTTAAATGAAGATAGAGTTCTGAACATTTATCTTCCACAAAATTTCGACAAAACAAAATCTTACCCGATCATCTATCTTTTGGATGGAAGTATGAACGAAGATTTCATTCACGTTACAGGATTGATTCAATTCTTTAATCAAATGTATTCGATGCCGGAAACTATTGTGGTGGGAATTGCGAATATTGACCGAAAGAAAGATTTTACTTTTCATACGGATTTAAAAGATTTACAAAAAGATTATCCTACAACAGGACATTCTGATAAATTCATTAGTTTTTTGGAGAAAGAATTAAAACCTTATATCGAAAGTCAGTTTAAGACAACTGATAAATATTTATTCGGACAATCTTTAGGCGGACTTTTAGCAACAGAAATTTTGTTGAAAAAACCTGAAATGTTTAATAATTATTTTATCATCAGTCCGAGTTTATGGTGGGATGATCAAAGTCTCTTGAAACAGGCTCCTCAATTGTTAGCTAAAATTCCAGATACTAAAAAATTCGTTTATGTTTCTGTTGGAAAAGGGGAACACCCGGTAATGGTAAAAGATGCTGAAGCTTTCTATGATGTTCTGAAAAAATCAAACAAGAAAAACTGGACGATAGAATATAAAATGATGGAAACAGACAATCACGCAACAATTCTTCACAGAAGTTTGTATGAAGGTTTAGTGAAATTGTTTCCGTACCAGGAACCGAAATAAATGTAACAATATACCAATGTAAAAATCTAACAATTGCATAATGTCATACTGAGATTTTCGAAGCATCTCATTGGTAAACTGCTAGATTGATACATCGTTAAATTAAAATATAAAATATTTTATGGAAAAGTTAAAAAACTATATCTACGGCGAATGGGTCGAAGGAAATGGAAACGGAATTCCTTTGTACAACGCTGTAACAGGAGAACAGGTTGCTGTCTCGGATACTGAAGGACTGAATTTTGAACAGGCTTTAGACTACGGAAGAACAGTAGGTTACAAAAACCTTTCATCCATGACATTCTACGATCGTGGTGAAATGTTGAAAAAAGTAGCGCTTTACCTTTTAGAAAGAAAGAAAAAATATTACGAATTATCATATAAAACAGGAGCAACACACGCAGATTCTTGGGTAGATATTGAAGGTGGTTTTGGTACTTTCTTTACCTATTCAGGTTTGGCGAAAAGAATGCTTCCGAACACTCCGTTTTGGGTAGATGGAGAAACTCAGAAGATTTCTGCGAATGGAACTTTCTTGGGAGCTCATATTTTAACGCCTAGTGAAGGAGTTTCTGTACAAATTAATGCGTATAACTTCCCGGTTTGGGGAATGTTAGAAAAGTTATCCACATCTTTGTTAGCAGGTGTTCCTTCAATTGTGAAGCCTTCGCCGTTTGGTTCTTACTTAACGAATGCGGTTTTTCAGGATATGATCGAAAGCGGTGTTCTTCCTGAAGGGGCACTTCAATTGGTTTGTGGTGAACCGGGAAATATTTTAGACTACGTTCAGGACGGAGATTCTGTATTGTTTACAGGTTCTGCAAATACAGGTAGAAAATTAAAATCTTTACCTTCTGTAGCTGGAAATGCGGTTCGTTTCAACATGGAAGCAGATTCTTTGAACTGTTCAATTCTTGGATTGGATGCAAAACCGGGAACTCCTGAATTTGATTTATTCATCAAAGAAGTTCGTACAGAAATGACGACGAAAGCTGGACAAAAATGTACGGCAATCAGAAGAATTATTGTTCCTGAAAACTTAATTGGTGACGTTCAGAATGCTTTATCTAAAGCTTTAGATCAGACAAAAATCGGAAATCCATTAAGCAGAGAAACAAGAATGGGTTCTTTGGTTGGAAAACAGCAGTATGATGAGGTTTTAAGAAAAGTTGATATTCTAAAAACTGAAAATGAACTTGTCTATGACGGAAAACACGAATTGGTAGATGCAAACTATGAAAATGGTGCATTTATGAGTCCGAAATTGTTCTTAAACGATTCTCCATTCACGAAAAATATCTCTCACGATGTCGAAGCTTTTGGACCGGTTTCTACGTTGATGCCTTACAAAGATGCGGAAGAAGCTGCTACGTTGGCAAAAAGAGGAAAAGGAAGTTTGGTAGGTTCTATCATTTCTCATGATGAAAAATTTGTAGCCGAAACTTCATGGAAAATGGCTTCTCAGCACGGTAGAATTTTCGTGTTGAACAGAGACAATGCAAAAGAAAGTACAGGTCACGGTTCTCCACTTCCTACTTTGATGCATGGAGGCCCCGGAAGAGCAGGTGGTGGTGAAGAAATGGGCGGTTTGAACGGTCTTCATTTCTTTCTTCAGAAAACAGCCATTCAAGGTTCTCCAGATATTTTGACTGCAATTACAAAGGTTTATCAGCAAGGTGCTGAGAAAAAATATTCTGACAAACATCCTTTCCAAAAATATTTCGAAGAAGTTGAAGTTGGAGATTCTTTAGAAACCGCAGGAAGAACGGTTACTGATGCAGATATCGTTAATTTCTCTAATGTTTCTTGGGATCATTTCTATGCTCACACAGACGCAACAAGTTTAACAGGAACTATTTTCGATAAAACCGTTGCTCACGGATACTTCATTCTTTCCGCAGCAGCTGGATTATTTGTTTCTGGTAAAAAAGGTCCTGTAATTGCGAATTACGGATTAGAAAACTGTTCTTTCTTCAAACCTGTTTATGCAGGAGACACGATTACGGTTTATTTAACGGCAAAAGAAAAGATCAACCGTGGAGTAAAAGGAAGAAATATTCCTTCTGGTGTTGTAAAATGGTTGGTGGAAGTGGTGAACCAAAGAGAAGAGGTAGTTTGCGTAGCGACAATTTTAACTTTGGTGGCTAAACATTCTCCTTTTATTGATCTTAAAAATGTTCAGAAAATTGTAAACGGATTATCTGAAAATACTCAGCCAGCTTGGGGGAAAATGTCTCCTCAGCAAATGATTGAGCATTTGGAACATGGCGTTTTGGTAAGTTTAGGTGAACCGGAAGCTGACAAATGTTTCACTCCTGAAGAACAGCTGGAAAAATGGCAAGATTCTCTGTATAATCACAGAAAAATGCCAAAAGATTTCCCTGCACCTTTCTTGGCTGAAGATGAAACTTTATTAGAATTAAAGCATAAAAATCTTGATGCTGCAAAACAGTCTTTCTTAGATAATTTGAAGAGATTCTCTATTTATTATAAAGAAAATCCACAAGCAGAACATATGAATTTTGTGTTCGGAAAATTAAACAAAGAAATGTGGGAGTTGATGCATAAGAAGCATTTTACTCACCATTTTGAGCAGTTTGGATTGATTTAATATTTTAAATTTAACAATAAAACAATTTAACAGTGTAGCAATTTTTGTTACACTGTTTTTTTATAATCTTTTGTTAAAACACATTCCAGATTTCATGCCTTAATTTTTATTCATTATTTTCAAACTTAAAATCAATTCAAAAAATATTTTATCATGGAAGAAAACTGGATGCAGAAATATGCAGAAGCAAAACATATTCTTACTTGTCCTACAGATTTAGAATCTTACTTCACGTTAGACGAAATTGCAGGTGAAAAAATGGAAGTTATGGAAATAGGAAATGTTTCGTTGCCTTCCGGAAAAGTTGTGGTGAGAGATCCTTTGGTTTTTCTTAATTCAAAACAAAAACCGTATTTTATTGAAACTCCAAAAGGAAATTTTCCAGTAACGATTGCTGTTGTAAAATCTGAAGATTGGGGTGATAGATACGCTGCAGTAAAGGTGAAATTTACTAATGAAAAACCAGTTATTTATCAGGAAGCTTTAATTGGAAATGAAAATTTGGATGGAGTAAAAGAAGATGACTTTTTCGGTTTTCATGTTGATGCAGGATTAGGTAGTATTGCAGATGCAGAAGCGCTTCCTGAATTTGATAAATTTATTGCTGATTTGAATGTGGATAATATTTATGATGATTATTTTGCAAAACTGTTTGCTCAGAGCTATAAAGAAAATCCAAACAATCAAAGAGATGCAGGAGATTGGATTAACTGGACAATTCCAAATACAAATTATCACATTCCTATGTTTGCAAGCGGTTTTGGTGACGGATCTTATCCTGTATATTTTGCTTACGATGTAAATGGAGAAATCTGTGGCTTATACATTCAGTTCATTGATATCGAATTGGCTTTAAGTGATGATGACGATGAGGAAGGCGAAGATGATCAGCCACAAAATTTTGTTTTTCTGAACTAATGAATGCAACTTTTGCTGATAAAGTCATCGAGTTTAATAGAAATTTACAATATTCCGGAAAGTTACCGAACGATTTTCAGGTTTTGAATCCGTATTTAGATAACCCTGAAACAATGGTTGTTATGGAAAAGTTTTATCATAAATATTACAACGATTCAAATCAAAGAAAATTTTTAATTGGAATTAACCCGAGTCGTCATGGAGCAGGAGTTACCGGAGTTCCGTTCACCGATACAAAACGATTGGAAAATGTCTGCGGAATTAAAATGGAATCTGCTTATACGCATGAAATTTCTTCAGTTTTTATTTATGATATGATTGCTGCTTATGGAGGAGCAGATGAATTTTACAAAGATATTTATATCAATTCTCCATTTCCGTTGGCGATTGTAAGAAAATCAAAAGGAAACTGGATTAATGCGAATTATTACGACGATAAAGAGCTTTTCAATGATGTAAAAGATTTTATGATTGATTCTTTGAAAAAACACATCAGTTTAAATCTTGATATTTCCGAAGTTTTTATTTTAGGGAAAAAGAATGCCGATTTTATTTCAAAACTAAATCAGGAAGCTCATCTGTTTGAAAAAATGACCGTTTTAGAACATCCGAGATATATTCAGCAGTACAAATCCAAAGAAAAAGATTTGTATATTGATAAGTATATTTTAGCTTTAAAGAACAAATAAATTATTGATTTAAAATCCTAAGAATTTTCTTTGAAGCGAGCGTCGTTCTTTAGGGATTCTATTGCAGAAGAGGCATTCCGTAGGAATGCAATCTGTGTAGAAAACAAAGTGGTTAGCAACGTGGCGTTCCGTAGGAACGCTATCTAAAAAAGTGAAAAATGCCAAACACATACACACAAGTTTATATTCAACTTGTCTTTGCCACAAAAGGTAGAGACAATAAAATTATAAATTCTGTTCGTGATGAAATTGAAAAATATATTTGTGGTATTTTCAATAATAAAGGGCAAAAAGTTTTGGCTATTTATGCGAATCCGGATCATGTTCACATCTTTTTTAGTTATAAAAATTTACAAATTACTATCTCAGATCTGGTGAAAACCGTCAAAACAGAATCAACAAATTTTATCAATGAAAAAAAGCTATGTCTAAATCACTTTGGGTGGCAACAAGGTTATGGTGCATTTTCTTACGCAAAAAGTCAGAAAGAGCAAGTTGTAAATTATATTTTAAACCAAGAATTACATCATAAAAAGAAAACTTTTAAAGAAGAGTATATAGAATTTTTAAATGCTTTTGAAATTGAATTTCAGGAACAATATTTGTTTGAATTTTACGATTAGAAATTAGAGATAGCGTTCCTACGGAACGCGCCCTCATCACACCATCCACTTCTACACAGATAGGATTCCTACGGAATCCGCCCTTACAACCAAATAAAAATAAAAAATATGCCCTGGAATCCTGAAGTTTACAATCAATTTAAAAATATCCGTTATCAACCTTTTTTCGATTTGATGAATTTAATTTCGTCTGATAATCTCAAGAAAGCAATCGATATTGGTTGCGGAACAGGTGAACAAACTCATATACTTTCAGAAAAATTTGAAGATGCTGAATTTTTAGGAATTGATTCTTCTGCGGAAATGCTTCAGAAATCTTTAGAATTTAAAAATGAAAATTTAAGTTTTAAGCAAACAGTGGTTGAAGAATTATACGATTCAGAAGAAAAATGGGATTTGATTTTTAGCAATGCTGCTTTGCAATGGTCCGATGATCACAAAAAATTATTTTCCAAGCTGCTTTCTTTATTAAGTGAGAACGGGCAATTTGCTGTTCAAATGCCGATTCAATCAGAGAATATACTTAATCAAATTTTGTTTCAGCTTGCTTCGGAAGAACCTTACAAGACACAACTTCAACATTGGAACAGGGTTTCTCCGGTTTTAAGTTTGGATGAATATGCTAAAATGATGTTTGATGCCGGATTGAAAGATTTAAATATTTTTATAAAAGTATATCCAATTATTGCTGATAATGCAGAACAACTATTCCAGTTTATTTCGGGTTCAGCGTTGATTCCGTATTTGGAAAGATTGAATGAAGAGAATAAAGAAAAATTTATCATCGAGTATAAAAAGCGTATTGCTGAAAAATTTGAAACATTTCCTGCAATTTACGCATTTAAAAGAATGCTGCTTTACGGAAAAAATAAATGAAGCTTTTTCTGAAAAAATTAATTCCCCGAATAACGGGGAATTTCATTTATGCCTAGAATCGTTTGTTGAAAGCTTATAGCATAATAAAAGCTTTCATGGGAATTAGTTTGATAACTTTTTTATCTATCACAAAATAACGGATTTCGGTTAGAGCAAAATAGAGTATAAATACGGTATTTAAAAATCGGTATTTTTACTGATGGAGTTTTAATTTAAATATTTTTAGAACTAAAAATTAGAACATTAGTTTTCTCAAAAGTCCTTTATTTAGTACTTTTGTATAAATCGAATATAGACTAAAAATGAGTGATTTTGTAACATCAGAAATTAAAAATAATATTGCCGAAATTACTTTCGGAACAGCAAAAAGTAATGCTCTTCCTGGAGCAATTCTCGAAAAATTAGCGGAAACAATTTTAGAAGAAGGGGCTAAAAAAGAAGTAAAAGCAATTCTTGTAAAAAGTGAGGGTGAAAAAGCATTCTGCGCTGGTGCAAGTTTTGATGAGCTTTTGGCAATTGAAGAACTGGAAGCATCTACCAAATTTTTCGGAGGTTTTGCCAAAGTTTTAAATGCAATGAGAAATTGCGGAAAAATTGTAGTGGTAAGAGTTCAGGGGAAAACTACCGGTGGTGGAGTAGGATTGGCTTGTGGTGCAGATTACTGTTTTGCAACCAAAGATTCTGCTTTAGCTTTAACTGAAATTAATTTGGGAATCGGACCTTTCGTAATCGGGCCTTACGTAGAAAGAAAAATCGGAAAATCTCAGTTTTCGGCTATGGCAATTGATGCAGATTTCAGATCGGCAGATTGGGCAGAGCAACATAATATTTATCACTCAGTTTCTGAAAACATTGCTGAGATGGATTCTAAATTAGATAAATTCTTAAACACTTTGGCTACAAGAAGCGAAGACGCTTTAGCTTTAATTAAAAAAGTTTCTTGGGAAGGAACAGAGCATTTTAATGAATTAATGCCTGCAAGAATTCATATGAGTGCAAGTTTAATTCTCGAAGATTCTGCTAAGAAAAATATTGAGGCAATTAAAGAACGATTAAGAGCAAAATAAAAAAAGAGCGTTGAAATTTTTCAACGCTTATTTTTTGTATTCAGATTGTAATAAAGAATATAATACTGAATCTTCAAATATTCCATCCACCAGATAATGACCACGAAGGTTTCCCTCTCTGGTAAAACCAAAATGCTCTAAAAGTTTTTTTGAAGGGGTATTGTTTTCATCGATCAAAGCTTCAATTCTGTTGAGTTGCATTTCTTTAAAGCCAAACTCAAGCACTTTTTCAACAGCTTCTTTCATAAAACCTTTGTTTTTAAATTCATCAGCATTTAATGCATAACCAATTTCAGCACGATGATGTTGAGGATTCCAGGTATGAAAACCACAATTCCCAATAATTACTGAGCTTTGCTTTTCTACAATCTGAAAGTTCAACATTTTTCGATTGTAAGATTGATAACCTTGTTGATGGATTTTTTTCTGTCGGTCAAAATCTTCATCTGTTGTGATACCTAGTATTTTCTTGATTTCGTCATCATTATTCAATTCAAAAATTTGATTCATTGTTTCAGAGTCCAGTTTTTGAATTAGGAGACGTTCTGTTTCTATCGTTTCAAATGTCATTTTTTTTCGTTTAAATAATTATTTTCTCGCAGATTGTGCAAATTTAGCAGATATAAAACAGTAAAATGAAATCTGCTTAATCAAAAAAATCTGCGTGAGATGTATTGAAATTTAGCTTTTCAATAAATTAATTGAAACCGTTGCCAACTCAGAATTAGGGAACTTTCTGAATAGTTCTTTATCAATCTGCAATCCTGTTTCTATGCAAATCTTTTTAAAAACATCAACTTCCAAAATATATTGGTCAGAAAAACCATGCGTCGCTTCATACGCTGTTGCTGGAGTTTTACCTAAATTTTCGCTTGTCAGTTTAGAATCTAAAGCGTGAAGCTCAATAATTAAAAGTCCATTTTTTCTGATGTAGGGAAGCCATAGTTCCAAATGTTCTTTCAGGCTTTCTTCCACCAAATTATTTGGAAGTCTTTTTCCTCGGTAGGCAAATGCTCCTGTTGAAGTGCTGATTCTTGTAGGATTTTTGTTTTCCGGAGTTTTCCAAACTCTATTGTGATCTAAAAATGTTCTGATATTCAGTAAATCTGAAAGATCAATTTCATAATTTTCTTTTAAATCATCGGCTAATTGTTTCGGATTTCCAATGTCACCCCAAATTACTTTTGCCCAAATATCGTTGTTGATGAGATTGGCTCTTGTTACTTTCAAAGCAGCTTGATTGTAATCTGCACCTACCAAAAACAAAGGATGTTCTTCGAGCATTTTCCCACGAATTGTATATCTTTCTATGGTTTCGAATATATGTTGAATAAAAGCACCATTTCCGCAACCCATATCTAAAACACCTTTCGGCTGAAGATGGATAGGCTGATTGAAAATTTGAATAATAAAATCATTCGCCACCTTAAAATAATTGGAATGTGAACCACCACTTCCCCAAACATTCATTGCACGGTCAACGTGAATTTCGTCTTCGCCATCTGAAATTTCTCTTATTTTTGAAGCATCACCAAATAAAAGATCATTCATTTTATTGAGCAACGGAAGGTAAGAAACCGTAACTCCGTATGACGGAGCTCTTTTGGCAAAATAAATTCCGGTTTCGGTAAATTTATAATTGTCGCCAGTCTTTTTAAACCAGCCCAAATAAGCCAAGAAGTCTAGTATCACTTCAAAATTTTCCGAATTTTTATGAAACTCTGCCGCCTGAAATGAAGTCTCCATAAAGTATTTATGAAACATTCCTGTCATTCCGAGATATACGATGACAGGACCGATGATACAGCCTTCAATATGTTTTAAAATCTGTTTCTGAATTTCTTTTTCTTCATTATCATCAGAAAGCTGAATTCCAAAATGATCTTTCACAGAATCGCTCAATCGTGTAAATTCTTCAATAAATGAATTTTCGTTGATCTGATTTTTAATATCCGTAGAATGTTTTAAAAAAGAAATTACTTTAAGGTAAAGCAAACTGTATTTTTGCAGAAACTGAGTTTTGTTATTAGCAGAAAATAGGATTCGATCAGTCTCGTTATCTACCTCATAATCTAAAAAGCCTTGCGATGCCAAAGCCCGAATCGCAACATTCAAATACCCTTCGTTGGCTTTCAACTCTTCAGAAAGTTTGTTCAAAGACATTTTTTGTCGCTCGATAACCAAAGCAATGATTTCTTTTTTCATCAATGAAGCTACGATAGGTGCTGTAACGACACCATCCAAATGTCTGAATATTTCTGAGCGCAAAGTTTCTTTATCCATACAATACTTTTTTTTAAAGTTAAGAATTTGAACAAAATATTTCAATAAAAGTTTTGTTATTTGAAAATTAAACATAACTTTGTAATTCAAAGTTCTTTTTATATGGAATCAAAAAACTATCACGAAGACTTATCGCACATTCGTTCTATGATGGAACGATCTTCAAGGTTTATTTCATTAAGTGGATTATCCGGAGTTGTTGCTGGTTTAGCGGCAATACTTGGTGCTGCTTATGTTTATTATGTTTTTGAAAGGGAAGGGCTCAATTATTTTGATGGTGACAGAATCACTTTCAGTAAAAGTATGATCAATGAATTGGTCATTACCGGAACTGTGATTTTGGTGGTTGCCGTCTTAAGTGGATATTTTTTTACAGCCAGTAAAAGTAAAAAGAAAGGTTTGAAAATCTGGGATGCAACAACTAAAAGACTTTTGTTTACCTTTGCAATCCCTTTAGTGACGGGTGGATTTGTTTGTTTGGGCTTGTTGTACCATCATCTTTTTTCATTGGTTGCTCCCGCTACTTTGATTTTTTACGGATTGGCGTTGGTAAATGCAGAACGATATACTTTAACAGATATAAAATATTTAGGATATTGTCAGATTGGTTTAGGACTTATTTCTTTGTTTTTTTTAGGATGGGGATTAGTAGCATGGACATTTGGTTTTGGGGTTTTGCATATTGTGTATGGCTTGATTATGCATAAGAAGTATAAATAGTTAGTTAGTTAGTTAGTTAGTTAGTTAGTTAGTTAGTTAGTTAGTTAGTTAGTTAGTTAGTTAGTTAGTAGATTATGGGAAACATTATTTCATTTAGGGATTTGATTGTTTGGCAAAAGTCACATGAATTTGTTTTGGAGATTTATAGAATAAGTTCAGCATTTCCAAAAGAGGAAACTTATGCTTTGACAAGCCAATTAAGACGAGCGGCTGTTTCAATTCCAGCTAATATTGCAGAAGGATTTACTAAGAAAACCTTACCAAATAAACTAAATTATATTTCTCATTCTGAAGGATCATTACAAGAGGTAAAGTATTATTTAATCTTAGCAAAAGACCTTAATTATATAAATAACATAACATTTGAAAGCGCTATTAATTCATGTGAAGAAATTGGAAAGTTATTGAATGGATACATCAAAACTATAAGAAATTATCACCAAAATAAATAAAACTAAATAACTAAATAACTAAATAACTGTTTAACTAAGATACTATAAGCTATGATTAACATCAGTCAACTCAACAAAGAATTCGAAAGCCGTGTAAGATTGGGCATTATGTCCGTTCTTATGGTTAACGATTGGGTTGATTTTTCTGAAATGAAAAACCTTCTTGAAATTACAGACGGAAATATGGCAAGTCACAGCAATGCATTAGAAAAAGCCAATTATATTGAGGTGAAAAAAGAATTTGTAGGTAAAAAACCTAAAACTTCATACCGTGTAACGCAATCAGGAAGAATTGCATTTACCGAACATCTTGATGCATTAGAAAAATTAATAGGCAGATAAAGTCTATATTTTTTTGAAAATATACTTTGAAATACAAAGTACTTTATATAAATAAAAATTAAAAATAGTATGATGACACAAAAACAAAAAACAACAATGATTTATTCTGTACCCGCTCTAATAATGGGTGTTGCGGTACTTGGAAATCTATTTTCTAAAGAATTCAGTTGGTCTTCCTCCGATTTTCTTATTGCAGGAATACTTTTATTTGGTACAGCTCTTATCATCGATTTGATTCGTAGGATTGTAAAAAACAGAACCTATAAAATTCTCTTATGCGTTGTGGTTTTGTTTGTCCTGATTCTTACCTGGGTAGAGCTTGCAGTGGGACTTTTCGGGACACCTTTTGCCGGAAGTTAATTTTGATTTTTTGAAATAATGACTAGGAAAAAATTTCTAAAAAGACTTTTACAGCTTTCAGCAGTTGGAGCTTTACCTTTTCTCTATTCTTGGCAGATTGAACCGTTTTGGGTAGAATTTGTAGAACGGAAACTTCCCATTAAAAATTTACCTGAAGAATTAGAAGGAAAAATTTTGATGCAGATTTCGGATCTACACGTTGGAAACAGATTCGACTAGAATTTTTTGATTGAATCTTTCGAAAAAGCGCAAGATTTCAATCCTGATTTTGTGGTGTACACCGGAGATTATGTGAATCATGGTACGGAAGAAGATCATAAAAATTTAGAAAAAGTAATGGCAAAAGCGGTTTATGGAAAACTGGGGACTTTCGGAATTCTTGGAAATCACGATTACGGAAAAAACTGGAAAGATTTGGGTTCTTCAGAAGAGATTTATCGAATTTTAGAAAACAATGGGGTTACCATGCTTAAAAATGAGCAAACAGAATCTCATGGTTTAAATATTATCGGTTTTGATGATTTGTGGTCGCCCAATTTTGATCCGATGAAAGTGATGAAAGATTATAATCCTGAAAAAGCAAATCTTGTACTTTGTCATAATCCCGATGTTTGCGACAAAGATGTCTGGAACGGTTATCAAGGCTGGATTTTAAGTGGTCATACTCACGGTGGACAATGTAGAATTCCGGGAGTGATTACGCCAATTCTTCCGGTGGAAAACAGAAAATATGTTTCCGGAGAAATTGATTTAAAAGACGGAAGAATGTTGTACATCAACCGGGCTTTAGGACATTCTTATCAGGTAAGATTTATGGTGCGTCCGGAAATAACGGTTTTTAAGCTTGAACGTGATGAAGAAGTTTAAACTAAATAATGTAGCATTAATTTATTTCGGCATTAGTTGGTTGATCGGAATTATAATTATTTTATTGAAAGTGTTTGAAACACAGGATGAGCTTGCATATATCTTATTGTTTTTATCCGCATTCAATTTAATTATAAATCTCTTTTCGATATTGTTTCTCTTTGTTTTCTATTATGTATTTCCAGAAAATAGAATAGAATTTAAAAATTCGGCAGTTATGTTATTTTTCAATTTCCCAATTTTATTTCTTGTCTACATACTTTTAATAATAACATAAATAACTATGAAAAAATTACGTGTACAATTCCTCCTTTTCGTTTACGACAAAACACAAAAACTCTACAGAAAATATTTCAAAAAGAAAAAAAGACAATGGCAGTTTAATGAAAAACAATTGCTGGAATTTCATAAAGATTCTTTAGGCAGAAAACTCGGTGAATTTTATAAAAAGCATGGTTTTACAATGATTCCTAAAATGGAAAACCACGACGTACATCATTTATTAACAGGTTGCGGAACCAATTTCGAAGACGAAATCGCCATGCAGTTTTTGCTTCTTGGAAACGGAAAGCTCAATGCTCATCTTTTGGCAGCAGTTGTTTTAGGAAGCATTATCCTTCCGGAATATCATAAAATGTATCGCAATGCTTACCAAAAAGGAAGAAGTATGAGAGCATTTCACCACATCGATTTTGAATCTTTATTGTGGCAGAATTTTGAAAATATTCAGGATTTTTTCAAGCAAAAAGAAACTCCTGTTTTCTATTAACCTTAGACTCAACCTCAACCTTAACCTTAATCTTAAACTCATGAAAACACATCACTATATATTTCTTAGCACCATTGCATTTATTGTTTTGTTTTATAACGAAAATGTAGGTCTTAATCTTGGTATTTTAGGCGTTTTGTACTCAGTTTTAACGCTTATTAAAACCCCGGAAAGAAACCGCAGCAAAACTTTCTTTCTGCTTTTTGCGACAGGAATTTCGTCGAGCATTGCTTTTGCATGGTTTGCAGATTTTAGCTCGTTTCTGGCATTAATCGTTTCACTTTTGCTGCTTTCTTTCCGGTCAAAAAACAAACGTCTGAAAATCTTGTTGCTGATTCCTGTTTTTATAGTCAATTGCTTTACATTTATATGCCGAATTTTCAGTTTTGACGATTGGCTTCCGAAAAGAAATATGTCTGGAATTTGGCAAAAAACGTTGGCTTTTGTAGGAATTCCTCTAATTTTGATTTCAGTTTTTTTTGGAGTCTATTCCATGGGAAGTGATCATTTTGCCAGGCTTTTTACTGATTTTCAACTTGAAATTAATGTTTGGCAATTGTTCTGTATTTCTGTTTTAGGATTTTTTATTGCCTTTAATTATTGGAATTATTATGTAGAAAAAATGATTTATAAACAAAACCATATTCTAGATAATGATTTTCAGGATAAGCATAAAATTCAGAAGCCCACTTATTCTTTTCTAGACCTGAACACCGAAAGAATGAGCGGTGTGATTTCTTTCATTTCATTAAATATTTTGCTGCTGTTTTTTATAATTACATTTAATTATGAGCAGTTTTACGAAACCGTAAAAACACCGAGCCAGCTTTCTGAAGAAACGCACGAAAGAGTAGGCGCGGTAATCGTGTCTATTGTAATGGCAATTTTGGTGATTATGTTTTATTTTAAGTCAAATTTCAACTTTGATCCGAAGGCTGGTTTAATGAAAAATTTAGTAAAAATCTGGATTGTTTTGAATGCAGTTCTGGTAATTTCGGCAATATTAAAAAATACAGAATATATTGTTAATTTAGGCTTTACTTACAAGCGATTGGGCGTTTACGCTTTCCTAATATTATCTTTGATAGGATTGACGTTGACTTTTGTGAAAGTTCAGACTCAAAAAACAAACGCATTTCTTTTCAACTCGATGAGCTGGTGTTTTTATGGAATGGTTTTAGTATGCAGTTTTATCAATTGGGGCGGAATCATAACTTCTCAAAATATGAAACGTTCCGATTTTGTGGTCGATTATCATATCAACTCAATAAATTTTAATGAAAAATATCTTTTAAAATATGCTGAGGAGAAAAAAGATGTTGACCTTAAAAAAAAGGTTTTAGAAAAAATTAAGTTAGGTATTTCGCGAACGTTTTTATCTAAAATCCTTTATTATGAAACCATTCAAAAATAAATTGTTATGAAAAATTCAGTTTTATTAGCAGGTCTTTTATTGATTGTATCATGTAAAAAAGCAGTTCCTTCACAGGAAAATAAAGCAGATTCGGTGATTGTTTCAGAGCAGTCTTCAAATGCTTTACAAGTAGATTCTACTAATGCGAAAGTAAATAATGACACCTTACAATCAGTAAATACAAAATCGGAAGAAAATGTAAGCAAGCAAAATGGCGAAACCGTAAAATTGGTTGATGGCGAAAAACTTCCAAGTACTTTAGAATGTGAATTTACAGATAAAATTCAAAAAGTAGTTGTGAGAATTGCAAACTACAAGAAAGATCAACTGAAAGCGAACATTATTCCTGAAAATAATAATATGAATATTCGTTTTAATCAAATTAAAACACCCGACGGAAAATACGACGGACCTTTTGGAAGAGAAATTTCTTATAAAATTTCAGGTAAAGGTGAAGTTTGGCTTATCATCGGGAAAAATCTAATGGCAGAAGGTGATAATGTCGGTCGTTTTTCTGTAAGAATAGAATAAATTGGTATAGTTTATGCAAATGTAATTTTCAAATTTTAATATTATGAAAAATATATTTTCATTAGCAATAGTATCATCCATCGCTTTGACGAGTTGTGGTGCGGTACAGTCGATTGTACAAAATACATTTCCGTATACAACCAATGTTTTGGTATCTACAGGAGTTCCTGCAGATAAAGAAGTTTCTTCTACTGCCACTGCATCCAATGTGCAGACTTGGGTGGGCGGAAACAACAATGCGCAGATTAAAGATGTAAGAATTTCAGATGCTAAAATTTCTGTAGCTTCACCAAGTGGCGGCAATCTAAGCGCTTTGAAATCTATAAAAATCTATATCTCCTCAAACGGAACAGGGGAAAAATTAGTTGCTTCAAGATCGGCTATTGACACCAATTCATCAAGTTTAAATTTAGATTTAAATAATGATACAGGTTTTCTTGATTCTGTAGTAAAAAGTTCAGGCTTAACAGTAAGAACGGTTTACGAACTTAAAAATCAGACAAGCTCTGATATGAATCTGAAAGTTGCATTAAACTTTAGCAGCGTTCCGGTAAGATAAACGTTTTTACCATAAACATCAAAAGCTTTCTTAGATTGTAAGAAAGCTTTTGTCATATAAAGAATTTGTGTTACCTGATTTTGTAAATTGAAATATCTGCTTCGGAAGCATTTGCAAGATCCAAAGTGGCGATACCTTGTCTGCTAATTCCAAACTGTATTTTATCTCCTGCAGTAAGGCTATAAATGTGATTAATTGTTGTTTGAGTTATACTGACTGTTAGAACAGCAAGAACACTTACTCCTCCAAATCCTTTAGAGTCTAAAGTTGTTGCAGTACTAGAGCCGACAGGTGTTCTGTTAATAATAATTCCTGAATTGGTAAGTAGAGAAACACTTGCACCCGTTCCTTCTTTATAGCTGAAATTAATTTGGTATAAACCTGTTGATGGAACTGTGTATACTCCATTACTCATACTTGTTGATGGAACTTGTATGGTAGTAGTTCCTCCTGAACTTCCACCAATATTCAGATTTAGAATTCCACCCCCAACTCCTAGTCCTAAAAGACTTAAGGTACTTGTGAATTTTGCGGAAAATGCTCCGTCACCTGTAGTACCGCTACTTGCTGTAGTTGGTAATTTAAACCATAGACCTGGGTTTCCACTTGAATTATTAATAACGGCATCGTAAATAAATAAACCATCACTTGTAACACCATTCGTTTTGGGGCCTGTAGTTGTTGCTGGACTTGTTACATAAACAATCGCTCCATTTTGAGCTGCGGTGTAAGCTGCTTCTTTTAGTCTGAGGGAATCTCCGGAAATTCTTGGCGGAATAATTCCGTCTGGAAAAGTGAGCTCGGTTCTCTTTTGAACATGCAATGTCGACTTGGGATTATTTGTATTAATACCCACTTGTGCATTTATATTGTAACCCATTATAAAAAGGACTACAAGTAGATAGCAGTTTTTCATAGTTATTTAGTTTTGGTTACATAAAGGTAAATAAAAAAAATACTATGAATTCAAAAAAAAATAAGTTTTAATGTTAATTTTTAAACAATCCGTATTTATACGGGTGTTTTTATGGGTTTATCTACGGTTTTATTGCGAATTTTATAGACCTCCTCTATTGGATCATGTGAATCCATTAGTAAGAGACGATTATATACGGCTAAAAATCGTTATTGTTTTGTAAGACTGTCCATTACAATCGTTACAGGACCATCGTTCGTTAACGAAACTTTCATATCTGCTCCGAAAATTCCACTTTCAATTCGTAAATCTGATTTGGAAAGTTCTTCCTTAAAATACTCGAAAAGAGGAATGGCTTTATCAGGTTTTGCTGCTTTTATAAATGATGGGCGATTCCCTTTTTTGTAATCAGCAATTAAAGTAAATTGACTGATGCACAAAATCTCTCCATTAATATCTTTAATAGATAAATTGAGTTTGTCGTTTTCGTCACCAAAAATTCTAAGGTTTAATATTTTCTGTACAAGCCAGTCAGCATCTGTCTTTTCATCGTTTTCGTCTATCCCGATCAAAAGCATAAAGCCGGTGTTTATTTTTCCAACAACATTTCCGTCTACTTTTACAGAGGCTTCAGAAACTCTTTGTATTACTGCTTTCATTAATTATATAAACTTAAATTTTTTGTTGCGGCGTCATAGTTCCAAAAATAAGTTTTAGGAGGAAGATTGGCTACAGCAGTTGGCTGTCCGGTTATTAGAATCCATGTTGCATTATCTTTTGGGCAAAAAATACTGGTGCCGTTTTTTATTTCTAAAGTAGTGTTGGTATCAGGACAAAGATGAGGTGCATTTCTATCATAAACTTTAAACGTAGCCGGATTGTCGACGGTTCTCACAACAATTAATCCTCTTGTTCCAGATTGCTGTTCGTCGATGTAAATTGGCTGTCCCACAAAATTAAGATTGTTATAAGCAGCAAGGTTCAGATTTAAGTTTACATTGATTGTAGAATTAGGAAAACAACTTACGGTATCTTCACGGTTGCTGCAAGAATTTATATTTAAAAAACTGAATATCAGAAAGGTGAGAATTGTAAGGGTTGAAAAAGTTTTTTTCATTTGAATATAAATTTTTATATATTTGTAAAACAATAACGATTAATAAACAAAAACATTGTCCGGCAAATGTCGGATAATTTTTTTTATACTAAAACTAAAATAAAATATTATGGCAAGCTATGTAACCAAGGAAGGTTTAGATAAAATGAAAGCCGAGCTTGAACAATTGGAAAAAATTGAGAGACCAAAAATCACTCAACAGATTGCAGAAGCAAGAGATAAAGGCGACTTGTCTGAAAATGCAGAATATGATGCAGCCAAAGAGGCACAAGGAATGTTGGAAATGAGAATTTCTAAACTGAAAGATGTTGTGACTACTTCTAAAATAATTGATGAAACTCAATTGGATACTTCTAAAGTGTCAATTCTTACAACAATAAAACTTTTGAATAACGATACGAAAAAAGAGCAGGTTTTCACTTTGGTTCCCGATAATGAAAGTGACTTGAAGTCTGGAAAGATTTCTGTAAACACACCTATTGCAAAAGGTTTACTAGGTAAAGTAGTGGGCGAAACTGCAGAGATTGTTCTTCCAAACGGTAATAAATTGTCTTTTCAGGTTTTAGACATAACTTTGTAAACTGAATTTAAATTTTAAATATGAGTTCAATTTTCACAAAAATCATCAACGGAGAAATTTCTGCCTATAAAATTGCAGAAGATGAAAACTTCGTAGCATTCTTAGATGCAATGCCTTTGGTAAAAGGTCACACTTTGGTTATTCCTAAAAAAGAAGTAGATCTTATTTTTGATATGGAAAGCGAAGAGTACAAAAATCTTTGGGCTTTTGCACAAACAGTTGCCAAAAAAGTGAAAAATGCAATCCCTTGTATAAGAGTGGGTGTTGCAGTTGTGGGGCTAGAAGTTCCTCATGCTCATATTCATTTGATTCCATTGAATAAAATGGAGGATATGAATTTCAGAAACGAAAGACTGAAACTTTCTGCGGAAGAATATTCCGAAATTCAAAATTCAATAATTAATTCTTAACAATAATAGAAGGTCGTAAAAAAGAAATTTTTTACGATTTTCTTTAATAATATACTTTATATAGAGATGAATTCAAACCAATGTTCTTTCTGTGGTAAGAAAAGAAATGAAGTACAAATGCTGATTTCTGGGCAGAATGGTTTTATTTGTGAAAACTGCATTGAGCAGGCGCATTCAATTGTAAAAGATACGGTTTCACCAGCGGGATTTTCACCGGCTGAGTCTATTGACGAACTTAAAAAGCCAAAAGAAATTAAAGAATTTCTAAATCAATACGTGATCGGACAAGATCAGGCAAAAAAACAACTTTCAATTGCAGTATATAATCATTATAAAAGATTGCTGCATGCAAAAGACGAAAACAGAGAAGTAGAGCTTGAGAAATCAAACATCATCATGATTGGTGAAACAGGAACAGGAAAAACACTTTTGGCAAAAACTATTGCTAAAGAGCTGAATGTTCCTTTTTGTATTGTAGATGCAACGATTTTAACCGAAGCAGGGTATGTAGGTGAAGATGTTGAAAGTATTCTTTCAAGACTTTTGATGGTTGCAGACTACGATGTAGAAAAAGCAGAAAAAGGAATTGTTTTTATTGATGAAATTGATAAAATAGCCAGAAAATCTGATAATCCGAGTATAACAAGAGATGTTTCTGGGGAAGGAGTACAGCAAGGTTTATTAAAGCTTCTTGAAGGAAGTATTGTGAATGTTCCGCCACAAGGAGGAAGAAAACATCCTGATCAAAAATATATTCAGGTAAATACTCAAAATATATTATTTATCGCAGGTGGTGCTTTTGATGGAATTAAAGAAATCATTGAAAGAAGAATGAATAAGCAGGCGATTGGTTTTAGTGCTGAGAAGATCAATAAAGTAGAAGAAGATGAATATGTTTTAACAAATATTAATGCAATCGATCTTCGTTCATTCGGATTAATTCCTGAACTTTTAGGAAGATTTCCAATTATTACTTACCTCGAAAAGTTAACTAAAGAGACGATGATAAGAATCATGAAAGAACCAAAAAATTCTATTATCAACCAATTTGTGGAACTTTTTAAGATGGACGGAACGAAATTAGTATTCACGGACGAAGCTATAGAAATGATTGTTGACGAAACTATGGAGAAGGGTTTGGGCGCTAGAGGCTTACGTGGAACTACAGAAAAAGTCCTAGAAGACTATATGTTTACGGTGGGAGAGCATGATGAAATTGTACTCACAAAAGATAATATTTTGATTATTAAGTGATTTTAATTTTTTTTTAGAAAAAAATTATATCTTTGTACTAAATATAGTACTAACACAAAAACTATAGATACAATGAAAAAAAATTTATTAACACTCGGTGTTTTATCGATTGGTTTGTCTGTTCAGGCGCAGACAGTTCTACTACATGTAGACAATACGGCTAAAATGTATGTGAGTAACGGAACCCTCGTGTATAACGGTGGAGGAGTACAGACCAGAGGTGATGGCAACATTGACCTTCATGGGAATATGATGATTGTAGGTGGAAATGGTACTGATGTTTTTAGGACAATTGATACAAATGTAACTCCTGGACCTAGAACGGATGGTGCAAATATTATTTTACGATTAAATGATCCCTCAACAGCAGGTTATGTAAATTCCACATATGGTCAATTGTATATAAGCAATATATCCCAAGACAGAATTACTGCTATTGTAGACAAAGAATATAAGGACGCTAATCAAGGCAGTTTTCAGCAAATGGCATTGCCTTTTTCTAATAAGACAGTTCTATCTTTTTCTCAAAATTTATTGAAAGGTTCTAACTTCACGAATAACAGGACTACAACAGCTTTAGCGTATTGGGATAATACCAATACTGTTATGAGAGTGGTAAATCCTTCTACATCAACAGATCCGGGGAATTCAACAGCGTTATATGGGCCTACAACATATTTTGCAGTGGGAACTACTGGATGGGTTCCTAATCCAGCAGGTTCGGCAGTGCTTACTTTAAAAGGGATACCATATTCTGATACTTCTACTTCTACAAATGCTGTAAGTTTAACAAACGGAGGTAAACCTGGTGGTAATTCATTAAATTATGGTTCTTCAGGGCAATATATAAATGTTTTTGGTGAAAGATATAATACATATTTAAATGATCCATTTGATACAAGATGGACAGATACTTATGGTAAAGAGCTTTATCAATACGGAAATCCTTACTTAACCAATCTAGATTTAAGCAGAATTGGAACTGAGCTTTTGGAAACAGGAACTGTAAAAGACGGTAATGTTCTGCCAGTTCAAGGAGTAAGATATTCTCAGACTGGAATAAGTTATTCTTCAACAACGGGTACTAGTACACAACTTGAGAATACAGTGACTTTTAGTAATACTTCTTCAGGATCTGTAGCTTCGGCTGGAGATGTAGATAAGTTGATAATAAAACCAATGGGTACTGTATATATAAAGTTGAATCCTGCTTTTGAAACAGCTAATCCGGGTTTATATTCAAGAACTTTAAATTTTAATACTCTAAGACGATTTGCATCTACCGCAAGAACAGCAAGCACTTCTTACTCTGTGACTGCGGCAAAAAACAATCCTTCATCAACTGTTAAACAGTTAGGCGTTATTGCTTTGGATAATCAAGATAAAGAAATTTATAGAACTTATTATGTTGTTCATGATGGTGCTACAACCGGCTATAGTTCGGCTGCCACTTTACAGGCTAATTTAGGGTATAATAGTAATAATACACCTGCAAGCGGTGCTATTTATACGAATGAAGAGTATATTACAGGAGGTGAAGATCCTACTTATGCCTCTCAATATAATTTGTATATTAATGAAGCTAATGAGGTAAACTTTTTACATAAAAAAATACCATTAAAACTTAATTCGAGTACGATAAGTAAATTAAAATTTGAGATTAGAGAGAATGCAGCATTAATTCCGACAAACCAATCTGCATTAAGCGCAGGTGAAAGCTTTTGGATAAAAATTAATGGAAACAATGTAATGCTGTCTCAGGATCAGGTTATAAATGCAGGATCAGTATCTGTCGCAGGTCTATATTATGGAGAGCCAGAACCTGAAACTGTTTTAGGAACTTCAGATTTGACGAAAAAGAGTAGTACAATTGTGACCTATGAAAAATCTTCAAACAATTTTGTAGTTATATTTGATAAATCCTGGAAAAATGCTGATATTATCATTTACGATATGAGTGGTAAATTAATTAATTCTGAAAAAAGAGTTAATACGGCATCTAATCATACTTTAAATATTCCTAAACAGATAAATAATGGTTATTTGATTACCATTAAAGCTGATAACGGGCAAGTGTATAACACAAAAATAATGAGATAAAAACATATTTATGAAAAACAAATTAATTATACTAATAGCATTGTTTGTCTCTTACATATCTATGTTTGCTCAAAGTTCGGAACCAATAGTAGGACCCAATAATCCTCCCGACCCACAAGTTGAAGGGAATGGTTTTGGTGCTCAAGCTACTTCGCCAATAGATATGTATGTGTATGTATTAGCAATTGTTGCAATTATTGGGATTGCTTATTTTGCAAAAAAATACAAAACTCAAAAAATATAAAAATTATATTAAAATATTTGAAACTCTCTGATTAGTCGGAGAGTTTTTTTATTTTTACATTATGAAAAAGATACTTGTATTATCAGGAATGCTGTTGGCATTTTCTATTAAAGCGCAGTTTTCTGTAAATATTCAGTCGCAACCGGATTTTAATGAGCAAGAAGCTGTTTTGTATACATTAAACGGTTCTAAAGATATTATTGTTACCAAAGAAAAAAGTAAAGGAAATGTCTGGACTTTCAAATATCCAAAAAATTATTCTGGAATGATGAAAGTGTATTTTCCTAATACCAATAATTCTGTGAGTTTTATTTCTGAAAACAAAAATATTAACATTCAACTTGAGACAAAAGCAAATAAAATACAGAATGTAATTTATCAGGATGAATCGAATGAACTGATGAATGCTATTCAGGAATCTTCTCAGAAAAAAGAAATCATTCTTCCTGCATTAGTTCAGATTAAAGAATATTATAAAGATAATACAGAGTTTGGGAAAGCATTAATCAGTGAGATGGGTAAACTCTCAGGAGCAAGTAGTATCGATCAGACGAAGCATCCGTTTGTTTATTATTATAATACCAATTATAATAAATTCCTTTCCAATAACCCTGCAAAAAAAGTTACCCAGGAAGAGATTGTCAATTTTATAGACAAATCAAGCGATATGTTGGAGAGCTCGTCTCTTTTACGTCCAATTCTTGTGTCTTATCTTAATGTGGGTGGAAACACCAATGTCAATGCTTCTGTAGATACTTTGATTAATAAATTAAATGTTGAAACACCAAGAGGGCAAACTGTGCTTTCTGAGCTGATTGATATCTTTGATGTGTATGACATGAATGATTTTAAAACGAAATATCTTGCATTGGCAAAAGGTTTAAAATGTACGATTAATGACCGTTTGGCTTCAACCTTAAAATCTAATGCAGCTACAGATATTGGAGCTGTTTTTCCGGCTTATAAATTTCATTCTGCTGTAAATACCAATGCTAAGTCGATTGCCGATGTAAAAGCTGATAAAAAAGTGATTGTTTTTTGGTCTTCAACATGCTCACATTGTGAAAATGAATTGCCACAGCTTTTAACTAAATACAAAGATTTACAAGCAAAAAATATTCAGATAATCGGAATGTCGCTGGATACTGATAAAAATGCTTATACAACTAAAATTGCTGCATTTCCTTGGATCAATGATTCAGAATTGAGAGGATGGAACAGTTCTTTTGCTGAAATTTATAATATTCATGCAACACCAACGTATTTTATTTTGGATGCTAACAATAAGATTATCAGTAAGCCCAATCATGTTGGTGATGTTTTAGAATATTTTAAGCTAAAATAATTTTGGAGGTTAGTAAATATTTTCTATATTTGCACCACCAAAACGGCGAGGTAGCTCAGTTGGTTAGAGCGCAGGATTCATAACCCTGAGGTCACGGGTTCAATTCCCGTCTTCGCTACAATAAAAAACCGCAATCATTGATTGCGGTTTTTTATTTGTGCACAATCCGTAAATAATACTCGAAGGTAGTTGATAACTTCATAGCTCAGAAGATTTCCGTACTCTGTTTTTTTGAATATAAATTCTGCTTAATAGGCCAGTAAGAGAAGAAGGTATATATGATTAAATATGAAGATCATATTCTTAATTTTTTTTAACCTACAATTTGTGACTTTGATTAAAAAATATTTTATAAATTTAGATAAGAATTAGTTATTTCAGTCCCAATTGGGATTATTTTTATAATAAATGATGAAAAGAAAGTTATTTTTTGTTTTTATATTTTTTAATCTTATCAATTTTTGTGTTGCGCAAGATAGAAATCAGTATGCAGCTTTCATAGATTCTGCAAATGCAACAAAATATAAAGACGTAGAAAAGACCACCCAATTTATTCAAAAGGCAGAAAAAGTTGTTTCCGAAAAAGATTTGGAGGATTTTTACCTTAAAGCTATCCAGATTTATATTGATATCAATCATTTTGATGAGGCATTAGAATATTGTACTCAAGCTCATAATGTATTTACTGAAAAAAATGATCTTGGGAAACTGGCAAAGGTTAATAGTTTTTTCGCTTTCATTTATGCACAGCTCAATGATCCACAAAGAGCTATAAAGTACTATAAAATAACATTAGGCTTCTATCAAAAGAAAAATGATAAAGAGGGGATGATCAAAGGTTTGAATAATTTGGGAAATGCTTATTTCGCAATGTCAAAATACGATTCTTCTCAATATTATTTTCAAAAATGCGAGGTTATTTTTAAAGATTATGATAATCCTAGTTTAAAAGCGTTTGTGACGTCAAATCTTGGTAAGCTCTTCTTTAGCAAAAAACAATACACCCAATCTGAGGACTATTTGCTTGAAGCAGAAAATATTTTAGCAAAAAATAATATCAAAAGCCCAGAAGTCAATTATAGTGTAAATTATAATCTTGCAAGCTTCTATATTAATCGTCGAGATCCAGTAAAAGCACTACTTTACGCTCAAAAAACTGGTGATTTTACTCAAAAAAACTCTGTAGATTTTAGCAATATCAGATACTTGGATAATCTGTACAATGCTTATCTTCTAAATGATGATTACAAAAATGCGGCTCATACCTTTAAAAAATATGACTCTATACGAGATATGCTGAATATCGAGGAGAAAGCGGTAAATGTAGAGCGAATAAAAGCTCAGCATGAATATGAATTAAAACAAAAATTAAACAGCTTAAAGCAAGAAAAAAGAAATCTGATTTACATTGTCATATTGGTGGTTTTTCTATTAATCGTTGTTATCTGTATTTTATATACAATAAACTATAGAAATAAAACAGAAGCACTGAATCTTGAGAAAAAACTGATTGAAGCGAGAGAAAAAGAATTGGAATTTGATAATCATATGAAAGAAAAGCTCCTTGTTTACCAATCAATGGAGCAGCAAAAAGTAGATTCTATCTTTAAATCTATTCTGGAAAAGGTAAATGCTCTCAAAACAAAATATCAGCATGCAGAAGAAATTTCAGAAATTATTAATGAAATTAAAATAAGTGTAAAACCAAATACCTGGGAAGATTTTGAATATCACTTCCTGCAAATTCATGAATCTTTTTATAAAAATTTAGAACAGAGACATCCGAGTCTTACCAATTACGATAAAAGGTTGGCGGCAATGTTGAAACTTCGATTATCTACTAAAGAAATTTCAAATTTATTGAATGTTACTCCTAAAACTATAGAGAATTCACGGACAAGACTTCGGAAAAAATTAGATCTTACCAATACAAAAGAGGATTTGTCTAAATATCTTGATGATTTTTAAGTTTTTGTTTTTCAATTGTTTACGTTTTGGTGTGTGGTGTGTATGTGGACAGTTTTTAGTGTATAGGTGGTAACTATGTAATGTTTTTTAATTGTACTTTCAGAATACTTTATTCCTTTGTTCCAGACAAGAAATAATAGAGGATATGAAAAAATTAATTACATTATTATGTACAGGATTCATGATTTCTGCAGCATCTGCACAATGGAATCCTAATACAGACCAAAATTTATTTATAGCTGATTCCGGAAACGGTGCATCATTTTCTACAATAACTAATGATGGAAGAACATTTATCGGATATTGGAAGCAAGTAGCAGCTCCGGCAAATTACGAGCTATGGCTTCAGATTTTAGATGAAAATGGTAATAAGCAATTAGGAGCTAATGGTATTATGCTAAGTAATACAATTCCTATGGCAACCTATACTGTATTTGAAAAAACAGCAGTAGATTCAGCTAATAACGTTTACATAGGAGTGAGCGGAACGACATCTGGAAATCCTATTTATTTATTTATTTAAAATTAATCCGCAAGGTACTTCAGTCTGGCCAAATGGGATCAACATAGGGCAGGGTTTTCTTCCTGTAATTCGCCCATTGTCGAATGGTGATATTGTTGTTGGTCATAGTCCTAATAGCCAATTACACATGATGGTACAGAGATATAATCCTGCAGGGCAGCCTGTTTGGGCAAATCCTGTGAACATCGTTTCTAATGACCCTGCCAAAAGAACTTCTCCTGCTGATATTTATGAGTTGGCAAATAATGAAATAGAAATTATTTTCCACAAATTGGCTACGTCTCAGATTAGTTATTTATTTGCTCAGAAGTTAGATTCTAATGGAAATATTCAATGGTCAGACGGACCTACTCAAATAACAACACAAACGACAGTATCAAATGGTTTTTACTCTGGGTTTTCAGATGGCAACAATGTTTACTACGGCTATACAAGCGGACAAAATAACCGATTCGATTCATATTTGCAGAGAGTAAACTCAGATGGTAGTTTACCTTGGGGAGTAAATGGAGTAGATTTTGATACAAACCAAACAAACTTTGAGAAAAATATAAAAGTGGCTTTTGCTCCTGGTTCACAAAATATATGGGCAATTGCAAACTATACAGGAACTTCACAAGGAAGTGGGGGAGAATATGTACAGAAGTTTGATAAAGTTACTGGTAACAGGCTTTTTACTAACAACGCAAAGCAGGTTTTTCCTATATCAGCTGACTTTATGATGCACACAAGTGACTTACATTTAGTTGATGGAAAACCTTATTTTGTAGTAGAGAAAATAAATGGTTCTGCACCGATTTCAACGTCTTTAAATGCTGTTTTGCTGGATGATAATGGAAACTTTGCATGGCCTCAACAATATATTCCAATGGCTACTTTATCTAGGCCTAAAAGCTATGTTACTGTTCTAAAACCTTTTAATAACCGAAGTGTAATTGTATTTAAGGAGGAAAAAACTGGTACTAATGCAAATCCATTCACTTATGCGCAAAGTCTTGTACTTCCTGCTGCATCATTAGGAACGAGTGATATTGTAAAAACTAAATCGGTTACATTATATCCAAACCCTGCTACTGATGTTATTCATTTAGATGGCGCTGATAATTCTAATTTTGTTATTTATAATGCTGTAGGACAAGTGGTAAAATCAGGTGAAATGAAATCAGGCGAAATTGTGGTAAACGAGCTTGTGAAAGGTCAATATATTTTGAAATTAAAGGGAGAGGAAAAAGCAATTAAATTCATTAAAAAATAATTGAAAAATAGATAATATTGGTAACTGTATAATTATTAATAATTTACAAAATTTAATAATAGACTGATTTCAATCTGTTATTGAAAATTAAAATTTACGATGCCATATTCCATTAGACCTAAAGTAATTTAGGTCTTTTTTATGTGAAATTTTTAGAAGATTCTTTTCCTTTTTTCTACATGATATATGTTTTGGGTGATAATTATGTTTCTTTTGGAAACATAGATTCAGGAAAAGTTAACTTTAGTATCTTTTTTTAATATAATTCATTATTGAAGAACACAGAATTATGTGAAAAATAGTTAAAATTTAAACGTTAATATTATTTACTTGTTTTTAAATTATTTTTTATTTTTTTTAAACTTTTTTTATTAAAATACTTTTGTAATCGATTGTACATGATGTATATGTAAATCATAATTGTGAGAGAAATAAAATTTAAGAAGTTTCAAATCATAAAATTTTCATAAAACTTAAATAAAATGTGGGGTGATATTTTGAATTTTAAAAAAAAATCGTACTTTTACAGTGCCTTGAATGAGGGAACAAGTCAAGGTAATAAATTTTTTTTCATCATTTGTGTTTTTAGAATCGTATCGCCTGATACGATTCTTTTTTTATGGAGTAAAGATGCTTTTGTAGTGTACTAAAAGGTCAATGAAATAAGAATAAGTAATCGCGCCTTCCTGCTGATTGCTTTTAAGAAAAAGATTATTGGTAAACCCAAAAAAGTCATTCAGATAGCCTTGATGTTCTGCTATAAATTTCCTTTCATTCAATCGGTCTCTCTTCATTCCTTCAGAATAGTTTTCTAAAGCCGTTTTTACAAACTTTTCATCTTCATTAACGATAGAATTTAATAAGCTCTTTAAAGTAAAATATTCCGTGCTGTATCTGAGCTCAGGATTTTTTGAATGTACACCAATCAGATAACCTACAAAATTTGCTTCCTGTTCTCTTGCAAATCCCAATTGATGAGAACTTTCATGAGAAAGAGTGAATGGAAGATAAGAAGATGGCAATTCAGCGTTGAATTGAGCTTCTGCAGTGAAAGGATTGTAATACCCTAAAATACCTGTAAAACTCATTGTTTTTCCAAATAAACTGGATTTAAATGAATTGGTTGTAGTGCTTTCTTTTTGACTTATAAAATTAGGAAGCGTTTTTTGTCGATCTAATATTTCTTGTTGAATTGCATTTAAATCTTTAATGACAAAAACTCCGTTTTTATCTTCTTTAACGAGCTTTCTGGTTGCTTTCGATTTTTCAAGATATTCTAATGCCAATGCTTTTCTTACTTCCAGTGTAACTTCTGTTTTTGGAAGTTTTGCGATAATCGGTGTCTGAAAATAAAGCATTCCCCAAAATACCTGATAAGTGAAATAAGTAATATTTAAAACAATTAATATTTTAAATACAGCATTGCTTCTTGTTTTCTTTTTAAAGAGTTTGATGATTAAATAAATCAATAAAATTCCCAATAAAATATACAGTACATCTCCAAATGAAAAAGGAATCCATGCGAATAATAGCTGATGGATTTTTTTCTGAAATTCAAATACTTTTTCAAAAAAAGAAACCACAATTTGCAGTTTTGAAAAAGTATAGAACAAAAGAAATTGGGCAAGTAAAATACCCGCCCAAAATCTCTTTTTTTTATATGTTTTTGTAGTATTAATGTGCACCTTCAGATTCTAAAACGTCAACATCAATTCCTTGTTTGCTTAAGGTCTTCTTTGCAAGATAAGCAAATAGGGTAATATAAGCAAAGCAAAGTACCGGGATTATATAAGAGCTGTGAATTCCGATAATATCAGAAAGTTTTCCTTGTAATGGAGGGATAATTCCACCTCCCAAAATCATCATTACCAAAAATGCAGAACCTTGAGCGGTATATTTTCCTAATCCTGTAATCGCCAAAGTAAAAATTGATGGCCACATAATGCTACAAGCAAGACCTCCAGATAAGAAAGCGTAAATAGCAAAATTTCCGGTGGTCATTAAACCTACAATCATTGCAATAACACCAAAAAGACCAAAAATAATAAGCGTTAAAGCCGGTTTATTTTTACTCACCAAGAATAATATCACCTGAATAACGATACAGATTGCATAAAAATACAGATTAGACATATCTTTCTGTGCAATAACATTAATTCCTATAATCACCAAAAAGGCAACAAATGGAACTACAATAGTGGCAATCATCTGTTGTTGTTTGTTAAGGTTGAAAACAGTAATTGCACCGGTCCATCTTCCGATCATTAAACTTCCCCAATACATCGAAATATAAGGTGCTAAATCTGAAGACTGATGTCCTCCAAATTCCGGTAAACTTAAAAGTTCACCCAAATTACTACCAATGGCTACTTCCACTCCTACATAAGCAAGAATGGCAAGCATTCCCAAAACAAGTTGTGGATATTTCATAGCTCCCCATCCTTCCGGATTTTTCTTAGAGCTTGTATTTGCATAAACAAGACATAGAACTACGGCTAATAAAGCACCACCTAAATAGTACATTCTTGTTTTTTCTAAAGGATGTTTTACTTCCAGCAATTCAGCTTTTTTAGTGTCAATGTTTTGTTGGATATTTTCTATCGTAGCAACATTGGTTTCAGATTTTTTGCTGTTTTCTAAAACAGTAATTTCCTCATTAAAAGTTTCTATCTTTTTAGCAGCATCAGAATTATAACTTGCAAATACAGGGATGAAACAAAGGATTACTAAAACAGTCATTGCAATCAGATTCTTTCTTGCTTTGCCTGCTTTTTCCATGGGTTCTGTAGAAATTCCGGCAGGTAATTTTTTAGAAAAATGAAAAATTCCGGCAGCAATTAAAAACAATGCTCCAACAGCGGTATACAATAAAATTACTTTGTCTAAAGCTAAATGTTTAATCTGATCATCATCTACCGTTGCAGTAGTTCCGAAAAGAGCTAAACCTACAATGATAGGTCCGATTGATGTACCAAAAGAGTTGACTCCACCTGCAAGATTCTGTCGGCTTGTTCCTGTTTTAGGATCTCCCAACAAAACAGCGAAAGGATTGGCTGCAGTCTGCTGAATAGAAAAACCCAGTGCTACAACGAATAATCCGATTAGCATTCCGTAGTAAACATTTGCTTTCACCGCAACGATCATAATAGCTGCTCCAATTGCGGAGAGGAGGAGACCGTAAACAATACTTTTTTTGTAGCCCCATTTACCAATGATATCTATACCTTTGATTGTACTAAATATGAAAAGCAATAATGCTCCCAAAAAGTATGCAGTATAGAACGCAAAATCGATAAGCTGCGACTGGAACTGATCGAGTGAGAAATAATTTTTACAGAAAGGAATAAAAATGCTGTTTCCTGCTGCAATAAAACCCCAAAAGAAAAACACTAAAATCAGTGTATAAAGTGCGGGGTAATTAGTAGGTTGAGTAGTTGTTTTTGACATATTTGTTAAAAATAGATTCTTAATAACAAATATATATTTTTTATGTGATTAACTGTGTTCTGTTAATGTTTTTTTTATTGTCTCAAAAGCTGACAGTTTTAAATCTCTTGGAGAGTTTGTTGGTTCCAGAATATCGTTGAAAAATACTTTTACTTTTCCGGGATAGCCTTTAGAGTTATCAAATGGAAACATTTCCTTCAAACCTATAAAAGTAAAAACGGCAATAGGAGAGTGGTGTTTCGAAGAAAGTGTAAAAGCTCCATCTTTAAATTCATCTAAAACAATTGAGGTGTCATCGGGAACTCCACCTTCAGGAAAAAGAACAATACTGTTGCCTTCCTCCATTTTTTCAGCACATCTTCTGTAGACATCGGCACGGCTTCTGGCGCTGCTTCGGTCAACCATTACGCAGATTCTTTTGTAGATGGTTCCGAAAATCGGAATTTTTTCTAATTCTTTTTTTCCAACATAACAAAGCTGATGATTGGGAAACAAAATGCAGGGGAGCATAATATCCATAATCGAAGTATGGTTTGAAATGATAACGTATTGTGTGTTTTTGTCGATTTTTTTATCGGTAAGATTAATGAGTTTATATCGTAAACCCATTCCGAAAAACATTCCGTAGCACCAAATTCTTATTAAAACATGAGCATATTTGAATGTGCTTTTCTTTAAAGACAGAATGTATACCGGTAATCCCAGAATAATAGTCAGAACAAATGCCAATATAATCAGCCAGAATCTCCAGAGGTAATTTAAAATTGTAGTCACAAATCAACCGTTAAATATTACTTTTTTCTTTACAGAATAATTAAGAATAGAAACCAATAAAATAGCAGCAATCTTACTCGTCATTTCCGGACTCAAGGTATAAAAAATTAAATCAATATTATCTTTAAATATAAAACTATAAAAGATTTGGAAGAAACTTAAACTTAAAATGGTCGAAATAAAAGAAACTACCATAAAGTAAGCAAATTCTTTTCGTTTAGAATGCTTTCCACGCTCAAAAACAAACCAGATGCTCAGAAAATAATTAAATAAAATTCCGCAGCTTGTCGATAAGATATTACTTAACGGATAATGAATTCCGTGAAAATTTTGTTCCTGAGAAATGGCTTGTGGAAGATAGGTACTGAAGATTTTGAAACTCCCGATTTCCACAATCGCACTGAGGCCGCCTGCAATAATAAATAATAATACCTGTTTGTGGCGTAGTAGTAATGCTCTCATCTATTTTAATAATACGCAAATTTATAACTATATGTTAAACAGTGAAAAAAGTTGTTAATTTTTTTTTTCGTGTTAAAATAATTTCTAATTTTAATTTTCAGAACAAAAGAAACTGTACCTGATAAAAAATTCATTTTCAACTTTTTCTGTTGATGGTCTTTCTATCTTGTAATGCATGATGAAAAGAATTTACACAAGTTTTACGAACTACTTTAACCTAAATATTTGTATGAAATCTCAAAACAAATACAGAAAATTTCAGCTTCAACAAAAAAATATTGAAGTTTTGGAAAAAGAAAATACCCGCTTCAAAAGGGTGTACTCAGAGTACGAAAATATGTCGGATGATCTTTGGAATCTTGAAAATTCTAATGGCGATCCTGTACCCGACGATTTTATCAACGCGATGGTAATGCAGGCTACTTATCTTGAAGAAGAGATAGAAGACTGGCTAATACAGTATAACCAAAATAAAAGCGAAATCAAAAACTGAACTTAATCATAAATGGAAGTATCTGTGTCTGTTTTTGAGGGCTAATTAAAGATAAATTCATAATTTAGCCCCTTAAAATTAGAAATATGGTTGCTATTGTTGATAGTGGTTCTACTAAATCTGACTGGGTAATCTTGGATGACTTCAAAAATGTTTTCTTAAAGACCGAAACCATTGGTTTCAACCCCAATTTTATCAGCAAAGAGCTTATTGTACCCGAAATTGAAAAAAATAACAGCTTATTATCTGTAAAAAATTCAATTACCAAAATCTTTTTCTACGGTTCTGGTTGTGGCGTTAGAAAAAATTGCCAGACAATAGAAGAAGAAGTAGGAAAGGTTTTTACCAATGCAGAGATTATTGTAAAAGAAGATTTGTATGCAGCAGCTTATGCAGCTTATAACGGGAAACCAACAATTGTCTGTATTTTGGGAACGGGTTCGAACTCATGTTATTTTGACGGAGAAAATTTAAAGATAAAACTTCCTTCATTAGGTTATCTTATGGGTGACGAAGGAAGCGGAAGCGCCATCGGAAAACAGTTGGTGCGCAGATTCTTTATGCAGAAACTTCCTCAGGATTTACATCTTGAGTTCAAAGAAATGTATGGATTAACGATTGATGAAGCATTGAAAAACATGTATCATACAACCAGACCCAATGCATACTTAGCCAATTTCAATAAATTTGTTGTCGAAAGAAAAGATCATCCTTACTTCCAGGAAATGGTTTTGGAAGAGATGAAAAACTTTTTCGATTATCAGGTTCTTCCGTATGAAGAATCTCAGGATGCCGAGATCAATTTTATCGGCTCTATTGCTTATTATTACGAAAATATTTTACGTTCTGCAGCGTCAGAACTCAATTTGAATGTGGGGCACATTGTACAGAAACCAATCGAAAGCTTGGTTGATTACCACATTAAATACATACTTTAAAAAACAGAAAATTATATGTCAAGTAAAACTCACCGCGACGAAAAAAACTTTAGTCAGGCAGCGTTAGATTATCATAAAGCAGAACCCAAAGGAAAGATTGAGGTAATTCCTTCAAAGCCACACTCATCGCAGAGAGATTTGTCTTTGGCATATTCTCCGGGAGTGGCTATTCCTTGTCTGGAAATTGAAAAAAATCCGGAAACGGTTTATGATTATACAGGAAAAGGAAATTTGGTGGCGGTTATTTCAAACGGAACAGCAGTTCTTGGTTTGGGAGACATTGGAGCTGAAGCTTCAAAACCGGTAATGGAAGGAAAAGGTCTTTTGTTTAAGATTTTTGCAGACATCAACGTTTTTGATATTGAAATCGACGAAAAAGATCCGGATAAATTTATCCAGATTGTAAAAGGAATTGCTCCAACTTTTGGAGGAATCAACCTTGAAGATATCAAAGCTCCGGAAGCTTTTTATATAGAGCAAAAATTAAAAGAAGAATTAGATATTCCGTTGATGCACGATGATCAGCACGGAACGGCGATTATTTCTGCAGCAGCATTGATCAACTCTCTTCAGATTGCCAATAAGAATATCGAAGAAGTGAAAATGGTGGTAAATGGAGCAGGAGCTGCAGCAATTGCTTGTACCAATCTTTATATTTCTCTTGGTTTAAAAAGAGAAAATGTATTGATGTGCGACAGTAAAGGTGTTATCAACCATAAAAGAGAAAATCTTACTCCTGAAAAATTAGATTTCATTGCTCAAACAGATCTTGAAACTTTAGAAGATGCAGTAAAAGGTTCAGATGTTTTCATTGGTTTGTCTAAAGGAAATGTGATGACACCAGAAATGTTGAGCAGCATGAACGAAAATCCAATCGTTTTTGCATTGGCAAATCCGGATCCTGAAATTGCTTACGATTTGGCGCTTTCTACAAGAAAAGACGTTATCATGGCGACGGGAAGAAGTGATTATCCTAATCAGGTAAACAATGTTCTTGGTTTCCCATATATTTTCCGTGGTGCATTAGATGTTCAGGCAAAAGGCATTAATGAAGAAATGAAATTGGCAGCAGTTCATGCGATTGCTGATTTGGCTAAAGAACCGGTTCCTGAAGCCGTAATTTTAGCTTATAACGTTAAGAATTTACAGTTTGGTAGAGAATATTTTATTCCGAAACCATTTGATAACAGATTAATTACCAAAGTATCAAGCGCAGTTGCAAAAGCAGCTATTGAAAGCGGAGTTGCAAGAAAAACTATTGCAGATTTTGACGAATACGAAACTCAGCTTCTCGACAGAATGGGAAGAGATGAGAAATTGGTAAGAATGATGCAAAACCGTGCAAAAGCTAATCCGAAAAGAATCACTTTAGGAAATGCTGAAGAATATAATGTTCTGAAAGCTGCACAGATTTTATATGAAGAAGGAATTGCTCATCCTATTCTTTTAGGAGACAAAAAATATGTGAAAGAGCAAATGGAACGTTTCGGAATCAACATTGATGTTCCGATTATCGATCCAAGTGACGACGATCAGAAAGAAAACAGAAAAAAATACAGAGAAACCCTTTGGAAACTTCGTCAGAGAAAAGGGATGAACGAGTACAAGGCAAAAAGATACGTTCGCCAGAGAGATTATTTTGGTCCTTTGATGCTAAAACATGGTGATACAGACGGATTGATTATTGGTTTTTCTAAAAATTATGTTTCTACTTTAAGACCTGTTTTAGAAGTTATCGAAAAAGATAAAGGGGTTGATAAAGTAGCTGCAATGATGATGATCTTATCTGAAAAGAAACCTATTTTCTTCGCTGATACTTCGATCAACCAAAATCCTACAGCTGAAGATTTGGTGAATATTGCTAAGATGGCAGAACACACCGTGAAATCATTCGCTATCGAGCCGAGAATTGCAATGTTAGGTTTCGAAAACTTTTCTGCCATTTCTGATACTTCCAAAAAAGTGGCGAAAGCAGTAAATATTCTTCATGAGAAATTCCCGAAAATGATTGTGGATGGAGAAATTCAGCCTGATTTTGCAATGAACTCTGATCATTTAAGTGATTATCCGTTCTCAAAATTAGGAACAACTCCGGCAAACACATTCATCTTCCCGAATCTAGAATCTGCAAACTTATCTTACAAAATTATCAGAGGAATGAAGGTTGCGCAAGTAATCGGACCAATCTTGATGGGACTGAAACAACCGGTTCACGTTTTACAAATGCGTTCAAGTGTTGATGAGATTGTTAACTTGGCAACGGTTGCAGTTTTGGATGCACAGAGAAGAGAGGTTAAAAAATAGTTTTTGATTGAAGTCCCTAAGGGACGACTTAATAAAGGATAGGATAAAATCCTATCCATCAAAAATGTAAATCAATAAAAAGTTGGGCAGAATTCGTAGAATTCTGCCCAACTTTTGTTTTTACGTAAGTTGCATCTTTGGTTTAGCAATACCTTTCCTTAATATAATAAACGTAGTCACTCCCACAATTACTTCTATCAAAGCGCTTCCCCAATAAATACTTTTCACTCCAAAATAATAAGGAAGAATAAGCATTAATGGAATATAAAGAATCAACTGTCGTAAAAAAACAAGGAAACTTGCTTTTTTACTATCGTTTACTGCAGGATAATAGGATAGTGCCAAAACAGTAATTGGTAATAGCGGAAGTACAGAGAAAAACAATCTGAAATCCTGAATCTGACTTGTGTTTACTATATATCCCGGAAGCATTAATCCGATTAATTGTTCCGGAAAAATCATTGCCATCAAAAAGAAAGGCGAAAGTATCGCAACTCCTGCTAAAATATAGGTTTTTAAAAATTGCCTTGCTCTTTCAAATTGTCCGGCTCCGAAATTAATTCCTACAACAGGCTGTAAACCTCGCATCAATCCAAATAAAGGAGTTAATAAAAACAGGAAAAACCGATTCAAAACGGTGAAGAAAGAAATGTCATCTTCCGTTCCGTAAGAAGCAATCGCATTAAAAATAATAATACTCTGTACAACTCCCATTACGGATAAAATCATTTCGGGAAGTCCTAATTTTAAAATCCTTTTTCCAATTTCAGGATGATAAGAAACCGATTTCCAATTGGTCTTGAAAGAACTTTTTCCTTTAGCGTAATAATAAAATCCAAGTAACGAATAAATCAGCATTCCGCAATTGGTTGCCCAAGCTGCGCCGGAAACGCCCATCCCGAAAGTTGAAATAAAAATTGGTTTTAAAATAATATCGATGACTAATCCGATTGCAATCATCACAGCAGCGGTTTTCATTTTTCCTTCTGCCCGAATTAACATATTTAAAGCTAAACCGTAGATCCAGAAAATAGTTCCAATCAGCGTAACTCGAAAATATTCAACTGCAATAGCTTGTAACTCTCCTTTTGCACCCATCATTGCCATCAGTTCATTCGCAAAAATATAAGCCGGAACTGTACAAATTAATGAGAAAAATATACATAGAAAATTGAAGCTTCCAAACAGTTTATATAATTTATCCTGTCTGTTTTCGCCAATCCAAATACTTACTGCTGCACCTGCGCCAATTCCTACCAATCTTCCAAACCCTAAAACAATTTGCGACAACGGAAAAGCCATTCCTACGGCAGCAAGAGCTTTTGTATTAATTAAATATCCAACGAAAATAGCGTCCAGGAAATTATTGATCCCGTATAAAACGATCGCTGCAACGGCAGGCCATGAAGTTTCCCACATGACCTTTTTTAAGTCACCTTTTAAGATGAATGTTTTGCGATCCATTCTTTCGATGTATTGAATTGCTGAAAGGCAATGCGTTTTTCAACTTTATAAATTTCTTTTCCGGCGATAGAATTAATGATAATCGCATTTCTGTAAGCACACATTCCCAAATCCGGAGTGACGAAACCGTGCGTGTGAAGCTCTGCATTTTGTACAAAAATGTTTTCTTCATTATCGATGGTGTAATATCGACTTACATCAAACAAACCATCTTCGTTTCTTTGAATTTGATTTTCGATTCCTTTCAAGAATTTCGGTTCGTTATAGGTATATCCTGTTGCCAAGATCACATAATCTGAATTGTGAGTGAAAGTGGCCTCATCCTGAATATGAGTGAAATTTAAGACATAAGAATTTCCTTCAGGAGAAATATTATCCAGTTGGCAACTTGGTTTTAATTCTACATGTAGAGGAACATTTCCAACACTCATTTCGTACATCGTATCAAAAATATCGTTGATGAGGTCAAAATTAATTCCCTTGTAAAGCGGATGTTGTTTCGCTAAAATATTTTTCCGCTGATTGGAAGGCATCTGATAAAAATGGTCAACATATTCCGGCGAAGTCAATTCCAATGTCAGTTTCGAATATTCCATCGGGAAAAAACGGTCAGGTCTTGTAAACCAACTCATGAATAAATTATCATCTGTTTCCGGAAGAAGATGCTGAAAAATTTCAGCAGCACTTTGCCCGGAACCGATAATAGAAACCGATTTTGAATTTAAAATTTCTTCTTTGTGATTCAAATATTCTGAAGTATGAATAACGTTCGGATAGTTTTTATCTTTCATAAATTCAGGTAACTTGGGCTGAGTTCCTGTTCCTAAAGAGAGTTTGGTTGTATAATATTTTGTGACATCATTATTTTTTAAATCTAAAACTTCAATGATATAAATTTTCTGAGTTTCGTCAAATGTAATGTTTTCAACTTTTTTTCCGAAAAGGCAATTTTCCAATTGATTGGCTGCCCATTGACAATACAGATTGTATTCTTTTCTTAAAATAAAGAAATCTTCTCTAATGAAAAATTTGTACAAACGGTCAGTTTCCTTTAAGAAATTCAGAAAGCTATATTTGCTTTTCGGATCTGCCATCGTCACCAAATCTGCCATAAAAGGGACTTGTAAAGTAGCATTGTCAAGCATCAAACCGGGATGCCAATCGAAGCCTTTTGCCTGATCTAAAAAAAGTGAATCGATAGATTCCACAGGTTCTAAAAGTGCTGCCAATCCAAGATTAAAAGGACCAATTCCGATCCCGATGATGTCGTATATTTTGTTGTTTTCCAATGTTTTTGTTTTTTGAAATTATTTTATTGAACCATTAAGTTTCTATTAAGGAGTTAAGGAATTTAAGTTAGATTCTTCATTTCGCTTTGCTCCATTCAGAATGACAGTGCGCATGTCATTTCGACGAAGGAGAAATCTCTTAATAATCTTAACATCTTAATAAAATCTTAATGGTTGAAATTTTAATTAAGCAATATTTGTCATTCCGTAGGAATCTCAACTCGAATTAAATATATTGTTTAGATTCTTTTCAGAAATCGAAGATTCGACGTAGTCAATAACAAACTAGCTGTTTATATTTTATACATTTTTCGCTTCCAGTCTACTTTCCGGGCATTTTTCCCAATATCCTTCACGCGTACAGAAAGTCAGGTAAGCGGTTTTATGAGGCATTTCAATCACACCTTCACGAGTGTAGCCCAATTTTGTAATAATTCTATCTGTCGGAACTGCGTCAACAGAAGCTTCACCGATACATTTCCCAACTTCAGGAAGCATGAAAATATAATCTAAAGCAACCTGAAAAGATTGGAAAGAAAACTTTTTATCTTTCTGAGTTTCCGCAACAAAAAAGTGCGTTCCATAATCTGTAGGATGAGCGTCATAATAAGCTCCCACAACATCTCGCATCGGCCAATAAGGCTCAAAGCTGAATTGCGGAACATCATTTACGTAACCGATAAAACTGTGTTGCTCGTCACTTGGAAGAATAGTTCTGAACCAAAGTTCTAAATCTCTTTTCGGACCATCCATTTTCCAGAAAGGTTTTGCATGTTCCCTATTGAACCATTCGTGAATCATTTCAAAATCATTTTCAATATCGAAAGGACGAATGCTTATGTTTACATTTTCTTCTTCAAAATATCTTGAATAAACGACCTCTTTAGTTTCAGGCTTGATTAATTTATTCGAAAAGAAATATTTGTTTAAAGGGTTTGGTGTATCAAGAAAAACAGCTGGGTATTCAAGATTTTCGTCTGCTTCGTTGATATTTTGTAAACTTGTAATTAAATTTCCTTTCGTGTACCAACTTCTTTTGTTGATGATGTAATCTACCAATCCTGTTTCGTCTTCATTTTCAAGTTCTTTAAATGATTTATAAACCAGATCGATCAGTTTTCTTTCATCCGCTAATTGGTTACAACCTAAAGCATTCACCACTCCTAAAATATTATTCGTTACCAAATAATACGTGTATTTCGGAGCTAAAGATTCTTCATCAATAATCGACTGGCTTTCATCGGCAATTCCCGGAAGTGCATTTGAAACCAATTCTTTTCTGCCTTCTCTAAAGAAAAATCCTTGGTTGTCTCTGAAATAAATTTTTGCTGGGAAACCTTTCTTATCAATTTCTATCATTACGTTTTGCTGGTGGAATTCACATGCTAAACCATATTTATTCAAAATCCCGACAATCGGTCTTACACAGATGTGAAGATATTGTTTGAACCAATCTAAAGCGACTTGTTCTACAGATAAATCAAGATTTCTTGCGGTGTTGACAATAATATTTTGCAATCTTGAAGGTTGACCAAAGATTCCGTCCTGACAAAGAGCTGCCAAAAGGGTTACATTTTTAGTTTTATCTTCACCCTGAAACGGATTTCTTCTTATGCTGATATTAAAACCATTAATGACTTTATCGTTAAATTTTACCGCAATAAAAGCTGGATCAACCATAAAATCAATCTCAGGATAATCTTTTTGTAGATTTTTCCCCCAATCTGTTTTTAATAACTGACTAATGTCGTGACCACGATGAAGTTCAGGGTAAAGATTAATTCTTTCAGAGTTAGTAATTTTTACGTGAAGAGAAAATTTATACATCCATTTACTGTTCTCGCTGTAAACTGTTCTTACCGATGAAGTAGGAGTGAAAAATTCTCCATAATGACCTAAAGCAAACAAAATTCCCTGCTCCTGCATGATCTGAACATCTTCCTGAACCAGCAAATATTCGGCTTCCCAAGGATGCATCGGAACAATTTGATAATCCGGAAACTCATCCCATAATTTTTTATGTTCAGAATTTAAAAGCGGATATATTTTTTCACCTAATTCTTTAGTTACTAACTTTCCGTCTGCATTTTTTTCAATCACATTTTCAGGGTTGATCAAAAAGTAAAACAACTGAAACTGTCCTGAAGTTTCCGGAGAATATTTCAACAAATCTTCCTGGTTAAAACCTTGCTTCGATTTTGGAACGGGATGTAAAATATGTCCTAAGACGAGTGACTGTTCAGCCTCGATGAATGACATTTCCAAATCATTTACCGACTTATTATTTTCAACTAAATGATCTAAATAAGTCGTAAGATTTTCAATACTATTATTTAATCTTTTCAAAACCGTAGAAGCATCAATATCTGAGTGAATTCCTCTTGAATATTCTGCGATAAGCGTCATAAAACCGTAAATGTCAATTTCTGAAACTTCGTCTGTTTCTAAAACTCTTCTCAAAACCGGAAAATCAAAAAGATGTCTTCCTGTCTCAGAAAAATAAGTAACAGGAATATAAACGTCACATCCTATCGAAGAAAAATCGATTCTGATGTGTAGATCTGTTGGCGTTTTTCTTATGTTTTGAGCAACGGCAATGTCATATTTCGGGATTCCCAAATAACGGCTCCAGTTGGTAAATTCTCTCATGTAGCAATTGATGAGAGCCGTGTAATTGATCTTTTCTGCGTATTGTTGATTAGTTAACTTCAATGTATTCATTTCCGTATTTTTTTATTGTGATTAAGATTGATTTGATGTCTTCAACCGTTGTTAAAGGATTGAGAATAGTAAATTTTAAGTAAAACTGTCCGTTTACTTTTGTTCCTGCAACGAGAGCGTTTCCGTTTTTATAAAGTTGTGATTTGATGTACGTATTGATTCTGCTCAGATCAAAAGTTTTGAAAGGATTTGCCGAATATCGGAAAACCAAAGCCGAAATATCAGAACGGTTCAACAATTCAAAATGTGGATCATTTTCAAGAAGAATTGCGGTTTCTTTTGCTGTGGAAATAATTCTTTCAATATAATTTCCGAGACCTTTTTTTCCGATAATTCTTAAAGTAAACCAAAGTTTCAACGCATCGAATCTTCTTGTCGTCTGAATCGATTTATTAACCTGATTCGGAATTTCATTTTCATCGTGATCTTTTGGATTCAAATAATCGGCATAATGGGTAATTAATGTAAAATAGTTTCTGTCTTTCACCAAAAATCCGCTGCTGCTTACAGGCTGAAAGAAGGATTTGTGATAATCAACGGTTACAGAATCTGCATTTTCAATTCCATTAATTAAATGGCGGTATTTTTCGGTTAAAAGTAATCCGCAACCATAAGCTGCATCTACGTGAAACCACATTCCGTATTTTTTTGCAATGGCTGAAATATTCACCAATGGATCAATGTTTCCAAAATCTGTGGTTCCTGCTGTTGCAACTACGGCGATAGGAATATTTCCGTTTTCTATCTCTTTTTGAATGGCATCTTCCAACAAAATACTGTTCATTTTAAAGGACCGGTCGGTTTTAATTTTAATAACGGCTTGTTCGCCCAATCCTAAAATAGAAGCACTTTTCTGAATACTGAAATGGGCTGCTTCCGAAACAAAGATCCTGAAACGATGAGCGTTTTTGGGTAATCCGTCTTTTTTAATGTTGTGATTAAAATGTTTGATCGAATAATGATCTCTCGCCAAAAGCATTCCCATCAAGTTACTTTGAGAACCTCCACTTGTAAAAATTCCATCTGAGTTTTTTCCGTAACCGATTTCGTTGCAGGTCCATTCGATTAGTTTTTGCTCCATTAAAGTTCCACCTGCACTTTGATCCCAAGTATCAAGAGAAGAGTTGATCGAACTTATTAACATTTCCGCAGCAACCGCCGGAATAACTACCGGACAATTGAGGTGGGCAACATATTTTGGATGATGAAAAGCAATGGCGTGTTGTGTATAAAGCGTTCTGACTTCTTCGAAAACCTCTTCATAACTTTGTGGATAACTGTTGAGATCAATTTTTTCAAATTGTTTTCTCAAGTCTTTTGGAGAAACTCCGCTGAAAGGTTGGCAGTTGTCTTCTAGAAATGCAATGACACTTTCCTGTGCTTTTTGCATTACATTTTGATATTCGTGAATGTTGATATCACAAAATAAGTTCTCCAGATTTGGGAAAAGACTTTCCTTTTCCGAAACCAATTGTTCGGTAATAACTGTGTTCATAAAAATTTTGAATTGGTGTTTCTTTTACTTTTTAATTAATATTTCTAGGATTTTTTTTAATTGAACCATTAAGATTTATTAAGGAGTTAAGAATATTAAGGCAGCTTCGCTTATGTAAAATCAGTATGATTTAATCTTAATTAAACTTAACATCTTAATAAAATCTTAATGGTTAAAAACTTTCAGATATAATTAATAATTTATTGTATATCCTACAGAAAATGTAGTTCCTCGTCCCTGATAAGCAAATGCTTTTTGAGGTGCTCCGTAGAAAAATACAGAACGTTGCCCCCAAATGGTAGTGTACTGTTTATTGAAAATATTTTGTACTCCAAAATTGATGACTCCTTTGTTTAATTTCACATCTCCAACTAAATCAAATAAGGTGTATCCATTGATTTTCATATCTGATAGATCGGTGTAATTCATAGAATTCTGCATTTGTAGCCTTAATGAAAAACTTTTTGCATTCCAGCCTGAAAAAACCATAAATTTTGATGGGTTTGTAGTGTAAACCGATTGGTTTTGCCAACCTTTATCAACGATTTCTGTTTCAGACTGCATCAATAAAACGTTTCCTCCCAATTCTAAACCTTGAGCAAATCTGTAGCTTAAAGCCCCTTCAAAACCATAGTTTCGTAATTTTTGATCAAGCAAAGAAATGGTGAAAGCTGCATTGTCGATCTTCAAAGTTTTGTTGGAAAGTGCGTAGAAAACTGATCCTTGAGCAGAAAGTCCTTCTTCGGAAGTTCTGTTGTGTCTGAAACCAAGCTCCATCTGATCAGTTTTAATTCCGCTTAAAGGTTGTTCGGCAATATTCATGCTGTTGAGTAGATTCCAATGATTATTGTTCAATTGATATTTTCCGAAACCATAAGATTTTGCAGCATCAGGAACGGCAAATCCCTGAGAAAAATTTAACCAGGTTTGCCAGGAAGGATTGAATTTATACAGTAAACTGGCGTTCAATAAAGTAACGTCGTAATTATTTTTACCTCCTTTCACGGCATCTGCAGAATTTCCATAACCGAAATGCATATAAACCTGCTCTTTAAATCCTACAAAATCATCCAGTTTTACATTGATCAACTGTTGACGAACACCTCCTGAAAAAGTTAATTTTTCTGTAATATTCCAATCTGCCTGAATAAAACCTGAAAGAGCAGATGTTTTTGTATCGGGATATCTTCCTACAAAAGCATCGGTCTGATTCACCAAACCTCCTGATTCTGCACTTTTTTGTGGATTAAAAATTGCCTGGTCACCTGTAAAGTTTTCGAGATCCACATCAACTCCGTAAGTGAAATTGAAAGCGTTCCATTTTTTATTTAAAACCAATTTTGCTCCGTAAGCATTCGTATTTCCTCTTGCGGATGAAAGAAAAACCGGAAGTACAACTCCAGCTGGTGGTTTCGGAACTTCTGCAAACGATGCTCCGAAATCTACTTCTTCGCGTCTTCCGTAAGCTTGTAAAATTAAATCTTGTCCACCCCAAATATTTCGCACATTGTAATTGAGGTTGGCCATAAAACGTTCCGTTCTTGGAACAAGATCAGAATCGGCTCCGTCTAAAACGTTAATCAAATCAGGGTTTTTTGTGGTGAACCCAACAAAATTCTGTCCGAAAGAAAGCCACTTTTTGTTTCTTACTTTTGAATTGTAATATTGTAAATCTACATTCAGGTCTTGGTTTGGAGCCAGTTTAGCACTAATTCCTCCCAAAAGATCGATCGATCTGTTATATTGAAAATCTGCCTGTTTTACATCGGTGATTATTTGGTCACCATTCGCATCAAAAGCACCTTCGTTTTGTGTAAAAGCTGCTCCCAATCTGAATTTCACTTTATCGGTTCCGCCTTCTACAGACTGAGCAATCCTTTTATCTAAATCATCTTTGTGAAAACCTGATTTTAAACCTACTGAAGTTTCAAAAGCCAGTTTGTTGGACGTTGGTTTCTTTGTAATAATGTTGATGATTCCCCCTGTAGAATCTCCCCCGTAAATAGAAGATGCCCCAGAAAGGACTTCAATTCTTTCAATGTTAAAAGGATCAATCGCATCAAATTGTCGGCTGGTTGCTCTTGTGCTGCTTATAGAAATCCCGTTAATCATTACCAAAACATTTCTTCCACGCATGTTTTGAGCATAGTTTGTTCGACCCTGATTTCCAAAATCAAATCCCGGAATCATATTTCCTAATACTTCTTTTAATAAGGCTCCACCTCGAATTTGAGTCTGAAGTTCCTTTTGGCCGATTACCCAAACTGTTCCCGGAATATCGCTGATTTGTTTTGGTGAACGAGAAGAAACCATAATTACTTCGTTGATATTTTTGGTTTTTAAACTGTCTTGCAGGTTTTGAGCTGAGGTATTAGAGGCTAAAGTTGCCAATAAAAGAATTGAAAGTGCGTATCGCTTTTTCATTTATTTAGAATAATTAAAAATAATGAGGTAAATATAAATTATTATTTATGGAAAAATCAACCTGACTTTTGTCACGTAAATGCTTCATTACAAATCAAACACTATCTTTATTGATATGTGAAACCGATTAATCACCTTTCAATATTATTTTGACTCAGTCTCAAAATGAGATTATAGAATGAGTGAATCGATAGAATTTCAAGTGTTTTTTTATTGTGGGACTTTTCTTTGTCTAAAAAACCATCGATTTCTTAATAATAAAAATCCCCAAAAATGATAGAGAGATTAGATAATTTCAACTTTTCGGAAAATTAAATGCTCAGTTTTGAACATTTTAATGAAAAAAAATAGTGATTTTAAGAAAGAAAATGGACGTCAAAATTTAAAACAAGAATTGAAATAATTTTAATTTACAATATGAAAAAACTTATTTTGGAATTTATTCGTTTAAAAGCTCTTTTTATTGTATTTGCTATTTAAAATTAAGTTAAAAATCATTCTTGTTTGAAATGAAAACATTACTTAGTTTAAATTACTATATTTGGAAGTTATAAAATTTAATAATGATATTTTCTTTACAAGGCATCGTTCAGGAGCTTACCCCAACTTACGCTGTAATCAACGTAAATGGTGTAGGATATTATGTCGGAATCAGCCTCATGACTTCTCAAAGACTGACTTTAAATAAAGAAACATTTTTATTCATTCAGCAGATCATCCGTGAAGATGCGCATCTGCTTTTTGGGTTTCATACCCGTTTGGAAAAAGAAATGTTTAATCTCTTAATAAGCGTAAACGGTGTAGGTGCAGTTTCAGCACTCATTTTATTATCAACTTTAAGCCTTGAAGAAATTGCATCGGCAATACTTTCCGGAAACGGAGCTGTGATTCAGAAAGCCAAGGGAATCGGGGCAAAAACTGCCGAAAGAATTATTGTCGATTTGAAAGATAAGGTTCAAAAATTCGGGAATATTGAAGGTAATATTTCTTCGTTTGAGAATAATAAAGTGAAGGAAGAATCGTTATCTGCATTAGAAGTTCTAGGTATTCCTAAAAGAACAAGTGAGAAAATTGCAGATCGAATTTTGAAACAAGTTCCGGAAATTACTGTAGAAGAATTGGTAAAACAAATTTTAAAAAACATTTAACATTTGGTGAAAAATAATAAGTTTCTCAGCATCTATATACTCTTGTCGTTTTTATTCTGCTCAATGAATGTTTTTGGGCAGGTGCAAAATCAGCAAGGTGTTTCTATAAAAAAGAATTACGAAGTTACCGACCCAACTTACTATGAAGCATATTACGATGTAAAAATCGGAATGTACTACGTGTATCCTAAGATTGGTAATACAATTACCGGACCACCTGTTGCCATGTCGCCGGAAGATTATAAAGAGTTTATGCTTGCAGAGCAGTCTAAAGCTTTTTATAGAGATAAATCTGACAGCTACAACCTAATGTTCAGAAAGGATAAATCTGATGCGGCAAGGAAAGGTCTTATCCCTTCTTTAACGATTAATAACCGACTTTTTGAATCTATTTTCGGAAGCAATAAAATTGAAATTATTCCTTCAGGATATGCTTCATTTGATTTTGGAGGCCTATATCAAAAAATCGATAACCCTTTAATTTTACCACAAAACAGAACGAGTTTTACATTTGATATCGATCAAAGAATTCAGTTAGGATTGATTGGAAAGGTTGGTGAAAACTTACAGCTTAAAGCCAATTATGATACTCAAAGTGGTTTTGCTTTTGAGAACAGAATGAATTTGGTTTGGCAGTCAAAAGGTACCTGGAAAGATCTTCAGACAAAAGGTTTGAATGATGTAAATAAACCCAATGCAGGAGGTGAAGACAAAATTATCAAAAGAATTGAGTTTGGAAATGTGAATATGCCGCTTTCAACAAGTCTGATTCGTGGTTCTGAATCTTTATTTGGGGTGAAATCTGAATTTCAGTTGGGTAAAACTTTCGGAACGGTGGTACTTTCACAACAACAAGGTGAAGCAAGGAATATCGTAGTACAAGGTGGTGGAACGATGAATAACTTTAAAATAAATGCTATAGATTATGAAGATAACCAGCATTATTTTATCGGACAATATTTCTTAAATAGTTATGATAATGCTTTGCTTAATTATCCTCAGATCAATTCCAGAATCAGTATTTCCAGAATGGAAGTTTGGGTTTTAGATCAAGGGAATTCAAATTTAGCCTATCAGAAAAGTATTATCGGGATCAGAGATTTAGGAGAAGGAGCTTCAGGAACGCCGGATAACTCTCAAAACGGATTATACAATCAGGTTAATAACGCCATTGGAAGTCCTAGAGAACAAGGGAAAAACTATCTGACAAACTTTCAGGGACAAACGTTTCCAGGAAGTGCCCAACCTTATGAAAATGGGGAACATTTTGTTTTGAGTACCAAAGCAAGAAGGATGGATGCGAATGAATATACCTTTCATCCGCAATTAGGATATATCTCGTTAAATCAAAAACTGAATGACAATCAGCTTTTGGCGGTTTCATATTCATATACCGTAAACGGGACTAACCAAGTTTACAAAGTCGGGGAATTTTCAGAAGAAAGTCCGGTTTTGGTCACTAAATTATTAAGATCAAACAGTAATACAAGAGTTGATTCACCAATGTGGAATCTAATGATGAAGAACTTTTATTCTTTAGATGCAGCACAGGTAGACAGAGACGGTTTTATTTTAAATGTATATTATCGTGACGCTAAAACAGGAGGGAAGGTAAATTACTTACCCGGTACTTCCGTTGAAGGTACCAATTTGCTTAAACTTTTCAACTGGGATAGGCTTAACGTGAATGGCGACTTACAGTCTAATAATGGAGTTTTAGGTGATGGTGTTTTTGATTTTGTAGAAGGAATTACGATCAAAAAAGAACAAGGACGGATTATGTTTACTAAGGTACAGCCTTTCGGAAGTTATATGACGCAGGTTTTAGGCAGTAGTAATCCTCAATATGTATTTTCAGATCTTTATACGCAACAGAAACAGCAGGCAAGCCAAAGTAATCTTGCATTACGATATACGATGGAAGGTCGTTATAAAGGAGCTCAAGGGCAAGGAATTTCTTTGGGTGCCGTAAACGTACCTCAAGGTTCTGTAAAAGTTTCTGCAAATGGAGTACAGCTTACAGAAGGTATTGATTATACGGTAGATTATATGTTGGGAACAGTTACCATCATTAATGAAACGGTAAAACAATCAGGTCAGGCGATTAATATTTCATTAGAAAATCAGTTGACTTTCAATACTCAGAGAAAAAGATTTTTAGGTTTAAATTTAGAAAGAAGAGTCAGTGAAAACTTTATTTTTGGTGGAACTGTTGTTAATTATTCTGAATCTCCACTTACCCAAAAAGTAAATTACGGCCAGGAAGCTGTAAACAACACAATGGCGGGAGTGAATATGATGTACAACAATCAGTTGCCATTCCTGACAAGATTAACAGATAAAATTCCTGGAATCAACACTGAAGCTCCTTCTAACTTAAACTTTAAAATGGAAGGTGCCTATTTAATTCCGGGAATTAATAAAGGAACAAATGATCAATCATACATTGATGATTTTGAACAAACCACTTCAAAAATTTCATTAAAAGAACCTACCGCTTGGAGCTTGGCTTCTAAACCAGAGAAAAGTCAAGGAAATCCACTTTTTGCCGGAGCAGGCGCTAATGATAATTTGACGAATGGATATGGAAGAGGTTTACTTACATGGTATAATATTGACCCGAGATTTTGGGGAGTGGGAGGTAGAGCTCCACAGGGAATTACTCCTGCATCGGTTTCCAACCATGCTTCAAGAAGGGTGCAATTCTCAGAAATTTTTAATAACAGAGATTTTGTAGCGGGAGAGCAGACTTTTACCAATACTTTTGATATTTCTTATTTTCCTCAGGAAAAGGGACCTTACAATGCCAATCCGGCTACTGAAACGACACAGCAGAGATGGGCTGGAATTATGCGTCCGATAAGTGTTACTAACTTTGTGAATTCGAATATTGAATTTGTAGAATTCTGGATGATGGATCCTTATGCAGACGGAAATACTTTAGGTACAAATCCTAAACTTTTATTACAATTAGGTAATGTCTCTGAAGATGTTCTTAAAGATGGTTTAATGCAGTACGAAAATGGTTTGCCTACCGGAGGAAGTCCATCAACTACGACCACTTCCAACTGGGGAATACAGCCAAAACAGCCTCCGATTTTATATGCATTTTCAAGTGAAGGTGCAGATAGAACCGCACAGGATTTAGGATATGATGGATTAAGCTCAGACCAAGAGGCGATGAGGTTTGGTAATACTTTTGTAAATCCAGTAACCAATCTTTCCGACCCTGCAGTTGATGATTTTGTATTTTATTTGTCAGATAAATTTACAGGAAGTCAGGCAGCATCTATCGTGCAGCGATACAAATATTTCAGAGGTCCTGAAGGAAATTCAAGAAGCGGTTCGTTAGAAGTTTCTTCACAGACTCCGGATGCAGAAGATATCAATAAAGATTATAATTTGGATCAAACTGAAAACTATAATGAATATGTTGTTAATTTAGATCAGGCAAGTTTAGGATTAGGAACAAATAATTATATCATCGATCAGAAAACGGTAACAGCTACGTTCCAAAATGGGCAAACGGATGATGTAAAATGGTATTTATTTAGAATCCCGGTTGCTAAAGGTAATGATCCAAATAGTGTAGCTATACTTAACAATGTAAGATTTGCCAGATTATTATTAACAGGATTTGATCAAACTTCAACTTTGAGATTTGGTACAATGGATTTGATTAGATCGGATTGGAGAAGATACAGCAAAAATATTGCTAAATATGCAGATGGAGGCACGGTTCCAGATCCTGCAACTGATGAGGGCTCAACGTTACAAAATATAGACAATTTTGAAGTTGGAAGTGTAAATATTGAAGAGAATGCTTTAAACCAACCACCCTATGTACTTCCTCCGGGAATTGACAGACAAGTTCTAAGTGGAAATGCAGGAGCACAAAGACAAAATGAATCATCATTGTATCTAAAAGCTACTAATTTAGCAGCTAATGAAGCGAGAGGGGTATTCAAAAATACAAGTCTTGACATGAGAAGATACAAAAAATTAAGACTTTTTGTACATGCACAAGATCCTACAAATCGTGCAACCGGAATAGACGAAGAAACTAAGTTTTTCATTCGTTTTGGTAGTGATGCTACAGATAACTATTACGAATATGAATCTTCTCTAAAGATTACTCCGAAAAGTGCAACTGCACCAATGGATATTTGGCCATTTGAGAATGATGTTGATTTTAATATTCAGGATTTTGTAGATGCCAAAATAAGACGTGACAGAAACTTTCCGAATAAGCTTGTGGAAAGAATTGAAGATGCTCAATTTGGTGGAGGAGATACATCAAAAAAAATCTATATTAAAGGCCGCCCTAGCTTAGGAAACGTAACAACCATTATGATTGGAGTAAGAAATGCCGAGCAATCAGGAGGAAATTCTATTAGTAGAGTTCTTTGGGTAAACGAAATTCGTCTTTCTGAAATTGAAAACGATGGCGGTTATGCAGGAAACGCAAGCTTAAATTTCAACCTGGGAGATTTTGCAACAGTTAATACGAGTGCTTCTTATTCATCTGTAGGTTTCGGAAATATAGATTCTAAACCGGCAGAAAGAAGTCAGGCTACACAATCGGCTTTTAGTATTAATACCGCAGTAAACGTAGATAAATTCTTGCCTGAAAATACAGGGATGAAAATTCCGGTGAACTATTCTTATTCTCAAACCATCGAAGATCCGAAGTACAATCCTTTAGATACCGATGTTGAGTTTAGTAAAGCTGCAAACAAGGAAGAACTTAAAAAAGTAGCAAGAACGTATACTCAGCAAAGAAGTATTGGGGTTGTCAACATGCATAAAGAAAGGGTAAAACCAAATAGTAAGCCTAAATTTTATGATGTAGAAAACCTTTCATTAACTGCTGTTTATAACGACGATCATTACCGTGATATTTATACCAAGAAAAACTACAGACAGTATTTCAGAGGATATTTAGATTACAATTATACATTCAAACCTTGGGTAGTAAAGCCATTTAATAAAATGATTAGCGATACGGCAAAATCTACAAAATACCTGAGATGGATAAAAGAATTTAATTTCAATCCGGTTCCTACAAGATTATCTTTCAGAACTGAATTAGACAGAAATTATAACGAACTAGAATTTAGAAATATTGATGCCATTCTTAGCGGAAATCTTAATGATGATTTTGCTGCTTTGAAGAACAGAAACTTCTACTTCGGTTGGCAATATGGTTTAGGATTTAATTTTACTAAATCGTTGAAATTAGAAATCAATTCCGCAACAAGAACATTAAATGATCAGGTTGATGTAAATACGATGGACAATTCTTCAATCTTTGGAAATGTGTTCAGATCAGGGAGACCTGTTTTGTATAATCACAGAGTTCAGTTAAATTATAAATTGCCATTCCAATATCTTCCGTATCTTGATTTTATTGATGCAGAAGTAGGTTACGGATTTACATATAACTGGAATGCGAGATCTACGGCACTTCTTGCAAGTCCTGAAGGAAGTTTAGGGTCGATAGGGCAGAACACCAATGTTATTTCGGCGAATGCTACGGCAGATCTTCCGAAGTTCTTTGGGCAGTTTAGTTATTTTAAAAGGATGTCGACAACACTTCAAAAACGTAAGCAGGAACAAGATTCATTAAATAATGCAGTTAATCAGGCTTGGGAGAAAAACAGATATGCGTACAAAAGATATAAGTTTAAAAACAAGCTTTCTATTTTACAGAGCGCAGCATTTATACTTACTTCTATGAAGCAGTTAAATGTAACTTATACCGAAAATAACGGAACTGTACTTCCAGGTTTATTGTCTGCTCCAAACGGATATGGTTATGGTCAGACTTTAGGTGGTCCTTCTTTAGGTTTCCTTTTTGGTTCGCAGGCAGACATCAGACGATTATCAATGGAAAGAGGCTGGGTAAGTGATTCACCATTTATGATTGACCCTTATATGAAGATGTCTACCCGAGAATTTAGGGCCGATTTACAGGTTGCTCCGGTGAATGATTTTAATATAAGTTTTAATGTTTTGCAAACTTATAACCGAAATTTCTCGCACACAGGATTCAACTATGTAGATGATTTTGGAAATGCAAATCCGAACCTTACGTTTGCAAGTGATATGGTATCGTATTCTAATACGGTGGTTCTTTTAAACTCATCATTTAAAGAAAGTACTGTGATTTATGATGCGATCAGAGCCAATGCTCAGCTGATTTCACAACAAATGGGCGGAGTTTTAAATCCGAATGGATATACAGAAGGACACGGTATTTCTAATGCTTATGTTTTAATTCCTGCATTCCGTGCTGCAATGGAAGGCAAAAATCCTGAGCGTTTAGGAAATGCAAAAAAAGCAGGACTGCCGATTCCGAACTGGAGAATTATCTATTCAGGTCTTAGAAATATTCCGATCATTAACGGCCAGTTTACCAAATTTGACATTCTTCACAGTTATACTGCAACGTATACAGCAACTGGAGTACAATCAAATATTGATTACTTCAACAGCCGAATAGACAAAACAAGTTCTCAGAGAGATGTTAATGATAATTACATCAATCCTTATACATTCTCTCAGGTAAGTTATACAGAATCTTTCTCACCATTGATCGGAGTAGATGTTACGATGAGAAACAATATGCAGTTTGGGGTGCAGTACAACAAAACAAGAAGTATGATTCTTGGTTTGGTTAATCACTCTCTTACCGAAGATGCGTACACAGAATATGTTATAAGATTAGGATATATTGTAAGAAACTTCCGTTTGGGAACCAATAATCAGAGAGGAGCAAGAGCAAAAGGATCAGATTTAAATATACGTGGCGATATTTCCTTGAGAGACAGTCAGACAAGTATTATGAATATCTTATTGAATGATTCTCAAATTACGGGCGGACAAAAATTAATGAACATCAAGCTTTCCGCAGATTACAATGTTTCTGAAAATCTGAATCTGAGATTATTCTACGAACAGATGACTTCAAAATATAAAATCTCAACAGCTTTCCCGTTGTCAACAATTAGAGCCGGGATTTCTGCGACATTCACTTTTGGTGATTCCGGAGGTTTATAAATAAAACAAATAAAAAATCCTTTTCTGTAAAAAGAAAGGGATTTTTTATATCACAGCTATTGGATGATAAGTTTTCAATCATTATCTTTGGTAGGTAATAATAATTAATTTAAATAAGAATAAAAGATGCGCAGTATTGTGTGTCTTTTGTTTTTTTAAATTTGAAAAATCATTAACTACTTTATCAAAGTTTAAAATCTTTAATAAAGTTAGATTGAAATCTCATAGAAACTAAGAAGAATAATCTGGATAAATTGTTTAAGCCTGTAACTTGTTTAAAATTTTCTTTGAGTATATCTCTATTTTGAATAAATTTGTCAACATAAAAAAAATAAAATGAATACACCGTCAGAATTAAAGTACACTAAAGACCACGAGTGGGTAAAGATCGAAGGTAACGTTGCTACAATTGGTATCACAGACTTTGCGCAAGGAGAGTTGGGAGATATCGTTTATGTAGATGTAGATACAGTAGATGATGATGTGAATGGAGGAGATGTTTTCGGAAGTGTAGAAGCTGTAAAAACGGTTTCAGATTTATTCTTGCCTATTTCAGGAAAAGTTACAGAATTTAATTCTGCTTTGGAAGATCAGCCAGAATTGTTAAATACAGATCCTTATGGAAACGGATGGATCATTAAGCTTGAAATTGCAGAAGGAGCAGATCATTCAGAATTGCTTTCAGCAGAAGAATATAAAGCAATCATTGGATAAAATTTCAAACATATTTATTAAGATACTGCCCATTTATTGGGCATTTCTTACTTATATGCTTTTGCGTCCCGGTGTCGAGAACCACGAATACTTCTTTATGTTCGACGGTATCGACAAGGTTTTGCACTTAAGCATATTTGCAGCTTTGGGTTTTTGCTTTATCGCTGCCTTTCCAAAAATCAGATTTTCTTATTTCTTTCAGATCATGTTGATTTATGCATTCCTCACAGAAATTCTGCAGGAAGAAATGAAACTCGGCAGATCAATGGAAACACTCGATATCGTTGCCGACACCATTGGCTGCCTAATCGGATACTATATATATAAAGTACTCGCCAAACGTTTCCTCTGATTCTATTATAAAAAACTTGAAAAACATATTTTTACCTCTGAATATTTTCGGAGGTATTTTTTTTGTGAGCTATTTCCCGCTCTCCGCACTCGCTATTTTATTTTTTCAAAATAAAATGAGCTCAAACAAATGCTGCGATCGGGGCTAAAACGAAAGTCTGCAATAAGAACTTTTGATTTATTTAATGATTAGAGTTTAAATTTCAAGTATAACACCATATTTATACAACATATATTAATCCCCATTTGAATTAACTGAGCTATTCCATTAAATACTAATAAAGATAGCGCTCCATCGGAGCGCCACCTTTGTAGTCAAGCATATGAATTTAGAATCAAAGCTCCTTCGGAGCGCCACCTAAAACACAAATCCTCCAAAAAGCAAATCACAGACAGAACAATATATAAAAGCAAAATCCTGCACTCCTAAGGAACGTGTTTTTTTATAATATATAAAAGAATATTTTTTCACGTTTGAATCCTTTATTTTTCCATTAGTCTTTCTTTGCTAAGTGAAACGCCTTTGTTTATCTTAT
>NZ_FSRQ01000002.1:900000-1047216 GCF_900143185.1 Chryseobacterium scophthalmum | reverse complement strand
TCAATGATCTCTTCTCTCTCGCTTTTTACGATACCTACATTTTCTGTCGTTTTCAGTACCGATTTGCGTGTGCAAAAGTAAAACTTTATTTCTAATTGACCAAATGTTTTTGAAAGAAATTTTAAAGTTTTTTGATGACCCTAAATCCTTATTTCCTAGCACTTGATTTATTCTACTGCGCTTCCCGTTTTACCGGACTGCAAAGATACTAATCTTTTTATTTCTCGCAAATTTTTATTTCAAAAAATTTAAAAGTTTTTTAAGATCTTTACCTATTCGTAGATAACATTAGTCTTATCGTTTTTGCCTTGTTCAAAGCTCTTCTGCGCTACCGAACAACTCTCGTTTTTCAGTGGGGCAAAAGTAGTACTTTATTACCACACAATCCTAATTTATTTAACATAAAATTCATATTTAAGCAATATTCCATGGTAACTAGCTGGTTTTATGATTCAAAATTTTGAACATTAGGTAGCAGGGTTTTAGATGGTAGATTGAAAGTGACAGGTTATCGGATGTGTCGAAGAGTTGGAGAGCAATAATGTTGGAGCCTTGGAAAGCGTGGATAATTATCGCAAAGGCTTAAGTTCTGGGATTATCGGAGTACAATAAAAAAGAAAGAAAAGGTTTCCAGAGGGAAATATCTATGATAATATATACAGAGAAGCGTTTTTATCGCAAAGGCAGACTAAGAGTTTTCAGTTGTATCCTTATATAAGATAAACAAAAGCGTTTCACTTAGCAAAGAAAGACTAATGGAAAATAAAGGACTTGTGATCTATGTGTCGCTCCCATGGAGCTTTGATTCTAACTAATCATTGTTTTGCTACAAAGGTGGCGCTCCGGAGGAGCGCTACCTTTATTAATCATTGTTCTAGTTAATTTTTCAATCCAAGCAAAATTATAAATGAGTGTATCTTAAAATAGTAATTCAAATCTTAGATTTTAAATGATAAGAACACAATACATATATATAACTGAAAGTTCAATTGTAAACTACCACCCTAGCCCGGATTGAACGGTATGTTTGAGCTCTTTTTGCATAAAAGGAGTAGCTTGGTGCAAAAAAGCGAGTAGTGAAAGCCGGATTAAGCTCCTGAAAAAATGATAGGCATATATTATATACCAAAATATTATATACCCTCAAAAAAACACCTCCGGAAATATTCAGAGGTAAAATATGTATGTGAAAAATTTTATTATTTGTTTTCTGTGTAAATCATTCTGAGAAAATCAGCGAATGATTTGTCGAGACCGGTAATATCACTTGAAACTTTATTTATCATAAAAAAAAATAATATTTTAATTCTTTTCTTTTAATAGCTTTCCTGCAGGTTGCTGTTGCGTTACGCAATGAATCATTCCTCCATTTTCATAGAGATTTCTTACATCAATACCGATCACTTTTCTGTTGGGATATTGTTTTTGAATAATTTCATTGGCTATTTTATCGTTAGTATCTCCATAGTTCGGAACTAAAACAACTCCGTTGGCTACGTAATAATTTACATAAGAACCTTTGTCTTCAAGTTGTTTTCCATAAGCCGTTTTCACTTTATTTTTTGTCGCTGGAATATAAACTTTCTTGTATTCTTTACCTTCTGTGTTTGTTGCGGAGTACAATTTTTCAACATCACTTTCAGAAAGTCCTAATTCTAGCAAATCTTCTTCTTTCATTGTAAGCATGGTGTTGTGATTGATGAATTTCATAAATCCGTCAATATGCATATCGGTAACATCAAGACCTGTAACGCCATCTAACCAGATTACTTTGGAAACGCCATAATATTTTTTAAAAATATTTTCGGCTTGCCTTTGGGTAATTCCTTTGTTTCTGATTGATTCTTTTTCCTGACTGATGACCGAACTTTTACAAGCCATCAAAACTCCGTTTCCGTCAGTCTCTACAGAGCCACCTTCGTTGACCATTTCTTCACCAAGATCAATCACTTTTACACCTAAATCTTTTCCGATTTTTGATGGGATTTGATCACAGTTTTCAAAATCATATTTTTCGCCCCACCCATTAAAACCCCAGTCTTCAATCAAAACATTTCCGTTGTTGTCTTTTACGAAAATTGGTCCGTTATCTCTTATCCAAACATCATCTGTCGGATATATTTTAAAGTCTACATTTTTCAAAGAAACTTTTTCTTTTTCTAAAACTTTGATGATTCTCTGTTTTTCAACTTCATTATAAGCGATGATGTGAACTTTTTCGTTGGTTTGTAATGCTTTTACCATTTCTACCCAAGTTGACTCCACATGATTTCTGTACGTTACACCATGTTGATATTGATGAGGCCACTGTAACCAGGTTCCTTCGTGCACATCAGATTCTTCCGGGAAATGATAAGTTTGAGCCATAGTGAAATTGATACTTAAAACTATAAATAAAGCAGAAATAAAATTTTTCATTTTTTTGTCATTTCGTTTCAAAAATTGCACCAAGATTTAAAATTACTGCGAACTCATCTTTTTTGAAGTATAAGTTTTTTTTATTCTTCTTATTTTATTTTTGTGATATTATTTACTCATAAAAGTTTTATCAACATCAAATTTTTCTGATAAATATTCACTTTCAAATAATAAACCTATTTTTTCAGATGTAACTATTCCAAAGTAATTGCCTTTATTTGCATTTACCGTATATCCATTCAATGTTTTATCATATTTGAGATATATCTTATTATTTTCTGTCAAACTTACTTTCAGTAAATATTGATTGTACGTTTTTCCCATATTGCCAATTTCTGTATAAATAATAGAATCATTTTTGAAGTTTAATGATATTCCATAATCACTCAATTTGTCATTTTCTGCAAAGTATTCTCCATTGAATTTTAATAGTTTTTGAGCATTAGCAGAAACTAGATTTTCCCATTGCCCTCCTTTTGAGGAAATTAAACTTTTTATTGTATTACCATCTTTATCGGTATCATTAATATTTGCGCCAGAATCTATTAATAACTTGGCAATGATAATATTGTTATTTTGGATAGCAATTAATAATGGAGTTTCTTTGTAATCTGTCTCTGATGCATCTGAACCATTAGGATTTGCGTGGTTTTTTAATAAAAGTTCAACAATCTCTTTTTGATTTAACTTTGTTGCTAATCCAATTGCAGTTAAACCATCTTCATTATATACTTTGTTAACATCTGCTTTTTCATTAATTAAAAATTTAACAATTTCATAATGATTGTTTTCTATTGCAACAGAAAGGGCATCATATTCATAAATGTCATCTTTCTTTACAATATTTATATCGGCTCCTTTAGAAATTAACTCTTTTACATTAGCAAGGTTATTATTTTTGCATGCAAGACCAAGTTTGGTATATTCAAAACCATCTTCTTGTTTGAAAAATTTATTTATACTATTGCTCTTCTCTATAATTGGATCAGTACGTGATATTTCTTCTTTCTTACAATTTGTTAAAGTAATAGATATTGTAATAAGTATTAATAAATATGTTTTTCTCATGGTATTATTATTTCTAAATGTATGGCGGGTTCTTTTTTGCCACATATTCAATGCTTTTTAAATATCTTTCTTCTTCTTTTTTACTCGCTGGTTTAAATACTGCAGGAGAGCCTTTTGCTTTCTGAACATCTTCAGGCTTTACCGGATTTTATGTTTTATGGGAGGAAAAGATTGTTGATATTTTACATTATCTGTTGCATGTTTTTTATTTTACCTTTCGCAAGGGCATTTCATCATTTCCCGGGTTTATAAAATATATAGGACTTCCTGAAATATAATATTCATTTTCTACTTTTTCGATATAAATAATCCCCATTTCTTCATATTTGGGGTTGAAATTTATTTTGATTTTATTCTTTTGAACAAAATTACTTTTCAGGTTTTTGTAAATTTCAGGTTTACCATCGTCACTGATATATTTTACGGTAATATTATCGAGTTTTATAATATTGATATTAAAACTTGTTTTTAAATCATCTCTGTTTTTGGCAGAAAATGAATAATTTCCACTCCACTCTTTATCGTTATTTATCTGCTCTGTACTGTGGGATTGACAAAATAAATTGACAAAAAGCACAAAAAAACATACAAATGGTTTCATATCTTATTTTTTAACGAATTTTCCGTTTTTATCTATTGTATAATCTACTTTTACTTTAGCAGAATCTGCATGTTTTTTTTCGCCTACAATATCTCCTTCTTCATTGTATTCTAAATTATCAACAGAATGTTTGATAATTTCTATATTTTTCTCTGTTCCTATTGTAAAAGTTCTGTAATATTCTGTTTCAAAGGTGAATCGACAATCAAGTAATAACTGATCTACAAGAGTATTATTGATATAACTGTTTAGCTGGATATTCAAAATTTTAGAATCATTTTCACCAAAAATATTATAGATAATTAGTTTTGCTGTATTGGTATAAGAGAATTTAAAGGTTTCCAAAACATAATATTTATATTTCGAATCCGGCTGAATTTCAAAATCATTTTCCTTTATCGGAATTGTTTTGTTTTTTTCATCAAAACTGGCAGAAACAAGCCCTTTGTGTAATGAGTTAACGACATAGCTTATAGAATCACTATCAATTTTATAATATTGCTTTACATTATCCGAAGTATATGGTAAGTTGTTTTTCATTGTAGCTGTACTGTCAGTTATTATTTCATTATTAAATTCTTTTTGCTTTGCTTCGCCTTTCTTACAAGAGTAAGAGAACATTAATACAATAAAGCTTAATGCAATTGGTTTAAAAATTTTCATTCTTTAATTTCTTTATAATTAGGATTATATCCTTGCAAATGCAAGTGATGATGGTGGTTTTTTGTGTTTTTCGGAAGATGATTAAGATAATGTACTTTGCCGTTTCTCTTATAGCTCCATCCCAGCATACTTTTCCAACCAAATTTATATAATGCACTATTCCATTTATTTTGTCGTACATCGTCTAACATACCGGGGTTTGCACTAATGTCCAAACTGGTTCCATCACCAAACATTAATCTTTTATCTTTTCTTAAGTATTTAAAATCACCATTTTTTCCATTAATGTGGCTCACACTAGGACGAGACGAACCGTCTGAATGACTAAAACCGTTACAACTAATATCGTTATAGTTTACTTCCAGCATTGCACCAAACAAGCTTGCCAGTGTCTTTTCGTTGACATATTTTCTTGGTGAATCCACATTAAAAGTATATTGATAAACACCTTTTTTATAGGTTTTGTTTACTTTATCAAAATTGATAAGGTTTACCATCGTTCCTGTTTTTCCGCCTACCATTTGAGTGGGTATGATGTTATAAGTTCCCATTTCATGAAAAGAGCCTTCTTTATCATGATAAATATATTTATATTTCTTCTTATTTTCTTCTTTAATGATCTTCGGAATATGTTTTTCTATCTTTCCGTCACTGTATATGTGATATGTTACAAGATCTTTTGCGGTCGCTGTACTTGCCTGAACATTCTGACATGTAAATGTTGTTGTTTTTACGGCTTTTCCTTCATTGTAATAATCATTGATCGCTTCTTCAAATTCCCAAACGTAAGATTTTCCCGCCCTTCCTTCGTAATATTGTTTTTTCCCTCTTTTATCGATATAATATTCGTTAGATTCTCTTTTAAACATAGGGTTATCATCATAGGCTGCCTTAGTACTGTCATAAACGACATAGTTTTTTTCAGTTCCGCGACCACAAGCGTTGGGATAATTTACTGCTAAATATAAATCTGTTTTTGTATTTAGCTTTCCTCTAAATCGTTTTTGAAGGAAATGTTTTTCTACATAATCAAGTTGTTTTTCTGCTGTCATTTTAATAAGTGCTGAACGCTTTACTCCTAGATCAATTGATGCATCTCTCCCAAATTGTATTAACCCTACATAGCCTCCTTTTCTATTATCATCCTGATTAGATTTAAAAGTACCTATTGTAGGATCGAAGCTACGTCCGGTTTCTAATGCCATCACAGCCATTAGCCAATTAGCCCCCTCAAGATTTTGTTGGGGTAAACCTAAAGTTTGGGACATTTTAACTACTTTCTTCCTAAACTCACAACTTACTTTTCCGCCCCAGATCAAATCTTTATATTGTTCTTTACAAATACAAGTTGAAGTTGGCTTCTCTCCCTTTACAATTGCCGGACTTCTCCCATCTGGTTTCTGCACAGTAGGCGGTTTGTCTTTTTTTATTGTTCCGCTGCTTTCCCCCCAATCCCAAAAATCAAAATCTTTCCACCAATCTCTTACATTTTCCAAAATCCCTCTTTCTTCTTTTTTACTCGCCGGTTTAGAGGCTGCGGGTGAACCTTTTGCTTTCGGAACTCCTCCAGGCTTTACCGGAACTCCATGTTTTATAGGAGGAAAAAGATTGTTGATATCGACATTATCTGTTGCATGTTTTTTATGTGAATAATATTCTACGGTGACATAAAATTCCAATTGTTTCGGATCAGTTTCGCCTTGCATTGCCTTTTTCATCAAAGCTTTGGTGAGCATAAATTCGGTAACGGCAATTCCGTTTTCGTTTACTTTTGCTTTGCGGTTTCTATCAGTTTGTTATTCGCATTATGACCTTCACCTTTTGCATCATCTTCCCATAAAGTGAAAACCAGCTCTTTCTTCAGCATATTTACACAATAAGCTCTGGCTCTCAGCTTTTCCATAAAGCTAAAAGTACTGCCTTTTTTATCATCTACATAGAAAAGTTCTACTTTATCAATCTTCGGAATCTTTGCAGGTTGAGGAGTAATAATAAGTCCGCCTCCTTCAGGCTCATAAAGATAAGCTTGTAACTTATAAACTGAGCCGACCGCTTTTTCTCCAAACGTAAAACTACTGATTCCTTTTTTCCTGATATTGGTTGTGGTAAATTTGCCTAAACTTCTTTGCTTAAAGAGTTCCCATGTTACATTGTTAGGATTTCTTTTTTCAGGTTCGGTATCGGGATACCAACTCGTGACACTATAAGTGTAAGTTTCTCCAACTATCGGTTTTACAACTCCTGAAATTTGAGCTACGCCTTTTTTTCCCATGATTTAATTTTTAAAATTACCAGGCATCTTCATTGTTATCATTTATTTTCTCCTTAAATTCCTCAAAATCCACAATGGGATTATATACATGCTGCTCTTTTGAATCAGCATTATTGACGTTGCTTTTTCCTAATTCAGATTCTTGTCCGTGCTTTAAAACTGTGATTTTTCCGCCGGTGGAACACATGAGTTCTGAGAGTTCCGTTACGCAGCATTTACTCATTACTTTTACCTTGTCGTAGGTTTTTGTCCATTTTCCTGAAGGTGCAAATGCACATGGATTTCCATTTTTTACCGAGCAGCTTCCGAAAGGTACTGAAGGCGGATTAAACATTACGTCGTCTTCAGTGACGGCAAGATAATCGGGTTCTCCGTTCTCATCGTTCCAAAAGTGTTTTTGGTGGCTTGTTACTTTGAAACCCGGAAATTGGGTTCCTTTATCGCACATGGCTTTACCTTTGGGAATAACGAAATATTTCCCATCGTGTTCAGAAGAACTGCTTTCACTGTTTTGCTCTTTTTTTTCTTCTTCCTTACTATCATCATCTGTTGATGAAGTTTGTTCAGACTCTTTATCCATCGTATCTTCTCCGGGATCGGGTTCAGTTTCACTTTCATTATTCATTGCATTTGTTTGTTCATCAATGTTTTCGTTTTCATCATTAAGAAACTGCGGATCTTCCGGAATCAAGAGTGTGGTTCCTGCGGGAATTTCGTCTTTTATTGTTTCACTCTGTGGACAATTCAGATTATGAAATGTTTTCAGAAAATGTTCATCTTTTATTTTAAATTTTTTGGCAATTCCTGCAAAAGAATCATTGGGTTGTGATTGGTAGGTTTTCATCTTAATTGTGTGTTATTTGTAATTGATGCTTTTGAAATAATTCGTCTTGATACCAAATATTGGCAGAAGATTTTATTTCATGTAATTGTTTGGTGATATTATGAGTGAAATATTTAATCTGAATTTCAGCATTGATACTGTTTTCAAAGTCTTCATTTTCATTTTCAATCCGATTTCCTTTAAGGAATTCTCTAAGACTGCAGTTTTCTAAAAGAGTTCCTTTAACTGTAGTTTCTACAAATTCAGAATCTTCAAATAATTGTTCAGTCTGAAAACTGAATTCTAACGGAAATGAATTGATTTGAATATAAAATTTTTCTTTCCATGTCGATTTTTTGTCGAACCATTCCAGATTTGGAAATAAGATCTGATACAATATATTAGATTGCATCTTCCTGAAAAAATAAGTTTCGTCTGAGATATTTTCTTCAAACGTATTGAGATATTTTTCAGAAATGTCTCCAACGAAAAAATCTTCAATATCATTTCGTTTTGCTTTAAATTTTTTGATTAAACTTTGATGCTTAAAAAAAGATTCTATTTTACCGTTTAATGAAATTTTATAAGAAATTGGATAGAGGCTTTCCATACATTTCAAAGAAAGAGAAGAGATTTTGTTATCCAGAATTTCATTGTTTTTTGTTACATCTTTAATGTGAGTTTCAGCAATAATATTTTCTTTCTCTTCCCGAATGTTGAGATCGATTTTGTAATTAAACTTTAAATTTTCACTTTCTGATTGGTCAAAATTTTCTTCGACAGAATATGTGTCAAAATGAAATTTCAGAAAATAATAAGCTGGTGGAAGTAATTGCTGTTGTTCAATTTTCTTTTCTTCTTCAGAAATAAAATGCACAGGAATTAAGACAAACTCAATTCCTTTAAGGTTTGTTACAAAAAGCTTATCCATTTTTCCACAATTTTGATTGTGAAATTCTTTCAAATCTTTTTCAGAAATATTTATTCGGGCGGCGATAGAACTTAGGTTGTCATCCGGACGAACTTTGTGTTTTATAAAATCCGTTATCATTTGTGTTTGTGTTTTTCATCTATTTAAAGTTAATAAGATTTAATTAAATATTTTGTAGTAATTCTACGACAAATGATGATTGTTTTAAATTTTAGCACAAAAAAACCTTCCAAAAAATTGAAAGGTTTAAATTTTAAATATGTTGATTCAGATTATAATCCGAATTGCTTTGCAAATAAATCAGGAAAAACTCCCAGTGCAATAATCGATGCAATAATAAATACTGCGACAATATTGTAAGTTACCGTAACTCTTTCTGAAGTTTTGAAAGTAGTTTCTTTAAAGAAGAACATTGCGATAATTAATCTTAAATAATAAGCGATTGAGATTGCAGAACCTAAAACTGCTATAATTACTAAGAATGCATTGTTGTCTTTGCTTAAAGCCTGAGCAAATAATGAGAATTTACCCATGAAACCTGCCGTTAAAGGAATTCCAGCCATTGACAATAAAGAGATTGTTGCAACGGTTGCCAATAATGGTTCAGATTTAGCCAAACCTTTGAATGCGCCGTAAGAAGTTTCTCTTTTTAGTTTTTCAACCCAGATTAAACACATAAATACTCCCACTGTAGACAATGAATAAGCGAATAAATAAAACGCTAATGTATACGTTGAAAGTGCGTTCATTCCGAAGAATACCAAACCGATATATCCTGCGTGCGAAACTGATGAGTACGCCAACATTCTTTTAGCATTAGTCTGAGCCAGACCCATTGCGTTTGCTAATAATAAAGTAATGATAAGGAATACGCCTAAAATGTTAATCCACTCATGAGTAACACCAGAGAATCCAATCGTCATTAATCTGAATAATGCATAAAATCCTGAGATTTTTACAACACTCGCCATGAAAGCGGTAATCAATGATGGTGAACCTTGGTAAACATCCGGACTCCACATGTGGAAAGGTGCCAAAGCTACTTTAAATGCCATCGCACAAAGCATTAATACAACTCCAAGAATAAACATTCCGTTTGTTGGATTTACTGTGCTGAAATCGTGAATTCTGTATAAATCAAATGTTCCTGTGCTTCCGTAGATAAATGCAATTCCTAATAATAAGAAACCTGTTGCAAATGCTCCCATCAGGAAATATTTCAATGAAGCTTCGTTTGATCTAAGGTCTGTTTTGTTGGAACCTGCCATTACGTATAACGGAATAGACAAGATTTCAACTCCTAAGAACAAAGTCACTAAATTTTGGTATCCGAACAATACAAAACCGCCACATAATGCAAAAAGCATCAATGCATACAATTCTGACTGATGGTTTCTGTGGTTGCTGAATGCAAAACCTCCCAGGAAGAATAAAAGCAAAGTCGTTACAATAGAAATTTTTGTAAACAAAGCTGTATTTTGTCCGTACTCATACATTAATCTGTATTTTTCGAAGAAAGAAGCTTCAGGTAAAAAACTTACATATAATGCAACGATTAACCCAAAAATCCCAATGTATCTTGCGAATTTTCCCTTTTCAAAAACTCCCGAGAATAATGCAGCAACTGCTGTCAGGAAAACAATAATTAAAACACTCATAATTTATATTTGAGATTTGAGATTTGAAATTCCAGGTTTAAAGTTTAAGATTCCAGGTTTTATTACTTGGTTCTTTTTACTTTTTACCTTTTTACTTCCTATCTCTTAATTCTTTTAATTTTTTATTTAAATCTTTAATCTTAATTGATCATCGATGAATACACAAACTTCAATGAACTTCCCACCATATCAATAATCGGTTGAGGGAAAATTCCTAACAAGATCACAAATACTGCAATACTTGCCAATACTGAAAATTCAACTGCCGATAAATCTTTCGCTGTGCTCAAAACTGCAGCATTACCTTCACCAAACATTGCTTTACCGTAAAATCTCAATAGATAAACCGCACAAAGAATGATGGTTAAACCAGCAATGATTGAAGCCAATACATTAAAATCAAAGATAGATTTAATAAGGATAAATTCACCAATGAAACCATTCGTCAACGGAACTCCCATTGAACCTAAAATGATCAGTAAGAACAATACCGCAAACTTAGGCGCTACTTTTGCCAAACCTCCCATTTGTCTGATGTCTCTTGTTTTGAATCTTTTGTATAAAATATCTGCACAATAGAACAAACCTGCAACGTTGATACCGTGAGCAAAAGTCTGAACCAAAGCTCCTTCAGCTCCTTCAATCGTTAAAGTTCCTCTTAAAGTAAGAACCGCTGAAGAGAAAATACCTGCAACCATTAATCCAACGTGCGAGAAAGAAGAATAGGCAATGATTCTCTTCATATCTGTTTGGATGATCGCAATTAAAGCTCCGTGAACAATTCCGATAATTGCAAGGATGATTACAATCTGTCCTGAAATTCCGAAAATAGCAGTCGGTGTAATTGGTAATAAATATCTGATTACTCCATAGATCGCCATTTTCAGCATAATTCCTGATAAAAGCATTGATCCCTGAGTTGGAGAATAAGTATACGTATCCGGTTGCCAAGTGTGGAAAGGGAAAACCGGAAGCTTCACTGCAAAAGCAAAGAAGATAAACCAGAATACAACAATCTGCTGCGTTTCACCCAAATCTGCATTATACAAATCTGTAAGAGCGAAAGATGCTGAATGCGTGTAAACATAGATTAAACCAGCCAACATAAACAAAGATCCTACGAATGTATATACGAAGAATTTTGTAGTGAATTCCATTCTTTTGTTTTCCTGTCCCCAAAGAGCAGCAATAAACCAGATCGGAATAAGCGTTACTTCCCAGAAAATATAGAATAACAAACCGTCTAAAGCTGTAAATACTCCTACAAGACCAAACTGCATCAGCAAAATAAGTCCGTAAAACGAGTTTTTGTAGCTTACGTTTTCGTTAAATGATGATAAAATAATTAGAGGCGAAAGAATATTGGTCAGTAATAAAAGAAGCAAACTCATTCCGTCAATTCCGAAATGAAGAGTACTTTTAATAAATTGTGACCAAGGATAAGTAATCTCATATTGCAGCGAACTATCTACAGTCAGATTAAAATCAAAATCCGAAAGGATGTAAAATGTAAGCAACATCTGAATCAAAGCAATTCCCAGCGCCAAATATTTGCTGAAAGCGTTCTTCCATGCAAAGGTTAATCCCGAACCTACAAGAGGTAAAAGTAATAATGTTAATAGTAAATAAGACATTATTGTAATATAAAGTTAACAATCAGTATAATTCCCACAGCCAAAGTCATGATAAGAACATAGTTCTCAACATTTCCGTTTTGAATACGCTTCATAGATTTTCCGCTGTCTTCAGCACCTTCACCTATGTAGTCTACAAAACGGTCTAAAACGCCTTTGTCAAACATTTTTCCGCCACGTCCAAGTCCTTCAAAAGTTTTTACAATTAATGCATTGTAAAGCTCATCAACATATAACTTTTTAGCAGAAAGTTTTTCCCAGCCTGTATATTCTTCTTCGGCAAGAGCCATTTTCTTTTTGTTCACATACATGTTTTTCACAATGAACCAAACCGTAAAGAACATTAAGATGGTTGCTCCCAAAAGAATCATTTCTGTATTAAAATCAACTCCCGAAAGAGTCATTTCCATTTGCTTAAAGCTTTCCGGTGTCAATACCGGTTTCAGCCATTCCATTAATTTAGCATAATGACCGTGACCGATAAAGTGTGGTAAATTAATAAAACCTCCGATTACTGAAAGTATCGCCAAAACAATCAATGGTAATGTCATGTTCATTGGGCTTTCGTGTAAATGGTGTTTCTGCTCTTCTGTACCTCTGAACTCTCCGTGGAAAGTCAAATAATACAGTCTGAACATATATGCTGCGGTTGTTGCTGCTAAAATGAATAACATTACCCAGTAAATAGGGTTTTTAGCAAATGCTGCAACCAAAATTTCGTCTTTAGAGATCATCCCTGAAAGTAAAGGGAAACCTGAAATCGCTAATGTTCCGATAAGGAATGTAATGTGCGTGATTGGGATTACTTTTTTAAGTCCGCCCATAAAACGCATATCCTGTTCGTTGCTCATTGCGTGAATTACAGAACCCGCTCCCAAGAATAACAATGCTTTGAAGAAAGCGTGTGTCATTACGTGGAACATTGCTGTAGAATAAGCTCCCAAACCTAAAGCGATGAACATGAAACCAAGCTGTGAAACTGTAGAATATGCCAAAACTTTTTTGATATCGTTCTGACGCAGTGCGTAGAAACCAGCCAAAGCTGCCGTTAAGAATCCAATCAATAAAATTCCGCCCTGAACAGTTGGAGCTAAAGTGAATAAGAAATTTGATCTTACCACCAAATAAATACCTGCAGTAACCATCGTTGCTGCGTGAATCAATGCAGAAACAGGAGTTGGACCTGCCATCGCATCGGGTAACCAAGTATATAAAGGAACCTGAGCAGATTTACCAACAGCACCAATAAATAAACTGGCTGTGATAAAGATGATAATTGTTCCGTCTAATTCAAATTTAGAAGCATTTTGTGCTACTGAAATATAATCTACAGAATTGGTCTGAGACGCAATCATGAAAATACCGATCAATAAACCAAGGTCACCAATTCTGTTCATGATGAAAGCTTTTCTTGCTGCTTTACCGTATTCTTCGTTGGTATACCAGAATCCGATCAATAAATAAGAACAAAGACCTACACCCTCCCAACCGATGAATAAAATCATATAGTTGCTTCCCATTACCAAAAGTAACATCGAGAAGATGAAAAGATTTAAATAAGTAAAAAACTTATAGAAACCTTTATCGTGGCTCATGTATCCGATAGAATACAGGTGAATTAAAGACCCGATCCCTGTGATAATCATTACCATCATTAATGAAAGCTGATCAATCTGGAAACCGAAGTTGATTTGAATTCCATTTACTCTGAACCATTCGAATGCTTTTACGACAACCGCCGGACTTTCAGAGTCAAATTTTAAAAATAAGCTTACCGCAATACAAAAAGATGCAAAAACTGCAGCTGTTGCCAAACTTCCGACTACAATCTTTGGAAGATTTTTCCCGAAAAGTCCGTTGATAAGAAAGCCTATAAGTGGTAAAAGTACTATTGCATATATTAAATTCTCCATTCTTATCCTTTTAATTTATTAAATATACCTACATCTACAGAACGGGTGTTTCTATATAACATCGCAATAATTGCCAAACCAACCGCTACTTCGGCTGCTGCAACTACCATGATGAAGAATACCAAAAGCTGTCCGTCGCTGTTCCCGTTGTACGCCGCAAATGCAGCCAATAAAAGGTTTACAGAATTAAGCATAAGCTCTACACAACCTAAAATTACAATCGCATTTTTTCTAAGCAATACCCCACAAACTCCAAGACAGAACAAAACTGAACAAAGAGTGATGAAATATTCCAGAGGGATGCTTTGCATAAATGTATTTACTTCTCCCATAATTTTATAAATCTTTTTTACCGATTAGTACCGCACCTACAATACCTGCCAAAATCAGGATGGAAGCAAGCTCAAACGGCAAAACATATTCATTAAATAAAAGTCTTCCCAGGTTCTTTGTAAGACCTACCCCTTTATCTACGTTCTCAACCACTACATGATTATCCTGTACTCCTCTGAAAACTCCTAAAACACCAATCAAAAGAAGACCTGCTGTAAAAACTCCAACAAACTTTAAAGTATTGTTCTTCTTACTTTCGTCTTGCTTATTAAGGTTAAGCATCATTAAGATATAAAGGAAAAGTACCATGATAGCACCTGCGTAAACGATGATCTGGATGATTGCAAGGAATTGTGCATTCAGAAGAATATACATACCCGCAATAGAAAACATTGTAACAATTAATGACAAAATAGCATATAAAGGATTTTTTGCAAACACGAAGTAAACCGCACTTGCCACTGCTAAAAACGCCACCAAGAAAAATAAAAACTGATCCATTATTTTACCGCATTTTTTTGTTTCTCGGATTGTCTTTCTGTGATATCAATCCTTTCATTTATTTTTTCAACTAATTTATCTTTACCGTAAATGAAAGATCCTCTGTTGGTCTCAACATCAACCAATCTGTCTGTAAGATAAATTGCAGATTTCGGACAAGCTTCTTCACACATACCGCAGAAAATACATCTCAGCATATTGATTTCATATACCGATGCATATTTTTCTTCTCTGTAAAGATCTTTTTCTTCTCTGGTTCTTTCAGCAGCAGTCATTGTGATCGCTTCTGCAGGACATGCTACTGCGCACAATCCACAAGCTGTACATCTTTCTCTGCCTTCTTCATCTCTTTTCAAAACATGTTGACCTCTCCAGATATCAGCTCTAGGCTTTTGTACTTCCGGATAAGAATAAACATTGGGAGCACGTTTTACAACGGTTCTCACAGCATGCTTAAAAGTAATCCCCATTCCTTTGAAAATCGCCGGTAAGTAGATTTTCTCAGAAAAGGTCATCTCTTTATTTGAAACAACTTTTGATCTGTTTGTAAGTTTCATTTAATTATAGATATTAGATGTTAGACATTAGATTTTAGACTAATCTTGTCTGTTATCTTAATTATTTACTATTTTATTTTAAAATGATAATGTTAATTTTTAAATTCTCTCATTATCAAATTTTCAAATTCTTTTCTTAATTTCCAAAAGCTAAAATCACAGCTCCTGTAATCATTAAGTTGACTAATGCCAATGGAATTAAAGTTTTCCATCCTAAATGCATCAATTGATCGTATCTGAATCTTGGAAGCGTCCATCTGATCCACATAAAGATCAAAATTCCGATTACCGTTTTAGATAAAAATGCTACGATACTCAAAATACCTGCTACATTTTCTCCCCAGTTTTCAGTAACCCAGTCAATTCCCGGATAGTTGTACCCTCCGAAGAAAAGAACTACCATGAATGCATTAGAAATAAACATATTCACGTATTCACCAAACATGTATAAACCTAATTTCATTGAAGAATATTCGGTAGTATAACCTGTTACCAATTCAGATTCACATTCAGGTAAATCGAAAGGGTGACGGTTGGTTTCTGCCAAAGCTGCCACAAAGAAAATTAAGAATGCTAATGGTTGGTAAAAAATATTCCAGTTCATCCCAGAACCGATAGGGATAATTCCCCAAAGTTTTCCTTCAGTTTGATTTTCAGTAATTACTTTTAAATCTAAACTTCCTGTCATCATAATGATAGAAAGTAATGCAAGACCCATCGCCAATTCGTAAGAAATCATCTGCGAAGAAGCACGGATTGCACCTAATAATGAATACTTGTTGTTGGAAGCCCAACCTCCGATCATAATTCCGTAAACTCCGATAGAAGCCATTCCGATGATGAAAAGTACACCAACATCAATGTTAGCAACTTGTAAATCATAAGAAACTCCGCCTAAGTTTAACGTTTTTCCCCAAGGAATAACCGCTCCGGTAATTAATGAAATAAACATCACCAACGCAGGTCCCAATACGAAAAGGAATTTTTCTGCATTGGCAGGAGTAAAGTCTTCTTTAAAGAAAAATTTACCACCATCTGCAAGAGGCTGCAGCAAACCGAAAGGTCCTGATCTGTTTGGCCCGATTCTGTCCTGCATAATGGCTGCAACTTTTCTTTCTGCCCAGGTTGAATAGGCTGCAATCGTTAATGAAAGCAGGAAAAGTGCAAGTACAAGTATTAATTTAAATGTAATTAAATCCATTGTTTTATTGTTTGAAATTTGAGATTTGAAATTTGAGATTTAAAATAATCCCGATTTTCAAATTTTCAAATTAAATAAATTTTCAAATTTTTATATTTCGTCTTTTTCGCTGATTTCTTTAGCCATTGGATTGTCTAAAACTCTTAATTCGTCTTTAGGCTTCTCGTAATGGTTTAATGAAATAACTGAATGTCTGTCGATGTGTCTTGGTCCTTCAATGTTCCAGTCTGAAAGAGATTTTCTTTCGAAACGACAAGTATCACAGATAAATTCTTCAACTTCTCCCCACTGATCTTTTCTAGCAGTTACTCTTACAACTTCGTCACCTTTCAAGTAAACTGTTGCTTTTCCAGAACACTTATCGCATTTGCAAGAACCATTCATTGGCTTTGTAAACCAAACTCTGCTTGCAAAACGAGCTGTTCTGTCGGTTAATGCTCCAACCGGACACACGTCGATCACGTTTCCGATGAAATCATTATCTAAAGCTTTATTTAAATAGGTAGAAATTTCAGCATGATCTCCTCTGAAAAGAATTCCGTGCTCACGTTCACCTGTCAATTGATTTGCCGCCAAAACGCATCTTGCACACAAGATACAACGGTTCATATTCAATTTGATATGTGGACCTAAATCGTCTGCTTCGTAAGTATTTCTTTCAAATTCTGTTCTGGTTTCAAGATTTCCGTGCTCGTAACCTAGATCCTGAAGGTGACATTCTCCTGCCTGATCACAAACCGGGCAATCTAACGGGTGATTCACCAACAAGAATTCAGTAACCGCTTTTCTACCTTCCTGAGCTTTTTCAGAAGAAAGGTTTTTTACTTCCATTCCGTCCATCACATTGGTTCTGCAACTTGCTACCAACTTTGGCATAGGACGCGGATCTGCTTCTGAACCTTTAGAAACTTCTACCAAACATGTTCTACATCTTCCACCACTGGTTTCCAATTTGCTGTAGTAACACATTGCTGGAGGAACAGATTTTCCACCGATTTGTCTTGCAGCTTCCAAAATAGAAGTCCCGGGCAAAACTTCAGCAGTTTGTCCGTCTATCGTTATTTTGAATTTTTTAACCTCTTCGCTCATAATTATATTTTAAGCAAATGCTTTATTTATATTTTCTTGTATTAAATGTATATCCGATCCCGAAATTAATCTGGTAGAATACAAAATCCTGACTGGCTTTATCAGGTTTATTATTAAGAGTTGTTTTAATATCCGGCATATTAATGTAACCGAATTTCCCTTCAACTCTTGCCATAATACGATTCCAAAAAACAAAATTGATGTTGGTTCTTGCATCCAACCCAAATCCTGCTACGTGAAACCTATCACTTCTTTCGTTTCCGAATAATTTTACATTAGATTTCGGAAATAAAACTCCGACTCCACCTCCATAAGCCCATGAAATATCAAAATTCTTTTTATTTAATAAGCTTTTATATTTCTCAAGACCTGCATTTACATAATTAAGTCCGTCTGTATGTTCAAAAGTCAGGAATTCCTGATCTGTTAAATCAACTTGCCCATTCTTAACCATTGCCGCATATTTCGGATCTGAAATATTTCCATTAAAATCAACAGTCTGCTCTTGGTCCATCACATATTTCATGTGATCTTGAGCAATTACCAATGCTAAATTATCTTTAATAAAATATCCTAATCTAAAATTAAACTGTGGCGCAGAGATCTGTCCCGGATCGATATATGCCCAACTTAATTCTGAAGGTCTGTCATGTGCTACAACATTATTTAATGTAAAATCGTAACCATTTCCTTTAAATCTGATATCAGAATTACTAAATCCTGCTCTGTTCCAACCCCAAAAAACGAACATCTGACCTTTTTTAGTTAGAGGTTCTGGTTTTTCGTAAGATGTTAGAAGCGATTCATCATTATGTCTTTCTTCTAAAGTATCAATCTTAGTATTTTGTGCGAAAACAAAATTTGAGATTAATAAACCTGCAGCAATAAACTTCTTCAAAATTTCAATCTCTATTAATTACTTGCTGCAGCCGGAATAGGATCTGCATAATGAGCCAAACCATAATTCTGTGTCTGAGACAATTCTGGGTTTTTAATATGCCACTCGAATTCATCTCTGAAATGACGGATCGCTGCTGCAACAGGCCAAGCTGCCGCATCACCTAAAGGACAAATTGTGTTTCCTTCAATTTTTCTCTGGATATCCCAAAGCAAATCGATGTCTTCCATTTTTCCTTCTCCTTTCTCAATTTTTTTCAAAATTTTGTACATCCATCCCGTTCCTTCACGGCAAGGAGTACATTGTCCGCAACTTTCGTGATTATAAAATCTCGCTAAAGTCATGGTATGTTCTACGATACACTGGTCTTCATCCAAAACAATAAATCCTCCTGAACCCATCATTGTTCCGGTAGCAAAACCACCATCAGCAAGAGATTCATAATTCATATATCTTGGTTCGCCGTTTACCGTTTTCAATAATAAGTTTGCCGGAACGATCGGAACTGAACTTCCTCCAGGAATACAAGCCTTTAGCTTTTTACCGTTTGGAATTCCACCACAATATTCATCAGAATAAATAAATTCTTCAACCGTGATGGTCATATCGATTTCGTAAACACCGGGTTTATTGATATTTCCGCAAGCAGAAATCAATTTTGTACCAGTCGATCTACCAACACCGATTTTTGCATATTCTGCACCGGTAATATCGATAATCGGAACGATTGCCGCAATAGATTCAACGTTATTTACAACCGTTGGTCTTTCCCAAAGTCCTTTTACAGCAGGGAAGGGTGGTTTCAATCTTGGGTTTCCTCTTTTTCCTTCAAGAGATTCAAGTAAAGCAGTTTCTTCACCGCAGATATAAGCTCCACCACCTCTTTGAACATAAATTTCGCAATCGAAACCTGTTCCTAAGATATTTTTACCTAAAAATCCTGCAGCTTTAGCTTCTTCAATCGCTTCTTCTAAAATATCAGGAATCCAAGAATATTCTCCACGGATGTAGATATAAGAAACGTTTGAACCTAAAACGAAAGATGAAATCAACATTCCCTCGATCAAAAGATGAGGAATGAATTCCATCAAATATCTGTCTTTGAAAGTTCCCGGTTCAGATTCATCGGCATTTACTACCAAGTGTCTTGGTACACCTTCAGGTTTTGCCAGAAAGCTCCACTTCATTCCTGTTGGGAAACCTGCACCACCACGACCACGAAGACCTGAAACTTTTACTTCTTCAAGGATTTCTTCGGGTGTCATTTTAAAGGCTTTTTCAGCTGCTCCGTAACCTCCTTGTTTGCGGTAAGTTTCGAAGTAGCGTATTCCTTCTACGTGTGCGTCTTTAAGTAAAAGTTTTTTACTCATTTTTATTTGCTTATTGCAATCAGCTTTTGGCTTTTTGCATTAATTAGTATTAAACGTTAAGTGAATAATTTAAAATCTAAAATTTAGATTTTAAAATTTCTATTAGCCCAAATCAACTTGTCCTTCTCTGCAAAGATCTAGGATTTCGTCAACTTTTTCTATCGTTAAATTTTCGTGATAAAATTTTCCTAACTGCATCATTGGTGCGTATCCGCAAGCTCCAAGACATTCAGCTGGTTTTAAAGTGAACATTCCATCTTCAGTGGTTTGTCCATCTTTTATGTTCAATTTCGTTCTGATATGGTCAAGAATTTTTTCGCTTCCACAAACCATACAAGGTCCGGTTCTGCAAACTTCCAAAACATATTTACCCACCGGCTTCATATTAAACATGGTATAAAAAGTGGCTACTTCGTATACTTCGATAGGTTTAATACTCAATAATTCAGCAACATAATCCATTACAGGAACATCCAGCCATCCTCCAAATTCTTTCTGCGCTAAATGTAGAACAGGAAGAAGGGCAGACTTTTGTCTTCCTTCAGGATATCTTGCCATGATTTTGTGTACCTGCTGTAAACTTTCCGGTTTAAAAGCTATTGTTTCGCTCATATTTAAAGATTTTAGATTTTAGATTTTAGATTTTAGATGAAAATCTTAGTTCTAAAAATCCTATCAATTTTGATATTAATTTATATTTAAAGAGTTTAGATTAATTTAAAATTTATAATCCAAAATCTATAATTTCTTTTATGCGTCTAATTCTCCCGCAATCACGTTCATACTACACATCGTAACGATAGCGTCTGAAATTACAGAACCTGTGATCATTTCAGGATATGCTTGGTAGTAGATAAAACATGGTCTTCTGAAGTGCAGTCTGTAAGGGCTTCTTCCGCCATCACTCACTAAATAGAATCCTAATTCTCCGTTTCCACCTTCTACAGGGTGATAAACTTCTCCTTTTGGTACGTCAGTTTCTCCCATTACGATTTTGAAATGGTAAATTAAAGCTTCCATTTTTTTATAAACATCAGCTTTTTCAGGAAGATAAAATTCTGGAACATCTGCGTGGAAAGGACCTTCCGGCAAATTGTCGTACGCTTGGTTGATTATTTTCAAAGATTCCCAGATTTCCTGCTGACGAACCATGAAACGGTCGTAAGTGTCACCAGAAGTTCCTACTGGAATGATAAAATCGAAATCTTCATAAGAAGAATAAGGTTGTGCAACCCTTACATCGTAGTCCACACCTGTTGCACGTAAATTTGGACCTGTGAAACCATAGCTTAATGCTCTTTCTGCTGAAATTGCACCTGCACCAATGGTTCTGTCCATAAATATTCTGTTTCTCTCCAATAGATTACAGAATTCCTGGAATCTTGCCGGGAATGTTTTTAAGAAATCTTTCAACAACTCATGGAATTTTGGAGTGAAATCTCTTTCAAAACCTCCGATTCTTCCCATATTAGTTGTCATTCTAGCACCACAAATCTGCTCGTACATATCGTAAATACGCTCTCTTTCGATGAACATATAGGTAAGACCTGTAATGGCACCTGCATCCATTCCGGTAACTCCGTTACAAATCAAATGGTCACCGATTCTTGCCAATTCCATTAAAATAACACGCATATAATCTACACGTTTCGGAACTTTTACACCAATCAGTTTTTCTACAGTCATGTGCCATCCAAGATTGTTGATTGGCGCAGAACAGTAGTTCATACGGTCTGTAAGCGTCGTGATTTGAGCATAATTTCTTCTTTCAGAAATTTTTTCAAAAGCTCTGTGGATATAACCAACGGTCTGCTCTGCGTGAAGAATTCTTTCACCGTCCATTGTAAGAACGTTTTGGAAGATTCCGTGCGTTGCAGGGTGAGTAGGTCCCAAATTCAGGGTGTATAATTGCCCGTCGATTTGTTCGTTACTGTTGTGCTGGTTAAGTATATTAGATAATGAGTTGTCTTTCATAATAAATTCATTTGAGGTTTGAGATTTGAAATTTGAGATTTGATTCACTTCAAATTTCAAATAATCAATTTCAAATTTGTCCTATCTACCAAACATGGTGTCGTTCTTATCTGTTCTAGTACCATCTTCAAGACGGTATTCTTTCAGCATTGGATGATAACCAAGATCTTCCATATTCAGGATAGGTCTTAAATCTGGGTGTCCTTTAAATTTAATTCCATAAAAATCAAAAGTTTCTCTTTCCATCCAGTTGGCTCCTGCATAAAGCTCTGTTAAAGAATCTACTTCAACATTTTCTCTTGACATAAAAGCTTTTATACGGATTCTGAAATTCGTCATCATATTATGCAAGTGATAAACAACTCCGATTTCTTTCTCTGGAAATTCTGGGTAATGGATTCCACAAACATCAGTAAGGAAATTAATTTCCAATGATGAATCTTTAAGATAATGAATTATTTTTTTGATATCCTCTTTTTTAATTTCTACAGTCAGCATTCCATAAGGCTCTGAGCTTGAAATTACAGATTCCGGAAACTCTCTCGTTATCGCTTCTAATACAAATTCGTTCGTCATTTCCGTATCAATTAATTGCTAATATTATAAGAATCAAGCAATGCTTGGTATTCCGGCATATCTCTTCTTCTGATGCTTTCGCTTTCTGCTAAAGCTTGCACCTGCATTACACCTTCAATAATCTGTTCTGGTCTTGGAGGACAACCAGGAACGTAAACGTCTACCGGAATAATTTTATCAATTCCCTGTAAAACTGAATACGTATCAAAAATACCTCCGCTTGAAGCACAAGCTCCAACAGCAACTACCCATTTCGGTTCTGCCATTTGAGTGTAAACTTCTTTTAAAACAGGACCTAATTTTTTAGAAATAGTCCCGCAAACCATCAACATATCTGCTTGTCTTGGCGAGAAAGAGTTTCTTTCCATACCAAATCTTGATGCGTCATACGTTGGGTTTAGAGTAGCCATGAACTCGATACCGCAACAAGAAGTAGCAAAAGGTAAAGGCCAAAGTGAAAACTTTCTAGCCATTCCGATTACACTGCTCAATTTGGTTGCGAAAAACCCCTCTCCTTCAAATCCTTCCGGAGCTGGTGCATCTGTTCTTATAATTGGTTTTTGATCTGACATTTTTAGTAGATTTTAGATTTTAAATTTTAGATTCTAAATTATTGTTAATGTTAACTTTAATTAAAAATCCCATATCTAAAATTTGTAATTTAAAATTTATAATTATCGTTATTTATCCCAGTCTAATGCGCCACGTTTCCAGACATAAAAAAATGCAAGGAAGAAAATAGCAACGAATGTAAGAACTGCAAAGAATCCTTCAAGACCAAATTCTCTGAAGTTTACAGCGTACGGATAAAAAAATACGATTTCGATATCGAATAATACAAACAATACCGCAGTTAAGAAATACTTAATTGAGAATGGAGTTCTTGCGTTTCCTTCAACAGGTACACCACATTCCCAGCTTTGGTTTTTTACAGAATTTCCTTTTTTCTGCTTTGGACCCAGAAAATGAGCTCCAAGCAAAGAAACGGCTACAAAACCTATGGCAACACCGGCTTGTATAAGGATCGGAATATAACTTTCAGGTAAATTCATTTTTACATTATTATCTCAAGTTGCAAATTTAGGCAATAAACAATAAAGCATGAAATTAATCAACTTAAAAGTCTGATGAAAATAGAGAAAACCGATAATTTAGAATCAATAAAAATAGTGCTATTTCTTCAGTTTTCTTAGCACAGTAAATGCCATAAATGAAATATAACCAAAAAGTACACTTGCATAAACGATATTTACAAGCGTATTCATTCTGTCATCAGGTAATGCAAAAAACAAATTGTAAGCAGCGAAACCTGCAATCAAAAAACCGAAAATAAAAAGATGTGGCTTCATATTAGAATTTTAAAGAATATGTTCTTCTTCTTTTATGATTTACGGGATTGTAATCCTGCCAAAGAACCTGCACACTTTTGTTTTCTTCCAATTCAGGGTTGGTTTCCGCAAAATCGATTCCCATATTGTTGAATCTTACGAAAATTTCTTTGAAAATAATAGCAGTTACACCACGTCTTTGGTATTCTGGATGAATTCCGATTAAGTAAAAATTAGCGCGGTCGTTTTTCTTTTGAGCCTGTAAAAAATGCCACCAACCGAAAGGAAAAAGTTTTCCTTTAGATTTTTGTAAAGCTTTAGAATAAGAAGGCATCGTAACGGCAAAAGAAACCAACTCATCATGCTCATCAACTACGCAGATGACGTAGTTTTTGGCAATCATCGGGAAGAATTTCTCTTTGTATGTTTTAATTTGCTCTTCAGAAATAGGAGTATAGGTCGAAAGATGCTTGTACGTTTCGTCAAGTAGCTTAAACATTGGTTTTACGTAAGGTAAAATCTCTTCTTTGCTTTTGAAGTCTAAAACTCTTAAGTTGTATTTTTCCGCAATCAGTGAACTGAATTTTTCTACTTTTGGAGGAAGTACTTTTGGGAAATTCATTTCAAATTCCACCCATTCTTTTTCTTTTACAAGACCGAGATTTTCAATATGTTTCGGGTAATATTCATGGTTGTAAATTCCAATCATCGTAGCTATTTTCTCAAATCCGAAAGTCAGCATTCCTGCTTTGTCTAGATTGGTAAAACCCATTGGTCCTTCAATGTTGTCGATTTGATGTTCTTTAGCGTAATTTACGGCAGTGTCGATTAGCGCTTTAGAAACTTCTGCATCATCAATAAAATCAATCCATCCGAAACGAACTTTTTTTATACCCAGTTCTTTTTCTTCTTTATGATTGATAATTACAGCAATTCGTCCTACTACTCTACTGTCTTTCCATGCTAAAAACTGCTTTGCTTCAGAATATTGCAAGGCAGGGTTTTCCTGAGGATTCCATACATTAATTTCGTCTTTTATAAATGAAGGAACATAATAGGGATTGTTTTTGTATAAATTCATTGGGAATTTTACAAATTGCTTTAAATCTTCAGGAGTTTTTACTTCAAGAATGGAAACTTTTGACATAGTTTTCGGGTAAATAGAACCACAAATATAATTAATAAAACCTAAAACTTTGGCACAATTTTTACATCAATTATAAGAATTATTATATACTAAATTTAAATAAAATGACAGGTTATTATCTTATCATAGGACTTGCGATGCTGATTAGCTGGTTTGTTTCCTCAAGATTAAAATCTAAATTCGAATATTATTCAAATGTACATCTCAGAAACGGAATGTCGGGTAAGGAAGTTGCCGAAAAAATGTTGAGAGATAACAATATTCATGATGTTCAGGTAATTTCAGTTCCTGGGCAATTGACGGATCATTATAATCCGGCGGATAAAACGGTGAATCTTTCAGAAGGAGTTTATATGCAAAGAAACGCAGCTGCAGCGGCTGTTGCGGCTCATGAATGTGGTCATGCTGTACAACATGCTATAGGATATTCAATGTTACAATTAAGATCAAAATTGGTTCCTGTTGTGAACATAAGTTCAAATTTAATGCAATTTGTATTGATGGGAGGGATCGTTGTTATGGCAATGAGTGGCAATAAATTGATTCTATTGATTGGAGTAATTATGTTTGCATTAACTACACTTTTTGCTTTTATTACACTTCCTGTAGAATATGATGCGAGTAATCGAGCGATGAAGTGGCTGAAAGATACAGGAACGGTGACTGCAGAAGAATTTGTTGGTGTTAAAGACAGTCTTACTTGGGCAGCCCGAACTTATTTGGTGGCGGCACTCGGATCTTTAGCGCAGTTGATATACTTTGCTTCCCTGTTAATGGGAGGTCGAAGAGATTAATTTAATCTTTAAATTCAAAAGAAATATGTTGCATCTCAGATAATTTTTCTGAGATGTTTTCTTTTTGCGCTGTTTTTAATGAAGCTGTCAAAACACAGTTTTCATTAGCATCAAAATTCAAGACTTTAGCATCAAATTTTGAGAGCAAAGTGAAAATAAGATTTTGCTGATTAAACTGAAACTGAATTTCTATCTCAGTTTCCAATTCTTTTGTAATGATTTGGGCTTCTTCTAAAGTAATTTTTGCAGACTCTTTATAAGCTTTTACCAAACCTGAAACACCCAATTTTGTTCCGCCATAATAACGAACGCTTATCACTAAAACATTGGTTATTTCATTAGCTAGAAGTTGATTGTAAATTGGTAAGCCTGCGCTTCCAGAAGGTTCTCCATCGTCATTTGCGCGATAATTTTCTCCATTTAAACCCATTCTGAAAGCATAGCAATGATGCGTAGCTTTCGGATGCTCGGTTCTTATTTTCTCTAAAGCATTTTTAAGCTCAGTTTCATTATTAACCGGAAAAGCAAAACCGATGAACTTGCTTCCTTTTTCTTTAAGTAAAGTGTTTTCTACAGGTTTTTCTATGGTTTTGTATTCGTGCAGCATTGGTCGGCTTCTTAGTGAGAATTTTTATAAAATTCAATAATATTGTCTCGGAAATCCTGAGTATCGATCGGAGTTTCGCTAAATCTTGGAGCTTTCGTTCCGTTTTCTAATACTAAATTTTTATTTTTAATAATAATCATCTCGTCCCATAAACCTGCATCAATAAACTGCTGAAGAACCAAACTTCCGCCTTCCACAATAATGGATTGTATCTGAAGGTCGTCTAATTTTTTCAACATATTTTCAATGAAATTTTCTCTTGAAGTTTTAATGAATTTTATATTTCCTTCTTCACCTTCTTTTACAGAATTGAAAACCAAAGTTTCTGCTTCATTGCTGTAAATATTAAAATCGGTTGGAACTTTCAGATCAATATCAATCAAAATCCTGATTGGGTTTCTGCCTACAATTTCTCTTGTAGTAAGACTTGGATTGTCTCTCAAAGCCGTCATTGTGCCAATCAGAATAGAATGCTCGTTGTTTCTTAGCTGATGTACAAATTGTTTGGTCAGTGAGTTGCTGATTTGAGTAGGCTTAAAATCTTTATCCATAAAACGGTCGCCAGATTCTGCCCATTTTAAGATGATAAAAGGTCTTCTTTTTTCGTGATAGGTAAAAAATCTTTTATTTATCTCAATGCATTCTTTTTCCAAAACTCCGGAAACAACTTCAATTCCTGCATCCTGAATAATTTTCTTGCCTTTTCCGTTAACTTTATCGTGAGAATCCATTGCTCCGATAACAACTTTTTTAAAGCCAATTTCAACAATTTTCAGAGCACAAGGCGGAGTTTTTCCAAAATGTGCACAAGGTTCCAAAGAAACATAAATCGTAGATTCAGGAATCAGGCTTTTATCTTCAATGGAATTAATAGCGTTAATTTCCGCATGATTTTCACCCGCTTTATGATGATACCCTTCACCAATTATTTTACCGTTGTGAACAATCACACTTCCTACCAATGGATTTGGATAAGTGTTTCCGATGGCCTTCTGAGCGAGCTCAATGCATCTTCTGATGTAAAATTCGTCTTGCATAAGATAAAAAAAGCGAATACAAATTTCTTTGTTTCGCTCTATAGATTTTACTTTAATTTTAATTTATTCTCCAGCGATAATACTGTGAAGATTCTGCTTTAAAGTCTCAAGGTGAGCTTTTTTGTCATCAATCGTATTGTAAGTATCTCGTAAAAGAGGGTTTTCTCTTGATGGATTTTTGAAGAATGAAAGGTTATTTTCCAGTTTAACGATTTCAGCTTCAAGATCTGAGATTTGACTCTTAATTTTTCTTGCTTTATCAGTTAATTGGTTTTCAGATAAACCTTCTTCTTTAAGTTCAAGCTCATTAATCTTATTCAGCGTCAACTTTTCTCTAAGAGTTTTATTAAACTCAGAGTTAATTGCCATCTTATCTCTCGGAACTTTTCCTATATTATTCCAAGATGTTTTAATCGCTTCTATTTTTTCGATGCTTCCTTCGTCGTTTGAAATGGTTTTCAACTCTTCAAGAATATCTTTTTTAAGCTTGTAGTTTTCTTTCCAGTTATCAGTAGAAGCGCTGCTTTTTTCTCTGTAATTATTAAAGAACGTATTACATGCATCACGGAATTCATCCCAGATTTTATTGGTCATACTTTTCGGAACGTGCCCTATTTTCTTCCAGTCTTCCTGAAGCTTTTTGAATAAAGCCACTGCAAGATCCCAATCTTCAGAAAGCATATTGTCTTTTGCAGTCTGAATCAGCTTCAGCTTTTCATCAAGATTCTGTTGTTGAGAACCTTTCAGAGATTTATAGTAATTGTTTTTTGTCGTGTTGAAACCTCTTAAAGTAGCTTTGAAATCATTCCAGTTATTGTTAGACAATTTTCTAGGAACACTTCCTGTTTTCAAAAATTCAGAACGCAGTTCTTCAACTCGCTTGATTGAGTTTTGCCAATACGTATGATTAGGATTGTCTTTTGGCTCAGAAAGTTTCTTGATTTCAGCGATGATTTCGTTTTTCTTCTCAAGATTTGCGTTCTGCTCTGTTTCAATAGCTGCAGAAAGCTCAGTTTTTCTCTCGTGAATTTTATTTGAAATTTCTTTGAACTCTTCCCAGGTTTTTTCACGGAATTCTTCAGAAACAGGTTCTGCTTCTTCTTTCCAAAGCTTGTGAAGATATTGAAGTTCGTTTAAAGCTTTTTGTACAACCGGTTCGTTTTCCAGCTCTTTTGCTCTTGCAATAATGTGCTGTCTTTTTTCTAAGTTGTGGCTGTATTCCTGCTCAAGGAACTCTTTATTTAAATCCAACATCTGATAAAACTGATTCAAATGATGGAAATAATTATTATTTAAAATTTTAAATTCAGATTTTGCAACCTGACCAGCGTTTGACCATTCCTCTTTAATCTCTCTGATTGATTTGAAAAGATTGACTCCAGGTTCAGAATTAGTGTAAAGATTTTTAAGCCTTTCAATAATGCTTTGACGTTGGTCTAAGTTTTTTTTCTGCTCTTCTTCCTGATTTTTCTGGAAATTATCATGCTTTTCTCTGAAAATATGAATCAGACCTGAAAGTTTAGATTGAGAAGGATGCTCGTAGCTGAAATTTTCGATTGCATTTCCTGCATCGGTATATTCATGCTTTTTATCTTCGATTTCGTCGTGAATCGTATGATTTGCTTTTTCCTTTAATGCATTAAACTCTCTGTATCGTTCACCTGCATTATTAGAATTAATAATTTTTTCCATTTCTTTCAGTGCATCAGCAAGAGACAGATCGGCAATAGAATCGTGCTGAGAACCATCATGATCTTCTTCGTGATGATTTTCTTCAGTATTCTGAATGTTTTCGACTGTTTCCTGATGTTCTGTAGACGTTTTGTGTTCTTCGTTTTCAGAAAGATTATTTTCTGTTGTCATAGCAAATCTTTTATGAATAATGGCATTAATTTCTTAAAGCGAGCTAATATAAGCCAATTAAGTTACTAATTTATGTTATTTTTTTTTAAACGACCAAATTTCCCAAGCTTTTTCTGCCTGTTGTTCCAGCATATAATATCCGTTGACGGTTTTTGCTCCGTTTTGAGATGAGTTTATAATAAATTTGCTGTATTCCGGATTGTAAATCAGATCAATCACCAAATGTTGATTTGTAAGAGCTTCAAAAGGGAAATTCAGACAATCTTCGATATTCGGAAAGGTTCCGACCGGAGTACACTGAATAATGAGCTTGTTTTCTGAAACTGTCTCTGAGTCTAAATTTTCAAAATTAATTTCTGATTTTCTGGAAATTGTCTGATACGGAATCTGATGTTTGTCTAAAATGTATTGCACTGCTTTTGCAGCACCACCATTTCCTAAAACCAAAGCCGATTCGTGATGTGTTTTTTTGTGGGCAACCAATGTTTTTTCAAAACCAAAAGCGTCTGTATTGTAGCCGGTTTTCTTTCCGTTTTCAATTAAAACACAGTTTACAGCGCCTATTTTTTTGGCTTCATCACTCAATTCATCCAGATAATCTATAACTTTCTCTTTGTAGGGAATCGTTACATTAAATCCTAAAAGATTGGGTTTCAAAAGCAGTTCTTCAACTTCGTTGATTTCCTGTAAATCGAAAATTTCGTATGAAAAATCGCTGAGTTTTTTCTTTTTAAATTTATCTTCAAAATATTGTTTTGAAAAAGAGTAGGAGATGTTTTTTCCGATCAGTCCTAATTTGTTGCTGGAATCCATACATCAAAAATAAAAAAAAGACCGATAAAAACCGGTCTTTCGTATTGAAAATATTTGTTGTCTTAGTCTACAATGAATTTTGTAGTGTTGTTGTCTGTTTTCAGGATGTACACTCCTTTTGCTAATCCGTGAAGATTAATTTTGTTTGAGTTTTTGAAAGGATTTGCAATATTCTTAATCAGTTTTCCTGAAAGATCATAGATTTCAGCTTTCAAAACTTTGTTCAGGTTTTCACCTTTTACGAATAATTCGTGATTTTTAACCGGGTTTGGATAAATACTGAATGCTTTTTCTTTTGAATTTTCAACAGTTGATAAAGAAGCTGCACAAGTCCAAGAAAGATCATCAATTGCTACTCGGTTTGAAGAAACAGGATTAACTAATTTAATAACTATATCTCCTGAAACATTGATATTGCTGATTGTAGTTGTAGTAACTGCATCACCGTAAGGAATTGTTCCTACTGTTACACCATTAATCTGTAAATTTAAATTAGATGAACCACCGTTGAATTTACGCTGAGTTGTTACTGTTAAGTTTTGAATACCACCAGAAACTGTACTGCTTGTTAAATCACCATTTTGAATAGTAATTGCTTTGTTACCAGTAACAATGGTTTGATCGGTTCTTGCATCAGTTGCAGTCCATGTAATACTATTGTTTGTCCAACTTCTTGTAGAATAGCTCGAAGAAGATGCAGGAATGTTTGTAAAATCTTCGGTTCCGCAAGTTCCAGTTCCTCCACCAGTTCCTGCAAGCGTAGTTTCTGTAGCAGTATTGCTTTGAGGAGATGAATTTCCGGCTGCATCTTTAGCAATAACATGGAAATTGTAGGTTGTTGAAGAAGCTAAAGCCTGAACAGTTGTTGAAGTTCCTGTAACGGTAGCTTTTAAAACATTATTAGCATAAACATCGTATCCTGTAACTCCTACATTGTCTGTAGATGCAGTCCAGCTTAATGCAACCGTACTTGCAGTTGGGTTATTTGCGACTAAATTAGTTGGAGCTGTTGGAGCTTGTGTATCTGTAGTTGGTGTTCCCCAAACTAAATTTACATAATTAGGATTGTCAATATAAGGGTTTCTGTTTCCCTGATAAGTATATGAAGCATTGTTTCTTCCGATTTCTGCTGGAGAAACTGGATCTAAATTGTGCCAAGCTAAAAGCTGGTTAAGTTCCCAAGTTTGTAAACCTGGATATGCGCTTCCGCCCAACATATCTCCTGAGCTAAATCCTGAAAGCTGAGTTTCATATCTTGTGACAAAGTAAAAAATCATTCTTGCAACATCACCTTTAAACTCATCAATAGGTTCGAAAACCGTTCCGCCATATCCTGCTGAAACTGAATTTCCTAATTTTGAACCATTCAATGAAGTGAAGCTTGCTGTTCCTACTTTTCCAAAAGGATAATTTGAACGCATTCCGTTTACTTTACCATCAGTTGCTCTAATAAAATGAATATCATTTTTCATTGGAGAGGCCTCATTAAACAAACTTTGAGGAACAATGTGCTCTCTATTGTAACAATCCCCCTCATTACCGTAACTTCCACATTGGTTGGTACTGTATGTGAAATTATAAGGATCTGCAGCAGTTGGTCTTTCAGAATAAATATCTAAAATAGTACCGTCATTTTCATAGTAGTAATCCCTATCTGTTGTCTGGTAACCAGTCCAAAGTCCACCATAACCGTGATCTTGATGTCCATTTGTAATAATTGCTTTAAGCTGAGTTTTTAAAGCTGCACCTGTACCAGTTGCATTGTTGTAATATCCCGCAGGAACTTGAGCTAAAGCACTGATAGTGATCAGAGTTAGCAAAAATGAATGTAAAATTCGTCTCATTTTTTCTAAATTGGGAGGCAAATTTACAAATAAATAAAATTATAAAATATTAATTTTTAGTAATATAGTCTTTACTGATTTTAGAAAAGAACCAAGAAATTATAATACCAAAGACAGAAGCGATGGCTGCAACGATTAAATAATTTTCACCAACAATTTTTACAGGAAAAGGTAAATCTTCAACAGCCTTAAATAATTCAGTATAAATTTGGAAATAGCATAAAGCTGTTCCTAAAATAAGACCTGAAATTACTCCCAAGATAACAATAAGAATTCCGGTATAGAAATAGGTCATTCTAAGATGTGATAAAGGAAAACCTAAAGAAATCAGAGATTTTGCCTGTTGTTTTTTGTCGAGCTGTAAAATAATGATAGCACCCGCCAAATTAAAAGTCGTGATGAAAATAACCAAAGCGAAAATTAAATAAATAAAAAGCTTTTCGGTATTAATCATTTTCCAGAACGCTGCATTTTCTTCCTCTTTTGTTTTAATTTCGATGTCTTTTCCTAGAGTTTTAAGAAGATTTTGTTTTACAGAATCTATGTTTTCTGGATTTTTAAGCTTAATAACAATTTGATAAGCTGAATTTTTTGGAAGATTTAATAATTCTTCTGCCAATTCTACCGGAGCAATAATGTAATTGTTGAGCTGTTCATTCCCTGGAAAAACACCACAAACAATAATTTCTTTTTTATTGTAAATATCTTCTTCCTTATTGATGATTCCTGTTCCGGGTTTAGGCATGAAAAGCGTTGAAAAATCTGTATTTGAATCTACAGGAATTCCCAATCTGTTCTGAAGCGAATGCTCCATAATCACTTCATTGGTGTATTCGAATGTAGGATAACTACCAAAAAATATGGTTTTATCAACCGGGTTTACTTTAATATAAGCTGAATCAACCCCACGAAGATAGGCAACATCGCCTTTTCCGTTGTAATTAATGTAGGTTTTTTCTTCTATTATTCTTGAGAAGTTTGAGATTTCTTTATTGTTTTTTAAAACAGTATTTATTTTCTCAAAATTTTTCAGCGTTTTTCCGGATGTGCTTTTTATCGTTAAATCAGCATGAAGATTAGAAATCAAAGCTTTGTTGAAATCTTCAAGACCGGAAAAAACAGAAATAATGACAAACATTGCAGCCACAGCAACACTCATCGCCACGGCAGCAAGCCAGGTAATAAATGTTACAGCAGTGCTTCCTTTTTTAGATAAAAGGTAGCGCGATGCAATGTAAAATGCAATGTTTTTCAATGTTTCTATAAAACAGGATTGTCGCCTTCGCCTCTCAGTTCTCTTTCGATTTTCTCTACATCATCAAGCGTAGTATCTAGATAAAAGCTCAATTGTGGAATAATACGAACTTGCTTTGCCATTTTCTGACCGATGAAGTTTCTGTATTGCGCCTTGTTTTCTTCAATTTCTTTCATAATTGAAGCACGAAATTCCTGAGGGAAAATACTTAAATAGATTTTTGCAATTCCCAAATCGGGAGTTACTTTAACATCGGAAACCGAAACCAGAAAATTCTGTTTACTTTCTGATGCCTGTTTGCGGAAAAGTTCTGCGAAATCTTCCTGTATAATCTGTGCTACTTTTCTTTGTCTGTTGCTTTCCATAATTTATGCAAATTTAGTACTTTTGTTTGAATTGCTAATTTGAAAATTGATTAGCATTCAAAAAAAAATATTTTAGATTTATGAAATTAGAACATATCGGTATTGCGGTAAAATCTTTAGGAGTCTCTGATGAGCTTTTTACAAAACTTTTAGGAAAAGAATCCTACAAAAAAGAAACGGTAGAAAGAGAAGGCGTAGTGACTTCATTTTATGAAACAGGAGAAAGCAAAATTGAGCTTTTGGAAGCCAGTAATCCTGAAAGTCCAATTTCAAAATTCATCGATAAGAAAGGAGAAGGTATTCATCATTTGGCATTTGGTGTAGAAAATATCCTGAATGAAGTAGAAAGATTAAAAAAAGAAGGATTTCAGTTTATCTCTGAAGAACCTAAAGAAGGTGCTGATAACAAATTAGTTGTCTTCTTACACCCGAAATCTACGAATGGTGTCTTGGTAGAACTTTGTCAAGAAAAGCCATAAAAAATTTTGTAGTGAAAGAAATTTTACTATTTTTGCAAACACAAAATTTAACCAAATTTTGAGGTCCTATAGCTCAGTTGGTTAGAGCACCTGACTCATAATCAGGTGGTCCCTGGTTCGAGCCCAGGTGGGACCACAGAACACTTACTATTACAGTAAGTGTTTTTTTATTTCTAATCAATATTTTTTATTCCCTAACTTTATTGTTTCAAAATCATAATTATGTCTATAACAAACGAACAGGAATTACTCGGAATGCAGAAAGTAAGTGAAGCTGTGGCTTTTACTTTGAAAGAAATGATGAATTATGCACAAGTGGGAATGACAACAAAAGATCTTGATGAGTATGGAGCTAAAATTCTTTCGGATTTTGGCGCGAAGTCTGCTCCTTATCTTACGTATGGATTTCCGGGTTGGACGTGTATAAGTGTTGACAACGAGTTTTGTCATGGAATTCCTAGCTCTGAAAGAGTTTTGAAAGAAGGAGATCTAATTAATATTGATGTTTCTGCAGAGCTCAATGGATATTGGGCAGATAATGGAAGTTCTTTTGTGATTGGAAAAGATATCAATCAGCATCAGAAATTAGTCGATGCATCCAAGGAAATCTTAGAAAAAACAATTAATAATATAAAGGGTGGTGTAAAAATCGCAGATATTGGTTTTTTAATGGAAACTGAGGCAAAAAAAAGAGGATTTAAAGTCATTAGAAATCTTGGCGGTCACGGGGTAGGAAGAAGTCTCCACGAAGAACCAGATGAATTAATGAATTACAAAAACCGTTACGATTCCAGAAGATTTAAGAAAAATTCTGTTGTGGCGATTGAAACATTTATTTCGACCGATTCAACAATTGCTGTAGAGCTTAATGATGGTTGGACGATGGTAGGAAACAAAGGTGGGTATATGGCACAGCATGAGCATACCATTTTGATTACCGACGGAAAACCTATTATTTTGACACAGATGAATGAGATTTTAAATTAAAAAAATGATTTCAAATAATATTAAACCTTTCACTCTAAATGGAAGGTTTTTTTTGTAAATATTTCACACTGAATGTTTTCAGATCATTGCTTTCATATGATAAATCTTTTTAAAATTTTAGATTGAAATCGAGTTCCTGAAAAATACGGTTCCTTATTCTACAAGAATATTAATATGTCTCCTACTCTTCCACTCAATCCATAGATTAAAATACCATTTTTATCTGTTACCATTGTTTGTATTTTCAAGACCAAAATCAATCAAACATTTTTAAATACTTAACCCAATCATCTAACTTACATCATGGATATTATTCAATTATGAATTGAGTGAGTAATATATCGATTATTAAACGTCACCTTTTGTCGTGATATGTAATTATATTTGCGAAACCAATATGAACATTATCATATTAATTCTCATCAAACAGGTGATTTATCTCGTTAAAAAAAAGTTAAATTCGCAAATCTTTAAAAATAACTTCAATCATGAAAAAACTCTACATAAGCGTATTTTTAATATGCACAACCGCCGTATTGTATTCTCAGGATGTGGTATGGCAAAAAGATATTAAATCCTCTACTCAGGATTTCCTTTCACAAGTCACCACAACAGTTGATCAACAATATCTTATTACAGGAAGTTCGATTCAATCCAAAAAGATCACTTCCGAAAACAAACAAAACAACGGCTACGATTTTCATCTTGTCAAGCTTAATCAACAAGGAGAAGAAGTGTGGGAAAAGTATTTCTCAGGACAGAATCATGACTTTTTATCGGCAACCGTTGCAACCCAAGAAGGAGGTTTTCTTTTAGCGGGAACGTCACATTCAGGAAAAGGCTTAGACAAAAAAGATTCTTCTAAAGGAGGATCGGACATCTGGTTGATCAGAATCAACGAATTCGGAGATGAATTGTGGCAAAAAACTCTAGGAACATCGCAGGACGAAGAAGCAAGATCTGTAATTCAGACCGCTGATTTTGGTTTTATGATCGCAGGAAATATTCAGAACGCAACCAACGGATTCGGCTCAAAAGATGTAACGGTTACAAGACTTGATAAAAACGGAAAAGTTCTTTCAGAATTAGTTTTAGGCGGAAGAGGTTTGGATGAAGTAGAAAAGATGATTCCTACGCCTGATGGAGGAGGGTTGTTGGGTGTTTATTCGAGGAGTTCCGAGTTTCGGGTTTCGAGTTCGGAGTCGTATGGTTCGGGTTCCGGTAACGAAATCTCGAATCCCGCATCACGACACTCCAAATCCAGTCCCAATTTTGGGGAAGGCGATTATTGGATAATCAAACTCAGCAAAGACAATAAAGTAGAATGGGAAAAGAATTTCGGAGGTAAAGGAGATGATCATTTGAGAACAATGGTTTTTACTTCTTCGGGATATATTATTGGTGGAGAATCGAGATCTGATAAATCAGGAAATAAAACCGTTGGAATTGAAGAAGGAACAGATATCTGGCTGATTTCTTTAAACACAAAAGGAGAAGAACAGTGGCAAAAGTCTTATAATTTTAAGAACCGTGATATCCTAATGGGGATGAATGTGATTAGCACAAGAGATGGTAAAAATTCAAAAGGCGTTTTACTAGGTGGTTACACTCAGGCAGAAGGAAGGATTGAAGCGGAAGATGAAACATTTTGGATGATGTATATCGATAATGACGGAAACGAACAGTGGAGAAAACATGTAAAGGGAGAATCTAGAAAGAAAGAGGAAAGGCTTTCTGATCTAAAAATGAATAAAGACGGTTCTATTGTGCTCGCTGGAACAAGTGCTGAAGAACTCGGAAAAGAGAACTGGAAGATTGTAAAGCTTGCAGATTCGCAAATTGACCAGTTAATAGAAAAACAGAATATTAAGATTTATCCGAATCCTGTTTCAGATTATGCTTATGTGGAAATAGGATTTGATTTCAAAGAAGCAGATATTACGTTGTATGACATGGGAGGAAGACAATTGCAAAGTTTGAAAACCAAAAATAAAATAACGAAGATTAATACACAAAACCTGATTCAGGGAGCGTATTTGATCGTCATAAAAACAGATACTGAGAAAACTGCTAATGCAAAATTGATTAAAAAATAAAAACATAATGACAAAAATAATATTATTATTAACGACTTTCTGTATTTCTACAAATATAAATGCACAAAGGCAATTAATGCAAAAGTCTGAGGTAAAATCTCCAGAAAGTTATTCTTTTGAGAAATATGGCAATGTACCTGTTAATCTCTACACTGGTGCAATCGATTTAAAAATACCAATCACTTCTATTGATGAGAATGGTGTTAGTGTGCCCATTACCCTGACATACGACTCTTCAGGATTTATTCCTCATAAGAAGTCTGAAGTTTCAGGAGTGAACTGGGCATTACTTGCTGGTGGAAGAATAACTAGAACTTTAAACGGTACTCCTGATGAGTACGTAGGGAATCCAAATTTTCCAGGTATTTTTGGTTCTCCAAGAGATGTACATGGTTTTTTAAAAGGAGTAAGAACCCATTCTTCCACAAATGTAGATGCATATAATTTGTATGGAGGAACTGGAAAAATTGACACTAATAACAATACAATCGGTTGGACCATGGGACCAGGATCAGATCCATCAAATGCATATGAAGGAACTCCTGATATTTTTAATTTTAATATGATGGGAATTTCCGGAAAATTTGTAGTCGGAAATGATGGAAGGGTATTAGTAGAATCTGATGATCCAAATATCACAGTCGATTTATCACAGATGGCTGTATATGGTGGCGCAAATTTTTGCGGAAACGATATTGTATCAATCATTACAATTATTGACGGGCAAGGAAATCAATATATTTTTGGTGGCGATTTGTCTAAGTATGAACTTTCCTATTATAATAACAATGTTTTATTTCAGGAAGGGTTTAAAGGATTTCCAACAATTAATGCTTTTAGTCTTTCAAAGATTATTTATAATGGTGGAAAAACTGTAGAATTCAAATATTTCGAAGGATCTTTAAAGCAACAGTATGATTTTTGCCATAACCCAAACATTTTATCAGGAACAGCAACTAATCCTGCCTTATCTATTGAAGCCTACTTTCAGGAAGGAGCAAGAAGTGATGACTGGTGGTTTTGTCTAGCAGCAGGAGGTCCCGGCATGTCCTGCTCTGGAAGCCAAGGGGGCACTGCTGGAGCGCTAGAAAGTTTTTCAGTTTTAAAAAAATCGGTATTAACCTCAATAAAATATGGTAATCATGAAATAAAAATCAATTATTTAAATACAGGATATCCTATAAAGCATAGATATTCAGCCCCAAAATATCTAAATGAATGGGTAATTGATAATGTTGAAACCTATAGCCATACTAAATTAATTAAAAAAACTCAGTTTTCCTACGATCATCTGGGGGGTGAATTCAAACGCCCTTTCCTTAAATCGGTGAAAGATATCTTCAGTAATCAAGAATATACTTTTGCATATAATACGCTTTATTCGCTGCCTCCTTATTACACCAAAGGAATTGACCATTGGGGATACTGGAACGGGCTTGATGGGAATACACATCTTGCTCCTTTAACAGATTATAATTACACTACAGGAGATTATACATTGAATAATACATATCGAGACCCAAGCGCAATCTATTTTAATCAAGGATTATTGAACAAAGTCAACTATCCTACTAAAGGATACACTACTTTTGAATACGAAATTCAATCCTATGGAAAAAGAGTGGAAAGAAATTCTGCAAGTAATTTTTCACCTACATTAACAAATAACGTTGGTTTTGCAGGAGGAGCTAGAATCAAGGAAATTAAAAATTACTCTGAAGGAGTACTTGTCAGTCAAAAACAATATAGATATACAACTTCTTTAAATAATACATCAAGTTCTGGAATTCTTATGCATTGGCCTAGGTATATTTACTATTGGGAATTTACTCAACAAGGTGATTTCGGACCTGAATGGCACAAAACATACATTAGAACAAGTTCAAGTATAATTCAATCCAGCTTAGATAGTTATAATGTAGGATATAAAAAAGTTTTTGAAATAGAACCTGGTAAGGGCTATACAGAATTTGATTTTTCAAATTATGAAACTCATCCTGACCAATTAATCCCTGATACAAATAATATTAGAGAATATATTAATACTTATGCCAATATTACCCCAGTTAATCTATATAAAAATTTCAATAATTTATATGGCATTGATAAAAGTATAGTAAGAGGCAAATTACTTAGTCAAAAAACTTACTCAGAATCAGACTTAGTAAATCCCATTAAAATCATAGATTTTGATTACACAGATAATATCGATTTCAATCCTAATAATTTAGATGATAATAATAAATATGTCAGTATTAACCATATGACAGGTAAATGGGTACAAGGTTACAGAAAATTTATGAACTCATCTCATTTAAAAAAGAAGATAATCAAAGATTATTTTAATGGAACAGAGGTTAAGAGTGAAACTGACTATTTTTATGATAGTCCAGCCAATCTGAGCTTGTCTCGAGAAGTATTTAAGAGTAGTGATAATACAGAGATAAAAACAAATTATCAATACTTGATGGATATCTGGAATGGTGTTCCTAATCATGCGGCTTCATTTGTACCGCCTTATGCATTCATGATGAATATGTTTGCCAAAAATATGTTTAGCATTCCTTTGGTAACAACAACCTATAAGAACAATACTTTTTTAGGGCGCAGCCAGGTTTTATATAATTACAGTGACAGTAATGTAGGTATATTACCTAAAAAGCTATTATCCTATACTGAGAATAAACTTATTGCCAGTCACCCTTATATTGATTTACCAGATACGAACTTCGCAACAGAAGAAGTTGTTTATGATCTATATGATGATACAGGCAATCTACAGCAGTATACGACAAAAGATGGTATTTCTACAACAATTATTTGGGGATATAACAAAACACTACCTATTGCAAAAATTACGGGAGCAAAGCTGTCTGATATTCCTACTTCCATAATTACTACGCTTATTAATGCCTCCGCCACAGATGGGCAAGCTCCACCAATGAATGATGAAACAACTTTCCTTCAAGCTTTGGAGCTTTTCAGAAAAGATGTAAGCTTATCGGACTTTCAGATTACTACATACAGTCATGACCCTTTAATAGGTGTAAGGAGCATTACTCCACCATCAGGTGTTCGTGAAATATATAAATATGATTCAGCAGGAAGACTTAAAGAAGTTCGCGAGAACTCTTATTCGGGCAATTTGCTAAAAGAGTATAATTACAACTTTAAACAATAAACCAGATCATGAAAAAAATAATAATCCCCATTCATTTATTGTTTGGCTGTATATTATCTGCACAGTCTACATCAGAAAACTTTATAGAAACCAAGGTTTATTTAGACTCACTTGGAACAGGAGATAAGTTACGTACCGTTCAGTATATTGATGGATTAGGCAGACCGAAACAAATAGTGAGTGTAAATTCAGCTCCTTCAGGAAAAGATATCGTAACTCATATAGAATATGACAATTTTGGTAGACAAGTAGATTCATGGCTTCCTACTCCCATGTCTACGCTAAATGGCAATATTCAGTCATCAGTAAAGTCTGCTGCAAATACCTATTATTCGGATAATTATCCATATTCACATTCTAATCTTGAACTTTCACCATTGGATAGGCCTTTATCTAAGCTAAATGAAGGAAATAGTTGGCAGCAGAATCCTATTAATTTTAGCTATGGCGCCAATGCGACAGGAGAGGTACAAAAATATATTGCAACTTTTGATTATAGCACATCCCAATCAACCATATCAAAATCTATAGATTATACCGCAGGTCAACTTTATAAGAATTCTGTAACTGATGAAGATGGTAATCAAAGCATTGAATTTAAGAATAGTGAGGGACAGATAATATTAGTAAGAAAAATATTATCTGCTACAGAGAGCGCTGACACATATTATATTTATAATAATTACGGGCAGCTTGCTTATGTAATTTCCCCAAAAGGGACGGATCTTTTCAAAAATTTAGCCTCAGGTACTCAGCTTCCGGAGACCACATTAAACAATCTTTGTTATCAGTATAAATATGACCGAAAAAATAGGCTTGTTGAGAAAAAGCTTCCTGGAAAAGGCTGGGAGTACATGGTGTATGATAAAGCAGACCGACTAATTTTTACACAAGATGCAGTAATGCATCCTTCCGACAAATGGCTCTTTACAAAATATGATAAATTTGGCAGAGTAATCATGACGGGGATTGTAGGAGGATCAAACAGAGCTGATATGCAAAATATGATTCTTAATAATTTAATTATTGAAAATCGAGATGGCGTAGGCTTTACGAAAAATGGAATGCAAGTTTACTACTCTAATAATCATTTTCCATATTTAGAAACCATATTATCCGTTAATTATTATGATAGCTATCCATCTGGTACTCCACCAGTAACTAATACGCTATCGAATCAAATCATAACAGACAATACTGCAGCAAAAATCAATACTAAAGGTATGCTTTTAGCTTCCTACATCAAAAATATAGAAGATAACAACTGGACTAAGACTTACAGCTGGTATGACAAAAAGGGCAGAGCAATATCAAGCCATTCCATCAATCACCTGGGAGGTTATACAAAAACCGAATCGCAATTGGAATTCTCAGGTGTCCCAAAAAAAGTTATAACCCGTCATAAAAGACTTAGCGGTGATACGGAGAGAGAAATTATTGAATCATTCACATATGATAGTCAGAACAGGATCAAAGTACACAAACATAAAGTTGACAACAATGCAGAAGAGATATTGGCTCAGAATGACTACAACGATATCTCACAAGTCATTCAGAAAAAAGTAGGAGGAACGATACTTGGTAGTGGTCTTCAAACAATAGATTATCAATATAATATCCGTGGCTGGATGACTCATATTAATGATCCAGTAAATTTAGGAACAGAAGATCTATTCGGTTATAAAATTAAATATAATACTGTTGAAGGTCAATCAGTACCCAATCTGAATTTCCAAAATTTAATTGTACAGCCAAAGTTCAATGGCAATATTGCTGAAACCGATTGGAAAACGTCTACAGACGGCAACAGTAATCTGAGAAGATATGGTTATGTTTACGATAAACTTAACAGATTGTCAGCAGGTTTTTTCCAAAAGGATACCAATCCTACACTCGGAGAATATTTTGAAAAAATTACCTACGATATTAATAGTAATATCACGACCCTTCAGCGAACAGCAGGATCAAATGGTACGACTGCCAACGGTATCGATTTTTTAGTGTATAAATATGCATTTGGTAATCAAAGTAATCAGCTTGAGTCTGTACAAGATGTTAGCCAGAATAATTCAGGATATCCATTCTTTCCTGTTCGGAATAATATTTCTTATGATACTAATGGAAATATGACAAATCATATGGACAAGAATATTTCTAAAATTGAATATAATCATCTTAACCTCCCAACATTAGTTAATGCTGTTGTAGGTGGTGGTTGGCTTCCTGGTTTAGATGCAGAAGGGCCAAGACATACTTATAAATATAAAGCTAATGGAACAAAATATGCAAAACGAGTAGATAATATAAGTCCCTATATGGAAGATTTTACAGAAGTTGATTATTTAGAAGGCTTTCAATATCAGCGGAAATACACAAAAATGAGTACCTCTCAAAATCCTTACGATACGGGTATTACTTTAAAATTTGTACCTACGTCCGAAGGCTACTTTGACTTTGAAAAAAATAAGTATATTTACAATTACAGTGATCATTTAGGAAACGTGAGATTAAGCTATTTCCATAATGGGAACAGCATAGAAGTTCTTGAAGAAAACAACTACTATCCTTTTGGATTAAAGCATGAAGGTTATAATGGTTTGGCAGGAAATCAGTCTTATCAGTATAAGTACAACGGTAAGGAGTTGCAAGAGACGGGAATGTATGATTATGGTGCAAGATTCTACATGCCGGATATTGGACGATGGGGTGTCGTAGATTCATTAAGTGAGGAATATACAAGTTGGTCACCTTACAACTATGTGATGAACAATCCTATCAGTAATATTGACCCAGACGGGAGGGGTGTTTTAACGGATTACAAGTTACTACAGGATGGCCAGGTTAAAAGGGTTGACCCTAACGATAGAAGCGAAGAGAGGAGTGATGACAGGCTTTTTGTCACTGATAGTAAAGGCAATGTAGATAATTCTGTTGATCCACATGTCATAAAAAAAAGTGCGCCAACAGATTCAACACCAATATCTGAATTATCTTTAAATTTTAAAGATCCTCAAAATGCTAAATATCCACACACTACTGCTCCGATGTTTCCCAAAGGACTAAGTAGAGGCTTTACAAACAATTCTACTACTGCATCTTCTCTATATACGTTCTTAATTGATAATACGAATGTTGAATGGGGACTCGCTGGACACAAGATTGGCTCTAAAATGAACTATACAATTTTTACAGGACACCAAACTGACGTTGTCACACCAATTTTCTCACATAGAGGAGTTTCGAAACTATCTTTCGAAATACATAATCATCCGAGAGGTACTTTGCCAAATACCGGTGATATGAATGCAGCAGTCTCTCTTGATAATGCAAGCGGAAAATATCCTCGTCATTTTGTTATCACTTCAGACGGAAATCCTCAAAGAGTATATGAATACAGACGCTATATAAAAAATGGAGAAGTAGTAAATGATATATCTGTCAAAAAAGGACTGATTATCAATGGTAATTTAAATCTTAAATCATTAGAAAAATGAAAAAAATAATTATACTTGCGCTGCTTATATTTCTTTATTCTTGTAAACAACAAAGCAATAATGAAATTTTCGTATCTGATAAAATATATAATACCTTAATAGAAGACATTAATAAATTAAATGAAAATAATAAAAAATTAAACGTTTTTTACGTTTTTTCCAGACAAGATACATTAATCATTTTAGCTACAGAAAAAGAGAATGAGGTTTTCCCTATAGATAGGATTAGTAAATTAGGTGCTTTTAAATATAAAGATTATAAAATTATCATAGCAGAATCTTATAATCCAAAGTATGATATTATCAAAAAGAAGAATGCTCTCAATAATAACTTTATCAAGGAAACCAAAAATAATGGATCATTTGATGAGGATATTCAATTTGGTTATATTTATAAAATGATAAGTTCTAATAATATTGAATTAATAAAAAAAGGAGAACTAAAAGAATTTTTCATTAAATAATTAAAACCTCGCAATTCATTGTAAGTACAACGGCAAAGAACTCCAAGAGACGGGAATGTATGATTTTGGTGCAAGTTTTATATGCCGGATATTGGTAGATGGGTTGTCCTAGCTCCGCTGGCGGAGAACCATCCAAATTTAAACCCTATGATGTATGTTGCAAATAATCCTATACGTTTTATCAATGCTAATGGAAGAGGAATTACAAGTACTGGAGTAAGAGATAATAAAGATGAAACTTATACGATTGCCAATGCTAAAAATGATGGAAAAAGGAATATATCTAGTTGATTAAACTGATAATTATGATATTAATATTTCTCATCATATTACAAATTCTTTGACACCTCATCCATTTATAAATGATAATGAAATGTGGACTGCCCCCAAAAAAGTTAGACACTTTTTAGGGACATTTTATTTCTGGGAATATCAAAGTATAGTTTAGCATTTGAGTTGTATTAAAAGAATTTTGAAAAATAATCTTTTGGCACCGCTATGGCTAGAGAAATAGGTTTGGATGAAGTGAAGAGGTTAATTTAAATAGAGACAGCTTCGGCAGAATTATCAGTGTTTGGACAGTTCTTTTCGAAAAGTAAAAATCACCATTTTATAAAAATGCTTGGGAGAATTAAATATCCGCTACGTAAAGTCTCCCGACTTTGAGCTAATAATTCAAATAAAGCCTCGCAAAATGTGAGGCTTTTGTGTTAAAAAAGCGTTCTATTTTTGTATATGGCTTTCCTCCACTTCTATAACGACAATAAAAATATTCATCATAACAAAAAACCACACTTCAATATAAAAATCACACCCCAAAAACACCCAATTCCCTCATACTTTTCATACCTTTACCCTCACAATTTTTCTTACATTTTGGCAAATCTCTACAAGAAAGAAAGTCCGTTTCAGGTTTTTATATCGTTCAAAAAATATTTGGATGTGTTAGAGCACATTCGGTATAACGATCGGTTAGAGTATCGCGCCAATTATGCAGAATCTTTAATTGAGAAAACTAAAAATTTCAAAGAATTAAGAGACGGTTTTCAGGATCTTTCGGTGTTTGAAAAGCACAAAGACCTCATCAGACTTTTATTGGCAGACCTCTTCCCTACCGGTTTGACGAGAAACGAAATTAAAGCTGCAGGAATTCCGCTTACCAATCTTACGTTCAATTATACCGAAAGATTTCAGAATATTTTAAATGATGCCGGAAAAGATTTTGAAATCGAGTTCAGAGACATCAGTGATGATGAATATTACGTCTTTTGCTGTTGCCTGATTTTACAGACTTATCTTAAAAAAGATATTAAAGTTACCATCCCATTTTATTATGATATTCCCGATAAACAGGGAATTATGAAGCATTATAAAATTACGGTCAACTCAGATTTCAGTGATGTTTATCCTGCTGAAGGAACCAAAATTCCGTCGGATGATATTTTGGATATGTTGCTTGAAAATCTGGATGATGTACAGCTTTGGAAAAAATACTTCCAGCCCGAATCATGGATTTTAAACGGATTCAGTATTATTTCTCTTATCGACTGTACTTCGGAAGTGGCACTGTCTGATTTGAAATCGAGCATGATTAAAATTGATCTGGAAAATCCTTCACCAGATGAGAATTTAAAAGAAATATTTAAATCTTATTTTGATGTTGCCGAGCTCAATTTTGGTTTGATGTTATTTAATATCAAAAACAAAAGGCTCGAAAAACTTCCTATTTACGAGAATGTTTTCACCAATCATCTTCTTGATTTTTGGATCAACACCTTTGATGAAGAAGCAAGAAAAACTGCTTTTGAAAACATCAGTTACAATTCAAAACCTGTGGTGGTTTCGAATGTTGATAATCTCGATGAGGAAATCAAAAAACTGCCAACTTTCAATATTCTGAAAGACAATAACATCAATAGCTTCATGGTCATTCCGATTATGAAAGACAACGAGCTTTTGGCAATGATGGAGTTTACTTCGTCTATTGCCAATAGTTTGAACGGTTTGAAACTGAAAAAGCTTGAGTTTGTTGCCGACATGATTATTTTCTCTCTGAGCAGGTTTACCTATGAAAGAAATAATCAGATTGAAGCCATTATTCAACGTGAATATACCACGATTCACGACAGCGTAATCTGGAAATTCAGGAATGAAGCAGAGCGTTATTTTAATGCTTATTTATCTAAAAAAATATATACTTTAAAAGAGATTTCTTTTAAAAATCTTACTCCTTTATTTAGTTTTTCAGACATTCGCTCTTCATCAGACAAACGTTTTAAGCTGATGTTGGAAGATCTCAATCAGCAAATTGACGGACTTCATGAAGTGATGACCATTTTAAATTCATCAGAAGCTGAAAAATATTCTTTGGCATTGGATGTTTTTGAAAACGAATTGAATAATGAAATAAAAGCAGACACCGAACAGCGTTTCCAAAGGCTTTTGCGCGAAGAAATCCATCCTTATCTGCAAGGTCAGCTTGAGGTAAAAAGTGAAGAAACGATTAAAGAAAAAATCAAAAATTACTTTAGTCAGGTTTTTACACAGAATGATCTTTTTTATGCCAACAGAAAAAATTTAGACGATTCTATTACGCTTCTCAATCGTAAACTGGCCGATATTTTAGACGAAAAGCAAGTCGCAGCTCAGGAAATTTTCCCACATTATTTTGAAAGATTTAAATCGGATGGTGTTGAACATAATCTCTACATAGGTCCGAATATCGCTCCTGAATTGCCTTATTCTACGAAAGTGGTTAACGAATTAAGATATTGGCAGCTGGAAACTATTTGTACGATGGAACATGAGTTCCGTTTATTCAAAAAAGATCTTCCGGTTTCGCTTGATATTGCTTCGTTGATTTTTGTTTATAATGAAAAAATAGACATTCGTTTCCGAATGGATGAAAAACGTTTTGATGTAGACGGTGCATTTAATTCTAATTTTGAGATCATAAAAAAAAGACTTGAAAAAGCGCACATCAAAGACTCTGACGAAAGAATTACCTGTCCCGGAAAAATTACCATCGTTTATTTCGGTTTAGAAAATCAACGTGAATATTTACAATACATCCACAGACTTCAGCAACAAAATATTTTAAAATCTGATGTTGAACTTTTAAGAGTTGAAGATCTGCAGGGAATTACAGGGTTGCTTGCAATGAGAGTTTCTTTAGCGTAAATCAATCTACAAAATAAGAATCGGGCTTTTTTAATTCACCTTGCGGAATTTCAGCCTGTTCAAAAATAGAAAATTCAATCGTTCTGCAAATACTGTTAAGTGCCAAATCATTTTCTTCTTCACCAAAAGGTTCCCCAATTTCTTGGATAATGGCGTCTAAAGCAATAAAAGTATAACTGATAAGAAGTACAATCAAAGGCATCATCCAATCTAAACTGTCGAGCAATCCGAATGGTAACCAAAAACAGTATAGATAAACGGTACGATGTAGTAAAACACTGTAAGCAAACGGAAGCGGTGTATTATAAATCCTTTCGCAACCACCGGAAATATTAGAAAACTGGTTCAGTTGATGATTCATAGAAGTCAAAACAATCGTGTCTATATTTCCGTTTTTATTCTGAATGTTCAGCCAATCTGAAATAAATCCTAAAATAATACTTGGAATAAATTTTTTACCCTGAATCTGATGAAACTGTTCTTCAGAAAGTAGCTTTTGAAGAGGTTTTATGTCCGATTTATCTCTTAACTGATAATTTAAAGACCAGCAAAATACAGAAATCAATTTTACAATTTCCTGTTTTTCTTCTTTTGAAACATTTGGTATAAAAGATAAAATCTGTCTTGTTAAAGAGCGGGTTTCAATGACCAGTAATCCCCAAAGTTTTCTTCCTTCCCAGAATCGGTCATAACTTGCGGTATTGCAAAAGCCCATAAAAATAGCCAAAGCCAAACCAATCAATGTAAAAACTGTAGGATTGAGCTTTACTTTATAATCGTAAATTTTTCCGTTAAAATAATATACCGCTACGGAGAAAATGGTGATAATACAAAGCTGAGCTACGATTTTCTTTAGTACAGAACCTCTCCATATAAATAACATTTTCAGCCAGTGTGTTCGCTGTCTTACAATCATGTTTTATGCAGTTTTTTTTAAATTAAAGCGTAAGAAAAGCATACGCAAAAGACAGTACAGAAATTATAATTCCTGCCATAAAAATCTGATACGTAACCGAAAGAAGCTTATATTTTCTGTCTAAAACTTTCCCAAGATAATATAGATCTTTCACCATAGAATCGTAGATATAGTCTCTGTCTTTAATAAGATCATGCATCGAGCTCAGATAATGATTAAATTCCATCTGATGGAAGTTTCCGAAAAACAAAAGGTTTACTTTACGGTCTTTAATATCCTGATTGGTAAAAGTAGTCTTCGTAACATTGGGTTTTGTAGAAAGAATCGCAAAAATAATCGTCAAAACACTTGAGATCAACAGAAAAAATGTAGGAATAATCAAATGCGCATTCTTTGGTGTATCTAATTTCGGAACCAAAACAGAAAGGCAAACCGAAATAATAATTGCATTAACCGAAAGCAAAATATTGGCTTTACTATCTGCAATATCACTCAGTCTTGTATGATTATTCAAAGTAACTCTGAAAAGTGTATCTACACTTCTGTCAGATTTCTGGTCTTTTTTATCTGAATTTTCTTTTTTGGGTTTCTCTTCTTTGTCCATTTTATCCATCTTCTTTTCCAATTTTTTTACATTTTTCAGTTTGAGTGGCTCCCAGTTTTCTTTGGCATAATCGGTGAAATATTTATGCTTGTTTTTAAGAAAATCTACATTCATCTCATTCCATTCATCATTAGAAAAACACATTCCGCCTGTCAGTTCCCATTCTTTACGCAAAGCTTCCGCAGAATCATTATAAAACGGACTTGCAAAATGACTGAAATCTGCATCTTTCATAATCATTTCTAAAAGATCTTGAGGCTGATGGTATTTTTCTGTAGAAAGAATCAATCTGGAAACTTCATTAATATATTCTTCTGAAAAATTATCTTTTTTAAGAAAATCTTTCATAATAGCGGCTCCCCTTTCCTCATGCCCTTCAGCATTGCAATCTGTAAAACCAACATCATGAAACCACAACGCAAGCAACACCTTTTCTCTGTCAACTTCAGACAAATTGGTATGCTTTATGATTTCATCTGCTTTCTGAACGGCATATGTGGTATGAATAAAATTATGGTAAAAGTAAACAGAAGATAGTTTATCTTTGAATAAGTTTTCAACATAATTTTTAGCTTTGTCTAAGGTGCTCATCACAGAATTTTTCTTAATGTAAATGTATGAATTTATCCTTTAAATCTTATTTAAAAAAAATATCACCGGCCGGAAAAACGTTTCTCCTTTCGGGACTTCTTTTATCTTGTGCTACCTACAACGTAAAAAAGGGCAAAAACTTACATGAAGTATCAAAATCTGAACTGAAAACTGATAATGATTTTCAGATTTTTCTGGTAGGTGATGCCGGAAACTCAGAAGAAATTCAGGCTCAGCAAACGTTGAATTTTCTTAAGAACAAGATAGATTCTGCCAACAGCAACTCGATGCTCATCTTTTTGGGAGATAATATTTATCCTTTGGGAATGCCAAAAGAAAGCGATAAAGATTATCCTTTAGCAAAAGAAAAAATGGAAAACCAACTGGCAATTACCAAAAACTTCAAAGGTAAAACGCTAGTCATTCCTGGAAATCACGATTGGTATCACGGTTTGGATGGTCTAAAAGCTCAGGAAGATTTTGTAAAAACGTATCTGAACAATAAAAAATCTTTTCTTCCTAAAAATTCTTGTCCGATTGATGATATTAATTTAACCAAAGACATCAAACTTATTGTGATTGATTCTGAATGGGCTTTAATAAATTGGGATAAATATCCTGGAATCAATAAAGGGTGTGATATTAAAACCAGAGACGATTTTTATACAGAGTTCAAAGATTTAATTACAAAAAATCAGGATAAAAGAATTATTGTTGCGCTTCATCATCCGGTAATCAGTTCAGGTGTTCATGCCGGATTTAATTCTGCAAAATCTCACCTTTCAGCATTTAATGGAAAAGTTCCGATTCCGGGAGTTGCCACTGTACTTACAACATTGAGAAGTTCTTCTGGAGCAAGCATGGAAGACATCAACAACAGACATTATGCAGATTTTGCCAACAGATTAAAAAGTATTGTTCAGGATAAAGAAAATGTGATTTTCGTTTCAGGACACGATCATAATCTACAATATCATGCCGATAACAATATCAGACAAATCATCAGCGGAGCTGGTTCAAAAACTGATCCCGCCACGATTGTTAATAAAACCGATTTTTCTTACGGTGGAAGCGGTTTTGCTGTTTTAAATCTCAGAAAAGATTTGAGTTCAGATGTAGAATATTTTTCAACAAAAAATAATGAGCTTAAAAAACTGACGCAAATTTCAGTAATTCCTCAACCTCAAGTATTTGAAAATAATTTCCCAAGCTCGCTTCCGGCAACCTACACTTCAACAGTTTACGCTGAAAAGCTTACTAAAAAAGGGAGGATTTACCGCTGGCTTTGGGGAGATCATTACAGAAAATATTATGCACTTCCGATTGAAGCAAAAACGAAAGATCTTTCTGATATGAATCCCGGTTATTCTCCTTTCAGAGAAGGTGGCGGAAACCAGTCAAACAGTCTTCGTCTGAAAACCAATGACGGACAGGAATTTGTAATGCGCGGAATCAAAAAAAGTGCGGTTCGTTTTCTCAATGCTCAGGCTTTTAAGAAAAATGATTTCGGAAACGAATTAAATAATACTTTCCCTGAAAGGTTCTTACTCGATTTTTACACAACCAATCATCCTTTTACCGGATTTGCAATTAATAATATGATCGATAAACTGGGGATTTTTCACAGTAATCCTGAGTTATTTTATATTCCAAAACAAAAATCTTTGGGTCGCTACAACAAAAATTATGGGGATGAATTATACATGATTGAAGAGCGTTTTTCTTCTGATCCTAAAACCTTACAGTCGCTTGATAATGCTACTGATATTCTTTCAACATCGGATGTTCTGAAAAATATGCGAAAAGACAGCAAATATTCTGTTGATCAGGATTTATACATCAGAGCAAGAATTTTTGATATGCTGATCGGCGATTGGGATAGACATGAAGATCAGTGGAAATGGGCAGAATATAAAACAGGAAATAAAGTTATTTATAAACCTATTCCACGAGACAGAGATCAGGCTTTCAGTACCTACGATGGCGCTGCGTTTACCTTTATTATGAACATCCCGATGATTCGCCACATGAAATCTTTTAAAGATGAAATAAAAAATGTGCGTTGGGTAAATATGGAACCTTATCCTTTGGATTTAATTTTCCTGAAAGGTTCTACAGAGCAAAACTGGAGCGAACAGGCAAAATTTATTCAGCAAAATCTTACAGATGCCGATATTGATGTTGCTTTTAAAAACCTTCCGAAAGAAGTTCAGGATGAAACAATTGCTGATATTCAGAGAAAATTAAAACTCAGAAAAGAAAAAATTGAGATTAATGCTGTAGAATATTATCACATTCTTCAGGAAAAAGTTCCGTTGGTAGGAACTTTAGACAAAGACAAATTTGTGATCGTTAAAAATGAAAACTCAATTGATGTAAAACAATTTAAAATTAATAAAGATAAAACCGAAGAATTGGTTTTTGAAAAATCTTACGACGGAAAAAAGACCAGAGAACTTTGGATCTACGGATTGGATGATGATGATATCTATGAAGTTTCAGGCGACGGAAAATCTAAAACAAACATCAGACTGATTGGTGGTTATAATCACGATGTATACAATGTATCCAACGGAAGAAACGTAAAGATTTATGATTTTAAATCTCAGAAAAATACGTACGAAACCAAAGGAGCAGCAAAACACATCAGTGATGATTATGACATAAATACGTATAATTGGAAGCATCCTAAATTCAATTTCTTTGCAGGTTATCCAATGGCCAATTACAACCCCGATGACGGTGTAATTTTGGGAATTGTAGCTAATTATACAGTCAATAATTTTATTCGTGATCGTTTTACTCAGAAACACAGTATAAGCGCCAATTATTATACTTTAACTGGTGGATTTAATGTTGGCTACAAAGGAACCTTCAAAAAAGCGATTGCAGGATGGGATGCCGGAATTGATGCAACCTACACTACTCCATTTTTTGCGAGAACATTCTTTGGTTTGGGTAATGAAACGGTATATGAAAAAGATGAAGTGAGTAAAGACTTTAACAGAGTACGAATTTCTCAGTTTAAATTTGCTCCATCGATCTCAAAAACAAGCTGGCTGAATCTGAAGCATCAGTTCCAGTTAAATTTTGAGCATTCTAAAGTGCAGTTGAATGAAGATCGTTTTGTTGCTGCTTCGCCAGAAGTGAATCCTGAAGTTTTTAACGGACAACAATTTGCGGGAGCTAATTATACTTTCAGTTTTAAAAATTTTGATAATAACGCCTTCCCTACTTTAGGTTTGGAAATGATTTTAAATGCAGGCTGGAAAGCCAATCTTTCAGAATTTAACCAAAACTTTGCCTCTTTTAAAGGAACCCTAAACCTGTTCCGCAGAATCGATAAACAAGGAAGATTTGTTTTTGCCAACTCTTCCAATGCCATGATTATCAACAACAATAATTTTGAGTTTTATCAGGCTGCAGCCATCGGTGGAAACAACGCAATGCGTGCTTACAGAAATGAAAGATTTGCCGGGAAATCATATTTTGTCAACAACTCTGAAATCCGTTGGGATTTTGGTCGTGTGAAAAACAATATCGTTCCTGTCAATATGGGAATTCTGGTTGGTTATGATGTGGGAAGAGTGTGGATTGATAATGAACAATCAGACAAATGGCATCAAGGTGTTGGTGGAGGATTTTGGATGAATATTCTCGAAACTTTTTCTGCGAGAATCGATTACTTTACCGGTGAAGATGGCGGAAGAATTTCCGGTGGTGTAGGTTTGAGTTTTTAACGGTTATTGACCGTTTTATTAAACTGAAAATTTAAAAAGAAAGGTTTGTCATTCTGAATGGAGCAAAGCGGAGTGAAGAATCTCAAATGCAAAAACTCTTTCTTTTGTCTTGAAACAAAAAAATAAAACCCACAGAGCTTTCTTTGGGTTTTATTTTGCGATTAGTTTACTTTTTAAAATGGCTCCGGAGGAGCCATACCTTTGTAGAATAATACCACGATTCTAAAATTAGAACTCCGTAGGAGTTCAATCTTTTCCAGCGTTTTTAAAATAAAAATAATTTATTTAAGAGAAAACTGATATACATTCCCACCTTCTTTTTTATCTTTTTCGTCAGCAATCAGCAAAGTTTTATCATCAACGAAAACGACTGCTTCTTTTTGTGAATTGTGGTTTAAAGGGAGTTTCTGAATTTTAGCTGAATTAAAATCATTGGCTGTAAATCCTGAAATTACGTGAATGTTTTTATGCGTTAAAAGCACAATTTCATTTTTAGAATTAATCGCAGCTGATGTAATGGCAGCATCACTGTAACCTCCTTCAAGCTTTAGTTTTCCAATTAATTTTGCTTCAAAATCACCTTCTTTATTTGGAATCTGGAAAACAAGAAAAGTTCCGTCAAAACCTTTACTTCTGTTTTTTGTAAATAAATAAAATCTTCCATCTTTTTCTACAAAAGCTTCGCAATCGTACAGTAAATTAGATTTTTTGGGAGGAAATTCAGTCTGCCCTTCATAATGGAATTTCGTCGTCTGAATAACCTTTGTCGATTTCTGAGAATCATTTTTTAAATCTAACTTTAAAATGGAAAGATTCTGTCTGTCGTTTTCATTATTTCCAAAATCCCCGATGTAAATATTTCCGGCAGCATCTTTTGTGATATCTTCCCAGTCGTTATTTTCAGCATTTTCTACAAGAACATCATTAACTAACTCGCCTTGTCTGTTGAGCCCGTAAACTACATTTTTATTTCCGGCATCTTCAATTGCCCAAATGGTTTTCTGGTCTTGAGAAAGAGCAATTCCTGAAACTTCTTTCAATTTTTTAGGGAGTGAAAATTCTGTTTTCAAATCTTCCTGCGATTTTGTTACCGAATCCTGAGCTTTCGGATTGCAGCTCATTAGCATAACAGCAAATACAACGAGAATGCGCATAATTTTATTTTTTTAATTTTTTAAACTGAAAGAAAGAATATCTGATATTTTTCTCCAATTGATTGATCATTTGTTGGTGATGAAGAAAAAAACCTGCAACCAATCCCATTAAACTTCCAATAATAGTGTCGAGTAATCTTGCTTCCATTAAATTTTCAACCTCATGATGAACAGTACTTCCCGCTTCTATTAAAAGCAAAGTAAGCGGCGTAATAAAGATAACGGCAAAACCATAATTTCTTACGATCATCAACTCAACAACGAACTGTAAAACTACAATAATTCCTATCATTACAATTTTTTCGGAGTCAAAAAGCAGAATCAGCCATGCTAAACCCAAACCAATGAAAGTTCCGAAAATACGGTGCATATTTCTTTGTCGCACATGTTCGAAATTTCGTCCCTGAATAATGGCAGCGGTAGAAATAGAAATCCAATACGTATTTTGAAACTTTAAAAGATGCCCGACAATTAAAGTCAGCATCATAATTAAACCTATGATTGTACTTTCAACAAATTTCGTATATCTTTTTTTCTTAAAAACTCTTCGGGGAACATTTACCACTTCTCTTTTTTCAATAAAAACTGAATAAAGAAAAGCCAATGAACAAGACAAAATAGCGCCCATTGTCACCAAACCAACTCTTATAGGAATTAGTTCCAAATCAAACTGATAGGTACTTGCCATCGCCGCCAACATAATAAAGAAAAAATTTCCCGGCGGTGGAATCTTAAAATAAGAGGTTATAAAATGTGATAGAAAAGAGACAATTCCGAAAGATAATGCCGCTGTATAAATATTAAAACTAAAAAAAAGACTGATGGTAAACGAAAATATAATCCCGAAAGCACAAACCGCCAAATGAATCATTCGCTGACTTATTGGAGCCGTTGTAAAATACAATATCGTTAACGCTCCCAAACTCGAAAGACTTCCGTAATTCGGTTTCCCTGAAAACCAGCCTAGCAAAAGCGGAATACCAATGCACAATGCAGCAAGAAACGGGAAATGCCATTTTCGCTCAGTTTTCTTCATTTCAATAAGATATTGAAAACGGTTTCTTACAGGGTGGTCGACTTTCATTTTATTCTGAACGTTTTGCTTTTTCCCAGAGAATATCCATTTCTTCAAGAGACATTTCTCCTAATTTTAAATCTGCCTCAGTTGCAAGCTGTTCCATTTTCTGAAATCTTGAAATAAATTTCAGATTGGTTCTTTCTAAAGCCGAATCAGGATTTAAACCTGAAATTCTTGCATAATTAATCAATGAGAAAAATACATCGCCTAATTCCTGCTCTTTTTTGTCTGAATCGGTTTCTGCATGAAACTCGTTGATCTCTTCATCTACTTTTTTCCAGGCATCTTCAGCATCATGAAATTCAAAGCCAATTCCTTTTACTTTATCCTGAATTCTATATGCTTTTACCATACTTGGCAATCCTTTAGGAACGCCACCCAGAATAGATTTGTTGCCTTCTTTCAGTTTCAGTTTTTCCCAATTTTGCTTTACTTCTTCTTCATCTTTCACTTCGGTATCTCCATAAATATGAGGATGACGGAAAATAAGTTTTTCGTTTAACGAGTTGATCACATCAGCAATATCAAAACTTTCTTTTTCTGAACCTATTTTAGCATAAAAAACCAAATGCAGAAGCACATCGCCAAGTTCTTTTTTAATTTCGGTAAGATCTTCCTGCAAAAGAGCATCAGAAAGTTCGTACGTTTCTTCCAAAGTAAGGTGACGCAATGTTTGTAAAGTCTGTTTCTGATCCCACGGACATTTTTCACGAAGGTCATCCATAATATCTAAAAGTCTTCCGAAAGCTTCGAGTTTTTCCTGTCTGGTATTCATAATTGAGATTGAAATTAATGCAAATTTAAGGTAAATCTTTATTAGTTCTTTTGTCTTGAAACAAAAGAACCAAAAGTTCAAGACTTGGAAACTTCCGCTAAAAATTAAAAGTTATTCCTAAAATCCCCAAAACTTGCGCGAGTTGTGAATTGTTTTTTGATTCAATAGTTGTGTCGCGCTTCAAACAGTGGGAATTTTTTAACGGAATAACTTTTAATTTTCTTAACGCTCCATTTTCCTAAGTCAATTTTAGTCGCCATAAAACAAAAAACCTCATCATTGCTGACAAGGTTTTGTATTCATTAAGATAAACTAAATTATCCCATTTTTCTGTGTGTACTTTTCGTAGCTGCTTTAGCTCCTGTACTTGCTTTTACTTTTGGTGTTGCAGGTTTGTCTGCTTTTGGAGCTGCCTTTTTTGGAGCTTCTTTTTCAACACTCGCCTCACCTTCTACAGTTTCTGCTTCTGCTTTTACAAAACTTTCAGGAGTGATGTATCCCGCTTTGTGAAGGATGTTGTACCACTGAGCCAATTTCTTAATATCAGAATTGTAAACTCTATCTGTATCGTAGTTTGGAAGAGATGCAACCATAAATTCAGCCAATTCAGCTTCTGAAGATTTGTGATTGATCGTTTCTTTGTAATCGTAATTTTTAGCAATATTTTCAAAAACCTCAAACAAAGGAACTTCTTTATCAAAAGTAAACATTGCGATATTATCTAACAAGCTTACTTGGCTTGAATTACCGATGCTCACTTTCTTTTTGGTAGTAACTTCTTCAATGATGAATCCGTTTTTCAACTGCGATACCAATTTGTAAAGACCTGGTTTCCCAGAGATTGAAATTATTTTTTCTAACAGCATAATTTTATTTTTTTAATTTCAGTAAAAGCTATAACGCTTTTTATAATAATATATTTCTTAGTTTAAATTATTTTGGAAATCTCATTTTGTAACCAATAGATACTTCTCCCTGAGTGATCTTTGTAAGTTTTCCTTTTACCAGCTTTTTCTTCAAAGCACTTAAGTGATCGGTGAAAAGGGTCCCTTCAATATGATCATATTCGTGCTGAATTACGCGGGCTCTAATATCGGAAAAAGTTTCGGTATGCTTCACAAAATTTTCGTCATAATATTCGATCAGGATGGTACTTTTTCTTTTCACATCTTCTCTTACATCCGGAATCGAAAGACAACCTTCGTTAAACTTCCATTCTTCGCCAGATTCTTCAAGAATTTGAGCATTGATGAAAACTTTTTTAAAGTCTTTCAGCTCTTCAGCAATATCTTCGTAATCTTCATCTTCTGCCAAAGGCGTAACATCTACGATAAACAATCTGAGATCTAAACCAATCTGAGGTGCCGCCAAACCAATACCGTTTGCCTCGTACATGGTTTCAAACATATTATCGATCAGTTGTTGCAGATCCGGATAATTTTTATCTATCTCTTTTCCCGTTTTTCTTAAAACAGGATCTCCAAAAGCTCTTATTGGTAAAATCATCTTGTTTTTTGTTCTAAAAAATTCTGCAATATGATGGTTGCACTTACTTTATCTATTAATCCTTTTTGTTGTCTTTGTTTTTTATTTTTTCCACTTTGCGAAATAAAAAACGAAGCCATTTTTGAAGTAAATCTTTCATCAAAACGATGAACTTCAATCTGTGGAAATTCTTTTTTAAAGTTTTCTATAAACCCTAAAATATCGGTTTCCACTTCTGAAACATTTCCCTTCAAGTCTGTTGGCAGACCTACTACCACTTCTTCCACACGGTTTTCAACGACGTATTTTTTCAAAAAATCCATCAGAAAACGTGTTTCCACAGTATCAAGACCACTTGCAATAATCTTCATATCATCGGTTGCTGCAACGCCACAACGTGCTTTTCCGTAGTCTATAGCAATGATCTGTCCCATAAGTCTGCAAATTTAAGAAATTTTACTCATTATATTCCTAACACAGTTTTTTTTATAAATCATGTTTTTTATCCGTTAATTTTTGTTTAATTTTATCTTATCCAAACTCAAGACTATGAAGCAACTCATCCTCGTAAGACATGCAAAAAGTGACTGGCCTGAAGAAACTAGCGACTTCGACAGACCTTTGGCAGACAAAGGTTTGCTAGATGCCCTTAAAATGTCTAAATTTCTGAAAAACAACAGCATCGGTATTGATTATTTTATTTCCAGCCCTGCAGTAAGAGCTTTATCTACCTGCAAAATTTTTAATCAAACCTATAATCTAACTTTTGGAACCGACGAAAAACTTTACAATCCTTCTGAAAGTAATTTTCACTCTGTCATTTATGATTTAAATGATGATTTGAATTCTGTTGCGTTTTTCTCCCACAATAATGGCATTTCCAATTTTGCCAATTCTATTTCTGAGGATGTTTTCCATTTTCCGACTTGTGGTGTTGCAGGCTTTCAAATTGATTGTGATTCTTGGTCGCAGTTTGACGGAGCCATTAAAAAGCTTCTTTTCTTTTATGAGCCCGGGAAAATTTAATTCATATTTAAGTTTAATTTATTTACCTCTTCTCATCTTTCTTTTTTCATGTCAAAAGAAAGAATTATCTTATTTTGAAAAGATTGCATTTAATGACGAAGCATTAAAAAATCCTACACCAGAAGAATGGAGATACAATAAAAAAGAAAGTTTTCAGACATTTCAAGACTTTCAAAAATTAAAAAAAATAAAACCGGAAGAAGGAAAGAATACGATTTACCTTCAGCCAATAGGTGAATTTAATATTCTACAGAAGAAACAAATTGAGCTCACAAAACAATATTTAGCCACATACTTTCAACTGGAAACTAAGATTCTCCCTACTTTATCCAATACTATTTTACCAAAATTTGCCATAAGAATTAGAAGCAATAATCAGGAACAGGTTTTAGCCAGTTATATTCTTGACAGCATTTTAGTAAAGAAAAAACCTAAAGATGCAGTTGTTCTGATGGGAATCACTGAAAAAGACCTTTTCCCAAGACCTGAATGGAATTATGTTTTCGGGCTTGCTTCCTATGAAAATGGAGTTGGCGTTACCTCGATGTTCAGATTTTATGATTGAAATTTGACAGAAGCAAACTTTAATAAAAGTCTCGAAAGATTACTGAAAATAAGTTCACATGAAATTGGTCATATGTTTGGAATAAGCCATTGCCTGAATGCAAATTGCGTAATGAATGGAACAAATAATCTTACCGAGACAGATTCGCATTTTGCAAGAGCCTGCTCTCTTTGCCAACAAAAGCTGAATTCAAGTTTAAAATATAATAATCAAAAACGTTTGATTGAGTTAAGAGATTTCTTCGAAAATCAAGGTCTTAATCGAGAATTTTCAAGAGCAGAAGCTGATTTTAAAGTTTTAAAATAGTTTTTATCACACTTAGATTTTCTATTCTGAAAATTGGATGGCAACCCAAAATCATTTGAGTTTATTTATAAAAACTGATTAATAACAATATTATTATTTTGTTATTTCTCTTTCTTTGAATGCAACCGACTGCACATTTTCCGGTTGCGAATAAAACAATTAAGTTTGTCTAAATTTTATTTATTCTAAATAAAGTACAATTTAAAATCCTATTATTATGCACAGACAAATTTATTTATTGGTCACTTTCTTTCTATTATTAGGAAGCAAAACTTATTCACAAACCTCAATAAGCGTATTTCAAGACAATTTAACAACACCTAACCCGATGATTACGGATGGTAACGATTTGTATGTTGGTTACTATTATTCAGATAAAGTTGTGAAGTTTGATCTTACCAATCCAAATACTCCTCCAATTGATGTAGCAACGGGAGTAAACAGACCTTACGGATTAGCAATAAAAGATAACATGCTCTATATTTCAGAATTCGGAGGTAACAAAATTTCCAAAGTAAATTTAACAAATCCAAATCCGGTTCCCGAAATCGTAATATCTAATGTAAACAGCCCGATAGGTCTTGAGTTTATCGGAAATGATTTATATGTAGCATTGGAAGGAGATAATAAAGTTGCCAAAATAGATGTTACTCAAACTTCACCTCAATTAATAGATGTTACTTATGTTTCAAGTCCTTTTGAGATTGAGGTAGTTGGTAGCCAACTTTACATTACCGAAAGATTTGCCGGAAGGCTTGTAAGATTCGAACTCAATAACAGTTCTGCAACAAATGTGATAGTCGCTCAAGGATTGAGCTATCCTTCAGGTCTTACATCAAATGGAAAGCAATTATTTATAGCGGAAGCAGGAGCTTCAAAAATTTCAAAAATCAGCACTTCTGTTTTGAACCCAACAGTTTCTGATGCTGTAACGTCTAGCTTATTAGATTATCCTTCAGGATTATTAATGCACGATAACATCATGTATATTACAGATTTTTTTGCCAATGCTATATTTAAAGTAGATCTAGCAAATCTTTCTGTTTCAGAGTTCAGCTCAATTGGTCCAAAAGATATAAAAATTTATCCTAATCCTGCGATTGACAAGCTAAACGTTTACAACGCTCCATCAAAAGAATATCAAATATTTGACATGAGGGGCAGACTCATCAATTCAGGAACATTCGAAAGGAATTCTATCAATGTAAGCCATCTTTCTTCAGGAAATTACATTCTAAAAACTGGAGAAATCACTAAGAAGTTTATCAAGAAATAATTTAATAAAAAAGAGGCTGCAAAAACAGCCTCTTTTTATATTCGTTGATTGATATTATTTTCTTCTCAAATCCAGATCGTCAAAATCAAAACTAAAATCTGTAATATCTGAAATCGCTTTCATTTTTGCAGATTCTGCTTTCCCGTTTTCATCGTAGCTAAAAATAAGATACGCATCGGCATCATAACTTCTGTCGTCCCATTTGATGATAAAAGTATTGTTTGAAAAAGGAAGCAATTCCCCTTTCAGTCTTGGAGAATTTTTACAAAAAATCCTGTAAGTATTTCCCTGTTGAGCAATTTCAACATCACCAAACCATACATCATTGTACTTTCCGACAAACTGTTCTGCTTTAGGCTGAAGATTTTTATCTTTTTTAAATGCATCAGATTTTGCAAAAGCTTCTTTCTTTTGCTTATTGTATTCAGCTTCCACTTTCTGCATTCTTTCACCATAAGTTTTCAGCCAATTTCTATCCGCAATTCCTAAATAAGAATCTTTTACCGTATTTGTAATCGTGTTGAAGGCTGCACCAGATTGTTGGTTCGTTAAAACCACAATTCCTAATTTCATATCCGGAATTAAAGTAAACTGCGTTACTGTTCCAATCAATCCACCTGTATGCTGAACTTGTTTATGACCTTTTACATCGCTTAAGAACCAACCTAAACCGTATCCATAGAAACTTGTATCATAAGGATTTTTCATCGCTACTCTGTCAGGAATCTGCAAACTCCAAAGCTGTTGAATATTTTTATCTGAAACTAATTTCTTTCCGTCTTTCGTTGTGAATCCATTTAAAAGAAATTCTGCCCAAGTCGTCATGTCTTTAATGTTACTCATAATTCCACCCGCTGCATTGGCTGTTTCGTTCCAGTCGTGAGGAACTGCAATTGCTTTTCCATCAACAGGAGCGTGTGCATCAATTTTATTAGCAACAGCTTTTGCTCTGTTGTAACTTCCGAAACTTGAATTCATTCCGACAGGTTTCATAATTCTCTGTTCGATAAAATCTACCCAGCTCAAACCGGAAACTCTGTGAATAACTTCTCCGGCAACAATAAACATAATGTTATTATAATCTAAAGTCGTTCTGAAAGGATTTTCAGGTTTTAAATATCTTACATTGTGTACAATATCGTTCACCGTAAGATTTCCACCTTCAGGAAAAAACATCAAATCTCCTTGTCCCAAACCTAAACCGGCTCTGTGGGTTATCAAATCTTTAATCGTTACATTTTGAGAAACATATGAATCATACATTTGAAATTCAGGAATGTATTTTGAAACTTTATCGTCCCAGTTCAGTTTTCCTTCGTCTGCCAAAATCGCCAAAGCAACACAAGTGAAAGCCTTAGAATTAGAAGCAATACCCACCAAAGTTGTATCATCCATCGGTTGTTTTGTGGTTAACGAACGTACTCCAAAACCTTTAGAGTAAATCATTTTTCCATCTTTGATAACACCAACAGACATTCCCGGAACATCGAAAGTTTTTAAAGTATTCTGAATGAGTTCGTCTAATTTTTTTTCTTCAACCTGCGCAAAAGAGATAAAAGAAACTAAAAGAAAGAATAAAGATAAGTTATGCTTCATTATTTTTAAATTTCCCCAAATTTAATCAATTCAGCAGAATTAAATTCCCATTTCATCAATACTTAAAATTTAATAAAAATAAATTGCTTCTATAAAAAATCTGATTATAACAATTAGCATTTTTATATTTGCAAAAAAAACCATTAAAATGATTACAAAAAAATTATTGACATTCTCATTGTTAGTATTGAGCTTTAATTTTTACTTTACTCAGGAAGTCGAGATTAAAGATGATAAAGTTTTGCTTGATGGAAAACAAATTTTGAAAGCAGAAAAAATCAACATGGTTGAATATTCATTTTACAATCTGAAAAGTGACGATGAAATATTGCTTTACAGACAAATGGATAATGAAACATCAAGGTATCAAGATGATGATTATTATGTACTGAATTTTCTGACCGAAAAAGTAAAAGTAGAGTCTAATGATTTTTATAAAATTGCAAGTTTTATGAATTCTAAAAAGTCTATGGAAAAACTTATAAAATGGCTTTTGAAAGAAAAAGTACTTACAAATGATGGAGAATTGAATCCGGATCGTCTTGCCATCTTCAAAGAGAAATATGACCAAAACATTACTGAAAGAACAATAAGATAAATGACCAAAATCCTTCTCCTCTCCGATTCTCACTCTTATATTGATGACCGAATTTTAGATTACGCAAAACAGGCCGATGAAATTTGGCATTGTGGAGATTTTGGAAGCTTTGAAATTATCGAACAGCTTGAAAAAATTAAACCTTTAAAAGGAGTTTGGGGAAATATTGACAATGCGAAAATACGAACTGAATTTCCTGAAGTAAATCGCTTTTTTTGTGAAAATGTAGAGGTTTTAATGATTCATATTGGTGGTTATCCCGGAAAATATACTCCTTTAGCCAAGAAAGAGATTTCAGAAAAAGCTCCGAAACTATTTATTTCAGGGCATTCTCATATTCTGAAGGCGATGTATGATGATAAAAATAAATTATTACATCTAAATCCTGGAGCGTGCGGAAAACAAGGTTGGCATAAAATGAGAACGATGATGCAGTTTGTAATTGATGGAGAAGAAATAAAAGATTTGGCTGTGATTGAATTAGGACCAAAAGTTTAATTTAAAAACACAAATATCACGAATGTTTTCACTAACAACACTAGAAAATTGTGAAAACTCGTGCTAAAAATTTGTGCAGATTAGTGTTTAAAACATATGAAAATTGGCAATAAAGTTTCGGTAGTAGATGAAGATTTAAGCGGAGTGATTACTTCGGTGAATGGAAATATTGTGGTTTTTAAAGACGAATACGGTTTTACTTATCAATATCCGAAAGAAAAACTGGTTCCGAAAGATGCTGAAATTTATGAAAATATTAAAATCATAAAAAAAGCAGAACCTAAAAAAGTAGTTTCTAAAAAGCATGATAAAAATCCTTTAATTTTAGATCTTCATTTTGAAAACTTAGTTAAAAATCCTCATGATTACGATAGTTTCGAAAGGTTGTTTCTGCAAAAGGAAAAATTGATTCAAACGATTAATTTCTGTAGAAAAAATCATTTAAAAAGACTTGAAATTGTACATGGAATCGGCGACGGAACTTTACAGAGAATGGTTTTTGATGTTCTTGAAAGCCAAACAGGTCTGGATTTTTACAATAAGGAAATACTTCATCATCAATCGGGTGCGGTAATGGTAGAATTTCACTAAATTTGCAACAATTGTAATATGAACGTACTAAATTTACTTTTTACCAAAGACGGACTGATCTACCAAATCATCAAAAACAAAAGTGTTTTGGAGGAAAAGTCTTATTTCGTAGACGAAGAATCGCCAAAGGATTTCATCTCCGGAAAACTAGAAGAAGCATTGCTAAAACAGAGATATGACGAAATTTCTGTAGTTTCTGCGCTGAATCATTTTACTTTAATGCCCGAAGGTTTTGAAGATCACGACTCGGGATATGATTTGATCGCCTTCAACGCACCTGTTGATAAAGAAAATACAGAACTGATGCTTTCTGTCAACAAAAAGTTTAAGCTACAGTTTTATTATACTTTTCCAAAAGAATTTTATAATAAAATAAAAGACATTTCAGTTCCGGTAAAATTTAATTTTTCGGGAGAGAAATTTTTAAACTCAATCAACAATAAGAATAATAAAGAAATTCACATCAATCTTTATCATAACCAATGTGAGTTTTTTGCGATTTCAAATAAAAAAATCATCTTATATAACAACCTGGATGTTAATTCGGAAGTAGATTTTCTTTATTTTGTGATGTTCACTTTAAGTAAAATTGGTTTTGGAATAAACGACACTTATTTTTACGTGTATGGTGAAACCACAGAAAACGAAACATTTATCTCTGAACTTCAGAAATTTGTAAAAAATCTGAAAGTTGTTTTTGATAATATCCCGAATAAGAATTTTATCCTTAATTAGGTTGCAGGATGCAGATTTTAGGATTTAGTTTCTACTGCTCCCTTTCACCTACCATCTAAAACCTAACAAAAATGTACAGAATAATTTCCGGTAAATGGAAAGCAAAAAAAATAGCCGCTCCCAAAAACTTTGACGTAAGACCAACAACCGATTTTGCTAAAGAAGCACTTTTCAGTATTTTGGAAAACACTTATGACATGCAGTCGATTTCCGTTCTTGATCTTTTTGCAGGAATTGGTTCTATTACTTTTGAATTTGCTTCAAGAGGTTGCCAAGATGTGACTTCGGTTGAAATGAACCCAAAACATACGTCTTTCATCAATGCTACCGCTTCAGAACTGGATATGAGTTTGCAGGTAAATACGCAAAGAGGCGATGTTTTTGACTGGCTTAAAAAATTCAGAAATAATAAATCTTACGAAATCGTTTTTGCTGATGCTCCTTTTGAAACTGAGGAAAAAAAGTATCACGAATTGCTTTCTTTAGTTTTAAAAAATAAATATCTGAAACCTAATGGAGTTTTAATTGTGGAACATCAAAGCAGATTAAAGCTTGATCATCCGAATTATAAATTCACCAGAAAATACGGAAATGTAAGCTTTAGTTTTTACGAGCCTTATCAGGAAACTGAAATGGAAGCAGAAACCGAAAACAGCGATGTAACAGAATAAAAAAAGACTCATAAAGAGTCTTTTTTTATTTTATAATACTTTCAATTCTAAATCGATGGTCTTGCCAAAGAATTTCTTGGAGATTTTTTCGAAATTCTTGGTAATATCCGAAAGGTAAAATTTGTAATTCGGCTTCGGATTATTATCATTCAAAAGATGATATTTATCTAGAATAATCGTCAAATGATTGGCTACAATATTCGGTGAATCAATCACACGAACGCGGTTTCCGTAATATTGTTTGATCTCGTCGATCAAAAGCGGATAATGCGTACAACCCAAAATCAACGTTTCAATATTCTTCAATTTAGTATTACTAAGATAATTATAAATAATAGAATGTGTGATCGGATGATTTTTAAAACCTTCTTCAATCGCAGGAACCAAAAGCGGAGTCGCCAATTCATCAACTTTAATAAACTTATTATGCTTACGGATGCTTTTCTTGTACAAACCAGAATTCACCGTTGCTTTCGTTGCAATAACCCCCACATTATTATGAATTTCATAGGCAACTTTCTCGGCAACAGGATTAATAACGTCAATTACGGGAACTTTCCCGGCAACCGACAGCATCACTTCCTTCAAAGCATTTGCTGTAGCCGTATTACAGGCAATCACAATCGCTTTGCAGTTTTGCTCTAACAGGAAATTAGAAATTTTCGTAGAATATTCTATAATCGCTTCTTTAGATTTTTCACCATAAGGAAGATGTTTGGTGTCTCCAAAATAAATAAGATCTTCATTCGGAAGAAGTCTTTTTATTTCTTTGGCAACCGTTAAACCTCCCACTCCACTATCGAAAATTCCGATAGGTTGTTTTGACGAAAGATGCGAATAGTTTTGTTTTTTAGTTTTCAAACGATGTGAAATTTAATACAAAAATAGTGAAATTGTTGGATGATGGAAGTCGGATGTTGGAAGTTTTTCACAAACACATCTTCCAACCTCAAGCTTCAGACTTCCAGCCTAGACAATAAATAAATCAGAGGCAATTCCGTCTGCCATAAACCAATGTTTTTTAGGAATTATAAGGTGATTATTTTCAATTTTTAAAATACCTTCTTCTATTTTATGCTGAATTTCTTTATTAAATTTATCTAAAATATTTTCAGAAAACTTTTGGTTTAAACTTTCTAAATCCACTCCCCAAATCGTCCTTAAACCAATCATAATCATCTCATTAAACTGATCCTGTTGAGAAAGAATTTCGGTTTCTTTGGCTAAAATATTTGAATTTAATTTCTTGATGTACTGTTGGTTGTTGGCAACATTCCAGCTTCGCACATCATTTCCGTTGTAAGAATGTGCGGAAGGGCCAATTCCCAAGTATTCCTGATATTTCCAATACGCAGAATTGTGTCTTGAATAAAACCCTTCTTTGGCAAAATTGGAAACTTCATAATGATCAAAACCATGATCTTTCAGAAAATCAACCATGTAATAAAACTCACGGTTTTGCTCTTCTTCTTTAGGGTTTGCAACTTTTCCTTTCGAAACCCAGTTCTCTAAAGCTGTTTTCGGCTCAACCGTTAAAGCATAAGACGAAATATGTGGAATTTCAAGCGCAATGGTTTTATTTAAATTTTCCTTCCAGATTTCCAGATTGGAAGTTGGCGAACCGTAAATTAAATCAATACTTAAATTTTCAAATCCGAAATCCTGCGCTCTTTTAATTGAACCTTCTGCTTCAGATGCGTTATGTGCACGATTCATCAGTTTTAAATCTTCATCAAAAAAACTTTGAGTTCCGATAGACAAACGATTAACCGGAGAATCTGATAATCCTTTTAAAAACTGAGAATTCAGATCATCGGGATTGGCTTCTAAAGTAATTTCGATATCATTATTAAAATTGAAATGTTTTAAAACCTCATCAATTAAAGATTTAATTTCATCTGCAGAAAGTACAGAAGGAGTTCCTCCGCCAAAATAGAGAGACTGCAAATTTTTATTCTGAAGTTCGTCTTTTCTAAGGAAAATTTCCTTTTTCATCGCATCCAGCATTTCATCTTTAAAATTCAAAGAAGTGGAAAAATGAAAATTGCAATAGCTGCATTTCTGTTTGCAGAAAGGGATGTGAATGTAAATCATAAAAAAAGCCCTGAAAAATTTCAGAGCTCAAATTTATTTAAATTAAATTGATTAATATCTAAATCCTCTATGATTAATAAAGTTATCGAAGTTATAACCAACTCCAAGCATGAAGCTGTTTCCTCCATAAGTCTGAATATCAGACATTCCAAGGTTGTAAGTAGCACCAATCATAAATTTGTTGAATCTTACTTTTACCACTGGAGAAACACTTAGTTCCTGATTATCAAATCTGTTTTGAACAGCTCTGTAGCTCACCCCAAAAGAGAATGCGTTGATATCGTTAGAGAATGTAGCCATCAAGTTGAAGTCTGTCATTCTTGTAGAATTGGTATTTAAATTTACCAAAACTGAAGGAGTAATTGCAATATTGTCTGCAATCTTCCAGTCGTAACCTAAGTTTAAGAAAAACTTGATTGGAGAAGGTTCATAATTGTTTACAATAGATTCATCATTGCTTAATGCGATATCATTTACGGAAACACCCCCGAAAATCCCTCTATAAGTAGCTGCTAAACCGAAGTTTGCATATGCCATAAAGATATTACTTTCATTACCTTGCAATAATGGGTCGTAACCGTCTTCAGTATTGATTTTTGAGTAATCAAAATTCATATTGTAGAAGTTAACACTTGTACCAAAAGAAAACTGATCTTTTCTCTCCCCTTCACTACTTAGTGGGATGAAATAAGATGCACCAGCTGTAATACCTCCAGCTGAAATAGGACCGTTGCTATCTCTAAAAACGGAAATACCCGCTCCTACTCTGTCAAAAATATTCGCGTTAATCCCTACAGACTGCACGTTTGGAGACTCGCTGAATTTTGAAAATTGTTGTTGATAGTTTAGGTTAAGTTGTACGTAGTCTGTTTTACCGTATTGTGCAGGGTTGAACAGGAACTCACCATCCAAAAGATATTGTTGATAGTATGGTAGTGATTCTTGTGCTTTGTATGCATTCGACAAAAGAGCTAAACATACGATAGCATATAGTTTTCTCATAACAAATCTTGATTTCAATTCAACAAATATAAAAAAAATCTCAATATATTTTTAGTTTTCTAAATAATTTCTCCATTTTTTTACAGCATCCGCCATATCTTGAGGCATTGGGCTCTCAAAATACAATTCCTTTTTCGTGGTTGGATGTATAAACCCTAAAGTATGGGCGTGAAGTGCATGTCTAGGTAAAACATCGAACACATTTTTTATAAAGTGCTTATACTTAGGAAGATTAACTCCTCTCAAAGCAACATTTCCTTCATATCTCTCGTCATTAAACAATGTATGACCGATATGTTTAAAATGTGCTCTGATTTGATGCGTTCTTCCGGTCTCAAGCTTACATTCTACCCAAGTCATATATTTGAAACGCTCTAAAACTTTATAATGGGTAACGGCATGCTTTCCTTGGCTTCCATCAACATAAGTGTACATCTGCATTCTGTTTTTAGGATGCCTTCCGATGTGCCCCGTAATGGTACCTTCATCGGCCTTCACATTACCCCAGACAAAAGCCCAATACAGACGCTTCGTTTTTCTTTCAAAAAATTGTTTGGCAAGAAAGCTTAAAGCATACTCAGTTTTGGCAATTACCAAAAGTCCAGATGTATCTTTATCTATTCTGTGAACCAAACCTACTCTGTCTAAATCTGATTTCTGGCCATTTTTCTGGAAATGAAAAGCCAAAGCATTCACCAAAGTTTTATCCCAGTTTCCAAATCCTGGGTGAACCACCATTCCAGGTTCTTTGTCTACAACAATCAAATCGTCATCTTCATAGACTATATTAATAGGAATATCTTGCGGAACAATAACGTTTTCACGAGGTGGATGCGTTAGTAAAACAGAAATCTGATCTCCCGGTTTTACTCTATAATTCTGCTTTACAGGATTTCCGTTAACCACGACATTTCCGGCACGGCAAGTCTGCGAAATTTTATTTCTTGAAGAATTTTGCCTGAAGTTAAATAAAAACTTATCTATTCTTAAAGGTTCCTGATTGCCATCAACTGTAATATTAAGATGCTCATAAAGACCTTTATTTTCATCATCAATGTCAACACTGTTATTGGCATCTAAAAATTCTTCGTCTAAAAAATCCTCGTTATCTTCTGTCATTGCTTTATCTATATAAAAGGCTTCAACATAATTAAAGTTGAAGCCTTTTTTTATTTTAAATTAAAAATCAATTTATATAATTACCTTTTTAGCTTTAGGCTTTTCTGTTGCAGGAGTTGTCGTCGATGCACCAGATTTTGGTTTATCACCTGTAGTTGCAGGTTTTGTTGAAGTTCCATTTGCTTTTGGCGTCTCAGTTTTTGGAGTTTCCTTTTTCTGAGGTGCAGGAGCCGGAACCGGATCATTGATCGGTGGTGGATCCTGGAAATTAGGAACTTCGTCATATCTTACCGGAGGCAAAGTAGTATCTACTCTCATACGGTAAGTAGAATTAAGTATTTCTATTTTCCCACGTAGTTCGGCAGGTGTTTTTTTACTTGCCCAAAGATCAATCTGCATTCCCTGATCTCGCGCATCTCCCGATGCCGGATCTTGGTAGTACACAATATCTGAATCATCATTTCCACCATCTTCATGATCTACAAGACCAACTTCAAAAAGATTTCTTGCAATCAAAGCTTTCGCTTCTTTCACCGTTAATCCCACAACATTTGGAATGGCAATATTTCGCATAGGACCAGATCCTACCACAACATCAATCACTGAGAATCTTGGAATTTTAGTTCCCGGTTTTATAGAATTTCCTTTAAATAAAATTCTTAAAACAGCATCTTTCTGAATGCTCGGTTCATAAATAGTATCATTAACCTTCAAGCCTACCTGTTCCAATCTTTGGAAAGCCAATCCTGAATATTTATTGATAACATCAGGAACAGCAACCGGAGCCCAGCTTTTAGGATTAACCATCAGCTGAATCGCTCTTCCGTCTTTTACACGGGATCCAGGAGAAGGATAAACCTTTAAAACCTGAAGCGGTCTGTATTTAGGGTTGTAAGCTGCACTATCAACTTCATAGTCGAGTCCTGCATCTTCTAATATTTTTACAGCGTCGTGCACTGATTTGTTGACAACATTAGGAACAGGAATTTCCTGCCCATGATTGGTGTGGTACTCCAACCAACGGAAAGTAAGCCATACCAATCCTACGAAAATACCGATGGCTACTAATAAATTGAGTAAAACTTTCCAGTTGAAAAGTGATTTAAGCATACTTAAAAATACTTTAATAATAACGACAAAGATAATTAATAATTTTATATTGAAGTTTTTATTTAGCAGATTTCATTTTTGCTTTCAAAAAAATCAAAATTCATTTATTTCAATATATAAAATGTTTAAATTTGCCTTTATTGATAATATGGATATGAGCAAAAAACACGTTGCCGTAGTTATGGGAGGCTATTCTGACGAATATAAAGTTTCTCTGAAAAGTGGCCAGTTAATATATGATTCTTTAGACAGAGACCTTTATCATGTCTATAAAGTGGTTATTCTGAAAGAAGAATGGTATTTTCTGGATGAAAATGAAAATAAAAAACCCATCAACAAAGGTGATTTTTCAGTCACTTTAGATAATAATGAAGTTCTGAAATTTGATGCATGCTTCAATATCATCCACGGAACTCCGGGTGAAAACGGAATTCTTCAGGCGTATTGGGATGCTATAGGACAGAAATATACCGGTTGCGATTTCTACCAAAGCGCATTAACCTTCAATAAAAAAGATACTTTAGCGGTACTTTCAAAATATGGAATTCCTTCTGCAAAAAGTGTTTATTTAAGAAAAGGAGAAGATATTAATGTTGACAAAATTATTAATGAATTAGGACTTCCTGTATTTGTAAAACCTAATCAGTCGGGTTCTTCACTGGGAATTTCTAAAGTAAAAGACAAATCTGAACTCATCACTGCAACCGAAATCGCTTTTAAAGAAGATGATGAAATTTTAATTGAAAGTTTCCTTGATGGAATGGAAGTTTCTGTGGGAGTGATTGATTTTAAAGGTGAAACCATCGTTTTAGGAATTACAGAAATTGTTCCTACAAACGAATTTTTCGATTACGAAGCCAAATACGAAGGCGCTTCAGAAGAAATTACTCCGGCAAGAATAGATGCCGAAACCACAAAAAGAGTGGAAGAAATTGCAAAAAGAGCTTACAATTCTCTTGGAATGAGTGGTTTTTCGAGGAGTGAATTTATTTTAATGGGTGGAATTCCTTACATGCTTGAAATGAATACCAACCCAGGGTTTTCTCCGGCAAGCATTCTTCCTCAACAGGCAAAAATTTATGGAATTTCAATCAAAGATCTTTGTGGAAACGAGGTTGAGAAAGCTTTACAAAAGAGAAACTAGATATTAGAAGTTAGAAATTAGAGTAAAAACAACTCATAATTGATAACCCATAACTTATAACTTTATTTGCGCATGAAAATTGCTGTTTTTCCGGGGTCTTTTGATCCGATTACTTTAGGACATTATGATATTATCGAAAGAGCAGCTGCGCTTTTCGACAAAGTAATTATCGCTATTGGTCAGAATTCTCAGAAGAAATATATGTTTCCGCTTGAAAAAAGAATGGAATTCATACAAAATTCGGTAGCCGAATTTCCCAATGTGGAAGTTGATCATTTTGAAGGCTTAACCGTTGATTATTGCTTTGAAAAAAATGCTCAGTTTATTTTAAGAGGCTTAAGAAATCCTGCCGATTTCGAATTTGAAAAGGCAATTGCTCATACCAACAGAACCTTGGCTCATAAAAAACTCGAAACTGTTTTCCTCTTGACTTCATCAGGAAAATCATTTATCAGCAGCAGCATCGTAAGAGAAATCATAAACCACGGTGGCGAATATGAACTTTTGGTTCCTGAAGCGGTAAGAGTAGAAAAATAAATGATAGATGGTAAGAGATTAATGATTTCAGACATTCAATCTTTTATCATTTATCTAAAATCATTTATCAAAGATGCACGAACAAATCAATTTTGCAATAGAAATTCTTGGTACGATATCGTTTTCGATGTCGGGAAGTTTTGCAGCAATGCAGAAAAGACTTGATCCGTTCGGAGTTTTGATTATTGCCTTCGTAACATCTGTTGGTGGAGGAACAGTGAGAGATTTATTGCTCGACATTCCTGTTTTTTGGATGCACGATCTTTTGATGTGTGGCGTGATTTTAATAACCTCTATTTTTTCGATGGTTTTTAAATCAATCGAGAAAAACTTTAAAGTGACTTTATTTATTTTCGATAGCTTCGGATTGGGATTATTTACCATCATCGGAGTTCAGAAAGGTTTAAACGCAGACATTCATCCTTTAATCTGTATCGGACTTGGAACTATTACCGGTTGTTTCGGCGGAATTATCCGGGATATTTTACTCAATAGAATTCCTTTAATTTTTCGAAAAGAAATTTATGCAAGCGCCTGTATTATTGGTGGAGCGATATTCTTGTTATTGACTACTTTCACAGGTCTGTCTTATACAATTATTCAGATTTTTACAATTTTATTGATTGTTGCCATTAGAACATTAGCTGTAAAATATCATTGGCAAATGCCTAAATTTTATGGTTACAATAATGATGCTGAAATGTAAACTTTGTGAAAAAAGCAACCTTTTTATTAGCTTTATCCATACTATTTTCTTGTAATAATGAAAGTAAGTTCGACTTGGAAAAAGACCTCTATCAATTTTCAGAAAAAATGGAAAATGGAGATACCTTGGAGGTTTATGTTAATCTTTCAGCATGTATGTATGCTGCATCTGAGAGATATAATTTCGTGAAAGAAAATGACACCTTATATTTAGAAACCCATTCCGAGATAAGTTCATTTGAAAAGCAGCAACAAACTTTACCCAAAATCATTTATCCTTTTAAGCTCAACAATTCTCTTTCTTTTGAAAATTATTTTAAATATTTAAAAACCGAAAATAGAGCTAATCGGGAATATGTTTCACCCTTGGTAACAGTTTATTATCCTAATAAAAATCAAAGACAATATTTCAATGATGACGGTTTAGGTGATAAGTTCACGAAATTGGACAAACTCTCTTTAATTAGAAAAAAACTTTATCCCAATGACAAATTCTTTGAAACGCCAGAACCTCCTCCTCCACCTCCGTCCAGAAAATAAAAAATGCGCACTAAAATCAATTAGTGCATTTTTTATTATTTTATATGTTATTAAAACTTCCCTCTATTTCTCATATTAGGATTGTGCATATGCTTTTGCATGGTTGGCATTTTCAGCTGGTCTTTCAGCATTTTGATCTGATCGGCCATCATTCCTGCAGAATCTAATCTTTTTGCTTCTTCCAAAAGTTTTTGTCCTTCCTGTCTTCTTCCTTTAGAAATTGCTCCGGCTGCCAAATTAAGCGTTGCCATTGCACGGTCATGTTTCATATTCAAACCATAATCCAAAGCTTTTTTCATCAAAGGTTCTACTTGTGTAGGATGTTCCTGAGCTAAAACCAAACCTTGTAAATAATGATAATATCCGTATTGGTTTTTATGAAGTTCAGTTTTATAATCTTTAATATTATTTAAAAACTTTGAAGCTTTAATCATGTCTTGTTTTCTCAACTGCCAAAAAGCTAAAAGAATATTTTCATTCTTAAAAAATAAGAAAATTGGCAATGCAGCCAAAAGGAAAATTACAATTCCCCAGCCTAAATTTCTTGTAAAAAACATCATATAAAGACCTCCAATAATCAGAAGTGCTGCAACTATGATTTTTATGTACTTATTCATTATTAAATTTTAGAAGTGCAAAGATAGGAAATTTGGTTGTTAGTTTTTAGTTGATAGAAGATGGTTTCTAATTAAATTTTCACACATTAAAAAACGATCAACCAACAACTATTAACCATTAACCTTTTCATAAGTCTGAAAGCAGAAATCGTATTGATTTTTTTCATCTTTTTCGTGACAGATTTCTCCTGTTTTTTTCCAAATCTTTTCGTTGATTTTTGGAAAATAAGTATCGGCTTCCAAATTTGCTTTTACCAAAGTTACTTCAAGACGGTCTGCAATTTCCATGGTTTGTTCATAAACATTTCCGCCACCGATGATGAAGATGTTTTCGTCAATTTTTTTTGCAAATTTCACAGCTTCTTTAAGGCTTCCAACAATTAAAACCCCTTCCTGAAACCAGTTTTTCTTTCTTGAAACAACAATATTGGTACGGTTGGGAAGTGCTTTTCCTATGCTTTCATACGTTTTTCTTCCCATAATAATCGGGTGTCCCGAAGTTAAGTCTTTAAAATGTTTTAAATCTTTCGGAAGGTGCCACAATAACTGATTACCAGAACCAATCTCGTTTTTTTCTCCCATTGCCACCACAATTGTTGTCATTCAATAAATTTTCTGCAAAATTAGCACTTAATTTGTATATTTGGTTAGCACAAAAAATAATTAAAATTTAAATTTTTGAAATCGCTGTTTTAAAAAAACTTAAAAAAATGCAGTTTCGTAAACTATTAAAAATTCACATATGAAAAATAAAGGTTGTCTGAGCGCCGGAACCATCGGCATTGCTCTTCTTATCATCGTTGGAGTACTTTTTTTCTGGGGGAAAAACGGATACAATAATTTTGTAGCACAGGAACAGAAAGTTGATGCAAAATGGTCTAACGTACAAACTGTCTATCAGAAAAGAGCCAACTTAATTCCTAATTTGGAAAGAACGGTAAAATCATATTCAAAATTTGAGCAGGAAACATTAACAAAAGTTGTGGAAGCTCGTTCAAAAGCAACCTCTATCAATATCAATCCGTCTAATCTTACGGAAGAAGATATGGCTAAATTTCAGGCTGCGCAAGGAGAATTATCTGGAGCATTAAGCCGATTAATGGCGGTTGTAGAATCTTATCCTAATCTGAAAGCAGATCAGCAATACATCAATTTTCAAAGAGAATATATTGCTATAGAAAACAGCATTAGAACCGAAACCGTTTATTACAACGATGCTGCAAGAGATTATAATATTTCGATCAAACAGTTTCCTAATAATATCTTGGCAAACTTTACCAATTTCAAAGAAAAACCTTTATTTAAAGCACAAGCTGGAGCAGAAAATGCACCAAGCGTATTTACAGAATAATGAACCGTTTTCTCACAAATCAGCAAATAGATTCTTTGGTAGAAGCGATTCAGTCGGCAGAGCAACATTCTACCGGAGAAATTCGTGTACATATTGATTCTACAACAGATCATCAGATTGCAGAAACTGCTTTTGAGGTGTTTAAAGAACTTTGTAAAGATAAAACCGCAGAAAAAAATGCGGTTCTTTTTCATGTTAATTTTGAGAAAAAATATTTAACGATTATTGGTGACACCGGAATTCACGAAAAAGTACATCAGTCTTATTGGGATCATCTGCACGATTATATTACGTCAGAATTTTCAAAAGGTCATTTTTATCAGGCTTTAAAAAGCGGAATTCTTGAAACCGGTTTAGAATTAAAAAAACATTTTCCAATAAAAGGAGAAAATCACAACGAATTACCCAATGAGATTACATTCTCTTAAACTATTTTTCACGTTCATCTTAGTCTGCTGTTATGGTTTTTTATCAGCACAGTACACTATTCCTGAAAAACCTGCAGTTCTATACCCTGTTTATGACGAGGCAAATCTGCTTACAACACAGGAAAAAAATGAACTGAATAATAAGCTAATTAAATTCGCAGATTCTACCTCAACGGAAATCGAAATTATTATCATTCCATCTACAAAAGGCGAAGATGTTAATTATTTGGCGACGATGTTTGGCGAAAAATGGGGAATCGGCCAGAAAGATGTAGACAACGGAGTTGTTTTTCTGATTGCTAAAGACGACCGAACGATGTCGATTCAGCAAGGAAGAGCAGTTGAACAATATTTAACTGCTTCAGTTGCCGGACAGATTTTAGACTATATCGTTACCCCCAATTTCAGACAGGGAAAATGGTATGAAGGTATTAATGGCGGAACCAATGCTATCATGGAAGCGATTCAGGGAAAGTTTAAACCAATTGCCACCAAGAATAAATCTGGAGATGTAAGTGTTACAAAACTACTCGTTATTGCTTTCGTTATTTTCATTATTCTCGCTATCTTTTTTGGAAATCGAGGCGGCGGAAACGATGATGATGGCGACATTACGATAAGTCGAAGAGGGCGAAGAAATTATCCAGGCGGATTTTTTCCATTCCCTTTCCCTGGAAGTTTTGGAGGCGGATTCGGTGGCGGAAGTTCTCGAGGCGGTGGCGGTTTTGGAGGATTCGGCGGCGGCGGAAGTTTTGGCGGTGGCGGAGCTTCTGGTGGATGGTAATTCCTTACAATTAAACTTTAAAATTTTGAAAAAAGCAGTTCTTGTTATTGTTATATTTTTCACAATAATTTCATGTAAAAAACAAAAAGAAATTCCGGTTTTAAATTCTATATTCTTTAATTCCGAATTACAAAACGGTTATAAATCTGTACTCAACAATTCCTCTTTGAATTTTAAGGAATTAAAATATACAAACGTTCCAAAAGAATTTGAGCCTTTTACAGCATATGAATCAAGCGGAGAAAAAAATCCGTATTTTAAAAGTGAAATTAAAAAATTATATGTCTCACTTGTACCGAATGACAAAACCTTTTCAGTTACACAGTTAATAGAATTTAATAACACTGAAGATAAGTATAAAGAATTTGACAGTTTGCAAAAGCTGTTAATTCCTTTCGCAAAAGATTCAAGTCTGTTTGACAAATCGCCTTATAAAAATATTCCAAAGGTTGAAAAACATTTTCAGATGAAACTTAAAGATGAATATGGAGGAGGATTTATCGAGATAGCATGTAGTCCTCCGTACAATACATTTGTAATTCGGTATGATACAAAGACGACCTTACCTTTAGAAAAGTAATATTTCACCTGATTAAAATTTCATTAAACCTACCATAAATTTTCAAATTTTTCTGAATTTTCATTATATTTACTGAAAACGGGGTCTATGAAAAAAACGCTGGTGGTTTTTGCCCATCCTTATCTGGAACATTCAAATTCTAATGTAGAGTTAATTAATTTCTATGTTCGTCATCAGCATTTTACCCTTCGTGATTTGTACGAAGAATATCCCGACTTTCATATTGCGGCTTTCAGAGAACGGAAAAGGCTTCAGAATTATGACCGATTTATTTTTCAGTTTCCTATTATTTGGTTCGGAATTCCACCGTTGTTAAAATTGTGGATTGATGAGGTGTTTGACAGGAACTGGATTAAAGAAGGCGAAAACAACCCGCTTGAAAACAAAGAAGTTTATATCGTTGTAACAACCGGTGGAAAAGAAAAATCTTTTTCAAAAGAAGGGACTTACAAATATACTATCGAAGAAATGATCAGCGGATTAATTGTTTCTTTAAAAGTTTTTAATGCTAATATCAAAGATATTACCATCGTTTATGAAGCCAATAAACTATCAAAAAAAGAAATCATTTTACAGAAAAAGAAATTTGTAGAAACCCTAAATCAATAATATGGAATCTAGCTTAGCGATGAACACCTTACTCTTTTTGGGCGTTGCCATTATTATGGTTCCGCTCGCAAGAAAATTAGGTTTAAGCTCAGTGATCGGTTATATTTTAGGTGGAATTATCATCGGACCGTATGTTTTAAAACTAACAGGACGTGATGTCGACGGAATTATGCACGCCAGTGAATTTGGGGTTATCATGCTTCTATTTTTGGTTGGACTAGAATTGGAACCCAGGAAATTCTGGGAAATGCGAAAGAAAATTGTCGGTCTCGGTCTTACTCAGATGACTCTTACCATTTCGCTACTTTTCCTGATCTTTTTTTTAGCAGGATGGAAAATCGACAGAGCCATTACGATTGCGATGTGTTTTGCATTATCATCAACAGCAATTGTTTTACAGACTTTACAGGAAAAAAATAATCTTAAAACCACCGCAGGTGAAGCATCTTTTTCCACGCTTTTATTTCAGGATATTGCCGTCATCCCTATTTTGGCGATTTTACCTATCATTGCGAATTACAAAGCAAGACATCATGATAATGAGGTTCAGATTTTAATTCAGAAACTTCCGGAATGGCTTCAGGCAGGAACCGTAATTTTCGGTGTTGTTATTCTAATTCTATTGGGACGATATGTTTTTGTACCCTTTTTGAGATACGTTTCAAAAGCAGGAATGACGGAATTATTAACCGCTTCTTCCTTATTTTTGGTGATAGGAGTTTCAGAATTAATGGTTGCCATCGGATTGTCTCCCGCTTTAGGAGCCTTTTTAGCAGGCGTCATGTTGGCAAACAGTGAATTCCGCCACGAATTGGAAGCACACATCGATCCGTTTAAAGGACTTCTTCTCGCAGTATTTTTTGTAAGTGTAGGTTCTACGATGAATTTTAACGTCATTGCTCAGGATCCTGTTTTCATTTTCAGCACTGTTTTTGTGGTTTTAGCCGTGAAATTTTTTGTTCTTTTTGCGATCGGAAAATTCTTTAAAATTGATACCCCACAAAGTTTATTCTATGCTTTTGCACTTTCTCAGGTCGGAGAATTTGCTTTTGTCTTGATCAATTACGCTTCTGATCTTTATCTATTCAATGCGGAAATGAATGCTCAAATGATGGCAATCACCGCCATTACAATGTGCATAACCCCTATTCTTTTAATTATTAATGACAGACTGATTACTCCTAAATTCATCAAAGAAATTCCGGAAGTAAAATCAGATTTTGATATTCTTGACGGCAATATTTCTCAGAAAAAAATCATCATTGTAGGCTTCGGACATTTTGGAAGCACTGTAGGAAGACTCCTTAAAGCCAATAAAATCTCAGCAACCGTTCTCGACAGGGATTCTGATAGAGTGAAATTACTAAGAAGTTATGGTTTTAAAGTCTATTACGGAGATGCTACAAGAATTCCCGTTTTGAGAGCTGCAGGAATTGAAGAAGCGGAAATTTTGGTTTTATGTCTTGACGATCCCGACGACAATAGATTTGTTGCAGAATTGGTTCGTGAGCAATATCCTAATGTGAAAATATTTGTTCGTGCTAAAAACAGGATCGATGCATACGAGTATTTAGACAAAGGAATTGATAATATTTATCGTGAAACTTTGGGAACCGCAGTAGAAATGGCAGTAGATGTTTTACAGGAAACCGGAATGCGAAAGTATGCAGCACGTCGTCTTGGGCAAAGATTTATGGCAATCGACAAAGCATCAATCCGAAAACTGGCAAAATCAAAAGATGATGAAGATATGCGTCTTTTTACCACAAAAGAACTCCTCCAGCGAGAGGAGGAGTTGTTGGCTTATGATAATTTAAATTTTGAAAATAAAGATTGGGAAACCTCATCTACAGACGATGATGATGAAGAGACCCAAGAATAAATTATTGAATATCTACACTTCCACCGCTGCTTTCTTCTTTGGTTACGGTAGTTACATTTCCTTTTTTAATTCCTTTTACACTTCCGCCTGAAGATGCATGACCTTCAAATTTTGAAGAAACACCGATTTCTACACTTGCTCCGCTTGAAGCTTCAGCTTTCACATTTTCAGCAACCACATCCTTTGCAGAAATACCGCTTCCTGAAGATGAAGTAAGATTTGCATTTTTGGTTTTTCCGGATATTGTAACATCTGCTGCAGAAGAAGCTTCAATATTAAGGTTTACCGCCCAGATTTGCCCTTTGAAAGTAGCGCTGCTTCCTGCATCAATATCCAGATCGTTGGCTTCAAGTTTCCCTGAAATATGAGCTGCACTTGAAATCTCAACATCCGTTTTCTCCTGAGTGAACTGATCTCTTACAATAATGATGGCAGCAGAGTTTGCTTCAAGTTTTTTAAAATCTTTAGCATAAATTTTAGCTTTCACATTATTGGTATTCATTACACGTACTCCTGTTTTGTAGTGAATATGAAGTTCGTCGCCACTGTTGTCCACCAAAACTTCGTCAATAATATTTGCAGGTGCAGAAATCACTACTCTTTCAACATCAGATTTAATAATCTCTGCTTCAATAGCCTGAGAAACCTCAATTTCATTAAAATCACCTTTAAATTCTTTTTGTTTTAGAGATCCGTGATCTTTATTAGTAACGTCGGGTAACCAAGTTGATTTGCCTTCTTTGTTCTCATTTTTTTTGCAAGAAGTGAAAATCACTAATCCTGAAAGAAGTAAAATTGCTGTATATTTCATAGTTAAATATTTTATTTTTTTTAATGAACATATTCAATCGCGTCATCTTCACCAGTGTTTGAGTGTGAAAAATCATAGCGATTTCATGTTTTAATGTTTAGAAGTTTAGTTTTTAATATCTTTATACTTTAATAACAACTAAATTATAAAATCTCTTACAATTGACAATAAAAACAATTTTTAAAATCAAAAGAGATTCTATATGACTTTTAAAATAATAAATATCTGCCCATGAAACACATTTCATCAGCATTGTTAATTTCTGCTTTGGCATTCAATTACTCTTGTACCACAATGAAAACAAACGACATAAAACAGGAAATGCCTGTTCCTGATGCTTCGCTTTCTTCAAATCCTTTTATGAAGAAAAGCAAACTTCAGTATGAAACTCCCGAGTTTGATAAAATTAAAAACGAACATTTCAAACCAGCATTTCAATTTGGATTAAAACAGCACGATGCTGAAATTCTGAAAATCGCCAACAATAGCGAAGCGGCAACTTTTGAAAACACCATTGTTGCATTAGAAAAAAGTGGCGAAGTTCTAAAAAGAACCACAATTACATTTTCAAATCTTACAAGCGCAAATACCAATCCTACTTTGCAGGCTTTGGACGAAGAATATGCTCCGATATTTGCAGCTCATTCTGATAAAATGTACCTGAATGAAAATCTGTATAAAAGAATAAAATCGATCACAGAAAACAGTTTAGATTCTGAAAGCAAAAGATTACTGCAGTTTTACAAACAGAATTTTGAAATCGCAGGAGCTAATCTTTCTTCTGCTGACAAAGAAAAATTAAAGCAAGTAAATCAGGAATTGGCATCACTTTCTACTCAGTATTCCAACAAATTATTGGAAGCAAGAAAGCAAGGTGGCGTTTTCTTTTCTGATGCTAAAGAATTAGACGGACTTTCAACAGACGAAATTGAAGCTGCAGCAAGCGATGCAAAAACTGCAGGACAACCCGGAAAATATCTTTTAGCTTTACAAAACACTACTCAGCAACCTCTTTTGCAAAATCTTACCAACAGAGCAACAAGAGAAAAATTGTTCAAAGCATCTTGGCAAAGAGCTGAAAAAGGTGATGCCAATGACACGAGAGAAACAATTGAAAAATTAGCCAAATTAAGACTAAAAAAAGCTCAGATCTTAGGCAAAAAAAGTTTCGCAGAATGGAAATTGCAAGATCAAATGGCTAAAAACCCTGAAGCTGCAGTAAAGCTGATGAATCAAGTTGCAAATCCTGCGGTAGAAACAGCAAAACGTGAAGCAAAAGATATTCAAGATCTTATTGATCAGCAAAAAGGAGGTTTCAAAGTAGAACCTTGGGATTGGAATTTTTACGCTGAACAGGTAAGAAAAGCAAAATTTGATTTAGATGAAAACCAAATCAAGCCATATTTTGAAATTACAACCGTTTTGGAAAAAGGAGTTTTCTTCGCTGCCGAAAAATTTTATGGATTAACATTCAAAAAAAGAACAGATCTTCCTGTTTATCATCCTGATGTGGTAACTTATGAAGTTTTCGATCATGACGGAAAATCTATCGCAATCTATTATCTTGATTTCTACACAAGAGATTCTAAAAGCGGTGGAGCCTGGATGAGCAACTACGTTGAGCAATCGTATTTATTGGGAACAAAACCTGTGATTGTAAACTGTTATAATTATCAGAAACCGGCTCCGGGAAAACCTTCTTTAATCAGTTATGATGATGTTTCAACAATTTTCCATGAGTTTGGTCACTCTATCCACGGAATGTTTGCAAGCCAGAAATATCCTTCACTTTCAGGAACAAGTGTACCGAGAGATTTCGTAGAATTCCCATCTCAAATCAACGAACATTGGGCTTTAGATCCGGTAGTTTTGAAAAATTATGCTCTTCATTACGAAACAAAACAACCTATTCCACAAGCTTTGGTTGATAAAATTAAAAAAGCATCAACATTTAACCAAGGTTATATGACGACCGAATTGGTTTCTGCAGCAGCTTTGGATATGGATTGGCATTCTGTGACCAATGAAAGTCAATTGCTTCCGGTTTTAGATTTTGAAAAACAATCGTTAAATAATCACGGATTTACTTTAGCTACTGTTCCTCCGAGATATCATACTCCTTATTTTGCACACATTTGGGGCGGTGGTTATTCTGCAGGATATTACGCTTATTTATGGTCTGAAACTTTAGATAATGACGCATGGGAATGGATTAAAAATAATGGCGGTCTTACAAGAGAAAATGGTGACCGTTTCAGAAAATACATTCTTTCTGTAGGAAATTCTGTAGATCTTAATCAGGCATTTAGAGATTTCACAGGACACGATCCGGATATTAAGCCGTTGTTGAGAAACAGAGGTTTTATTAAATAAACTTAAAAAAGCATCCAAATTGGATGCTTTTTTATAATATCTAGAATCTATTTATTATTGTGCCGACATAAGAATTTTAGCAATTTCCTGTTGGTTATATTTTTTCAATAAAACTTTCCCTTGAGAATCTAATAATAAAAAATTCGGGTTAGAAGAGATTTCCAGTTTTTCCACATAAGTGCGGTCGTTATTTTTACTCTTCACATTGATCCAGCTTTCCAAGCCTTTTTCTTTTACAAAAGTTGCCCATTTTTTATCATCGGGTGTATTAAGATAAGAAACCGATTGGATATCTACACCAGAATTTTTAAGACTTGCTATATAAGTTGCAATTCCGGGCGTTTCTTCCTGACAATGCACACATTCCGGATCGTAAAACATGACGAATGTATATTTCGATTTCGCATAAATATCAGAAAGGCTTATCATTGTTTTATCTAATTTTTGCATCTCGGTATTTGCAATGGTACTTCCTATTGGTACAGCTTCCAAAGCAGAAAGTTTTGCGGCAATACTTTTGTAAAACGTCTCATTTTTATTGACGCACTTCATATCATTCAAATAAGTATTGAACGTATATTTATAAGCATCGTTCATCCCTTTCTGACTATAATATTCAAGATTTTTAAAAATCCATTTCAGATAAAACAGATAATTTTTAGAATCAAAGTTTTGTCCTTTCAGAAGTCGATCTACGCCGATTTTATAGTTTTCGTTATCAATCGGAAGAATATTAATGTATTTAAACAAAAACTGATACGAGTTCGGAAGTATCTGAATTCGTCTTTCATTAAGATCTATATCTGCAAGAAAACTGGCCTGTAATTTTTTCCTTTCTTCTAAATTTTCCGGAAGTTTTATATTTCTTTTTTCTTCGAGTTTGGTATAAAGATCAAGCGTAGGACTCGGATATTTTTTTTGAACAGCTTTTAAAAGCTCTAATTTTTTTTCGATGTTTCCCGATTGTCTTTCAAAAGTGAGAAAACCAATATTAGGTTCCTGTTCAGGCATAAGTCCTAAAAGTTCACTTCCTTCTAGGTTAAATGATATTTTCGCACCATTGTTGACCAAAATATTTAAGGCAGATTTATTAGATTTTAGTTCCAATTTATAGATTCCTCCTAAAACTTTCTGTTTTTGAACAAATTTTGCAACCGGTGTTTTGTCACTAATCTTTGCAGAATCTACCGCATAAGAATCTGAAACCGTCCCGTTAAATATTTTAAGATACATTACATCTTTCGCAATACCTTTGGTTTTGATGCTGATTTCATAACCATTTTGCGCCGAGAATACATTGAAAAATCCGAAAAGTAAAAAGAAGATATTTTTTTTCATCGATAAAGTATTTATACTTGTAAAGTATCACAAAAATATTAATATCTCTCTAAGAACAAAATAAGTTTTATAAACTTCATCTTATTTTAATTATTATTTAATAATCTCCCTGCTTTTTAATGAATTAAATGAAAATTAAATTTTAAACCTACATTCCAAAACTTTTGCGACTTTTGTACATCAAAAAATAAAAGAATGAACTGTCCTTGCTGCTCCGGAAAAACATACGAAGAATGTTGCAAACCTTACCATACCGGAGAAAAAAATGCTCCAACTGCCGAAGCTTTGATGCGCTCAAGATTTTCTGCATTTGCCATTCCGAATGGAAAATACTTAATGGAAACGACTTCTCCCAGCAAAAGGCAATTCCACAATACAAAAGATTTGCAGGAATGGGGAGAAATCAATGAATGGACAAAACTTGAAATTGTAAATAAACCTTCAATGAATAAAGTAGAATTCAAGGCATATTACACCGATGAAAACGGCGAAAAACAAATGCATCACGAATTATCTACATTTAAAATGATTCAAAACAGATGGTATTATGTTTCGGGAGAATTTATAGACTAATGAATTTGCAAATTTAAGTTCTAAAAAATGTCTAAAAGAGCAAAAAAGCTTTCTACAAATAATTAATTACTCCTCTTTTTTGTTCTTATGTTTTCAAAATAATTAGACTTAAAAAGTTTAGGATATTCTTTTGTGACTTTTGTGGTAAAAAACAAAAAATGTCCGATTAAAAAACCGGACATTCATATTTTATTCTAAATATTTCTTAGTGAGCCTCGTTTCCGTCAATTCCATGAGCGTGACCGTGAGACAACTCCTCTTCTGTTGCAGGACGAGTGTTTAAAATTTCCACCTGGAAATCTAAAACTTTTCCAGCCATTGGATGGTTAAGATCTGCCACAACAACTTCCGGAGTAACTTCTACTACAAAAGCCTGGAAATTATTTCCTTGGTTATCAGATAAAGGTAAAATAGCTCCGATTGGCGGAACTCCAGATTCTGCAAACATATCGATTGGCAATTGTGCGATAGCATCATCTTGCTTTTCACCGTAAGCTTCTTCAGGCTGAATTACAAAAGCAGCAGTATCACCAGCTTTCAAACCATGGATATTTTGCTCAAACTTTGGAATCATCATTCCCAAACCATATAAAAATGTAAGTGGATTTTCTGCAGTTGTTTCTTCTACAAGAGTTTTAGTTCCATCCTCTTCGATAGTGTGAAGAATATACTTTACAGCTACCACATGATTGTTTTCGATTGTCATATTTTTTCTTTTTTTCGTGAATTCCTATCACGATTAACGGCACAAATATACTGTTTTTGAAAGAATTGATTAAGAAATTACATGTAAAGAATAATCTTCAACATATTACTTTCTATTTTTTGATTCTTCCCTTTTTTTCTGTCTTAAAACATACAGATACAGACTTTCAACTTTTGCTCTCGCCCAGTCTGTTTTTCGTAAAAACTTCAATGACGAATTGATACTCGGATTATCTGTAAAACATTTGATATTAATTTGTTTTCCCAATTCTTCAAAGCCCTGATAATATTCTACCAACTCTTCAAGAATGGCATCAAGTCTTTTTCCGTGTAAAGGATCTTTTGATTTTTCTTCCATAACGCAGTAAAATTAAAATATTTTATCAGACTTATCTACTAAAATTGTTTAAACTCTTAATCTTTAGTATTTTTGATGAAGGTATTTCTTATCTATAAAAATTACTCATTCCGATAATCAATATGAGCAAAAATAACGAAGCTAACAGGAAGAAAAATAAAAAGAAAATCGACCAGAAAAAACGTAAAATACAAAATGCGGAAGCAGAAAGAAAAGCACGTTTAAAACAAATTCGAGAAGATTTTAAAGCAAGAGATGCAGATAATAAATTATGAAAATCCTCCACACCGCCGATTGGCATTTGGGTAAACGTCTCGACCGTTTTTCTAGATTAGAAGAACAGGTTTTGGTGATGAACGAAATTGTTGATATCGCAGATCGTGAAAATGTTGATCTGGTTCTGGTTGCCGGAGATTTGTTTGACAATTTTAATCCGAGTGTTGAAGCGACGGAACTTTTTTATAAAACTTTAAAATGTTTATCATTAAATGGAAAACGTCCCGTTATTGCCATTTCCGGGAATCATGATTCGCCAAGTTTGATCGATGCACCCGATCCTTTAGCGCGCGAATGCGGAATTATTTTAATCGGACATCCAAAAGCGACAATCAATCCTTTTGAGCTTGAACATTTCAAAGTTTCAAAATCAACAGAAGGTTTTATTGAATTAGAATTTAAAAATCAAGATTTCCCTGTCAGAATTTTGCACACTCCTTATGCAAATGAGGTTCGTTTAAAAGAATATTTTGGAGAGAATAAAGAAGAGGAACTCAATAGAGTTTTAGCCGAAAACTGGAAAAAAACTGCTGATGCATTTTGCGATCAAAATGGCATCAATCTTTTGATAACGCATTTGTATATGAACAAAAAAGGTGCTCCTATTTTGGAAGAACCGGAAGGAGAAAAGCCCATTAAAATAGGAAATGCAGACCTAGTTTTTTCAGATATTATTCCGCAGCAGATTCAATATACAGCTTTAGGACATTTGCATGGTTTTCAAAATATAGGAACTGATGAAAAGCCTGTTGTCTATTCATCTTCGCCTTTGTGTTACAGCTTTAGCGAAGCCGGACAAACGAAGTATGTTTCCATTATTGAAGCTGAACCCAATAAAAATGTTTCATTTGAGAAAATTGCTTTACAAAACGGTAAAAAACTCGTCAGAAAAACGTTTGACTCCATTGAAAATACAATTGAATGGCTGAAAGAAAACCCAAATACTTTAGTTGAATTGACCTTAGAAAGTGAAACTTTTTTAAAAGCCGAAGAGAGAAAACTCATCTATCAATCTCATAACGGAATTGTGCATCTCATTCCGAAAGTTAAAAATCAGGATTTTAATGAAAATCAATTAAGTGAAATCAACCTGAGTCAGGATATTCAAACTTTATTTAACAATTATTTTAAATCTAAAAATGGCGGTCAGGAAGCCAATGAGGAACTCATTAATTTGTTTAACGAAATTGCTTCCGAAAAATAATTTTATCTAAAATATTTTTAAGCCATTAAGAAGTTTCAGGTTATAAGATTTTTAATGGGCTTTTTAAATTTTATTTAAAAATTCTTTTTGTCATTCTGAATGAAATTTTGCGAAGCATTATGAAATGAAGAATCTTTTAAAATACAAATATTTAAGATTTTTCGACTCCACTTCGTTGCGCTCAAAATGACAACAATGCAATATTAATTTTTGAAATCAAACATAACATTATGATTCCAATTCAACTGACTTTAGAAGGTCTTTATTCTTATCAGGAACGTCAGAAAATCGACTTTGAAAATCTTACAGAAGCAGGTCTTTTCGGAATTTTCGGTTCGGTTGGTTCCGGGAAATCTTCTATTTTGGAAGCCATTTCTTTTGCGTTGTACGGCGAAACGGAGCGTCTCAATTCCAGAGATAAACGTGCTTACAATATGATGAATTTGAAATCGAATAAATCTTATATTGAGTTTGATTTCATCAATTTTGAAAACAAAAAATTCCGTGCTACAAGAGAGTTTAAACGTAATTCTAAAAATTTTGAAGACGTAAAAACTCCGAGCGTCACTTTCTATGAATGGAAAAATGAAAACTGGATTCCTTTGGAACATTCCAATGCTGAAAAACTCATTGGTTTGAGTTATGCCAATTTTAAGCGAACCATTATTATTCCTCAAGGTCAGTTTAAAGAATTTCTGGAATTGGGCGCGACAGACCGAACGAACATGATGAAGGAGATTTTCAGTCTTCAGCGTTTTGATTTGCAGAATAATGTTTCAGTTTTAAACTACAAAAACAGATCAGAACTGGATCAGTTGGAAGGCCAATTGAAAGGTTTTGAAGAAGTTAACGAAGAGCAAATTTTGATTCAGAAAGAGAATTTAAAAATTGAGCAGCAAAAATTTGAAAATGTAAAAATTCAGTTTATAAAAATTGAACAAAAATATCAACAACTTAAAAATTTAAAAACTGATTTTGAATCGCTGAAACAAAAGAAATCTGAGTTTGAGAAACTGAATCAACAGAAAAAGGAAATCGACATTTTAGAAACAAAAACTGAAGTATTTGACAAAGTTTTCAGAATTTTCACACCATTAATTTCTGAAAGAAATAAGCTTCAGAAAGAAATTTCAGAACAACAGAAAAATAAAGAAACTCAATTTAAAATTGTACAGGAAACTGAAATTCGGTTTGAAGATATAAAAAATAAACTTTCTGCAATTCAGCCACAATATGAAGCATTAAATCAGTCTAAAACTCAGGAAAATGATTTGAGTTTGATTTTACAAATGCAGAAATTTTCGGGAGAAATTGAAACCTTAAAAGAAAGAACAAAAAAAGGTTCTGAAAAAGTAAAAGAGGTTGAAACCCATCAGAAATTAATTCAGCAAAAAATTGAAAACCTTTCTAAAAATGCAGAACTTTTAAAACCTAAAAAATTAGATTCCACTTTACTTTTAAATCTCGGAAACTGGTTTTCAGAAAAGAAAAGATTAAATGAAAATTTACAAAATCAGACCGGAAAAATTGATTTAATAAAAATTGAAGTTGGAAAAATATCAGAAGACTTAAAACATTTTGAAATCAATCCTGAGACTTTTAGAAATGATTTTAAAACTCAAACTGAAACTTTAGAAAATCAGAAAAAAACACTTTCTGAAAAGCGAAATCATCTAGAAGTGCAGCAAAAACTGGCTCACTTTGCCAACGAACTGCACGACGGAGAATCTTGTCCGCTTTGTGGCGCTTTGGAACATCCGAATATTGTAGAATTTGATGATGTGAATTCTGAATTAAATGAAATTCAGAAAAAGATTGAGCAGATTGAAATTCAAAAAGATCATATTCAAAAACAATCTTTAGAAATAGAAAAAATTCTTGACCGAAAAAAGATTTTTGAGGAACAACAGAAATCTGAAGAAGATAATTTAAAGCAAATTCAAACTCAAATTGCAGAGCATTTAAAAAACTTTAGCTGGACAGAATTTAATTCTGAAAATCAAAATGATTTTGAAGAAAAAAGGCAACAATCTTTTGCCATTGAAAAGCAAATTGAAGAACTGAACCAACAAATCGGTTTGGAGCAAAAAAATCTTGAAAAAGAGCGAGAAAATCTTGATAATTACAATAAAGCTTTAGAAAAATTCAGGCTTGATGAGGCGAAAAAAGAAGAGCAAATCAAGACCAACGAAAGTAATTTAAAAGTTTTAAGCTGGCTTGATTACGAGAAAAAACCAATCCTTGAAACCGAAGAAATTTACAATAAATTATCACAATCGAACCTTGAGACTGAAGAAAATTATCAAAAATTAAATAAGGAAAAAGAAGAAATTTCTCCAAAATTAGCTGAACAAAAAACAATTGTTGATCAATTAGAAAAACGAATTTCAGAATTGGAAAAAGAAATTTCTGCTAATAAAATCCTGATTGAAAATTCTTTATCAGAACAGAAATTCAACACTTTAGAAGAAACCCTGCAAATTCTTGCACAGGAAATTAATGTTCAGGAAACAAGAAATCAGATTCAGCAATTCAGAATTCAATTTGAAATTGTAAAAAACGACATTCTCAATCTGGAAGCCAAACTCAAAGATTTTTCATTTGATGAAGAACAGTTTGCAGAAACTGAAAATCAATTCAAAGCTTTTGAAAATGATTTAAAAATCGTCAATAATTCTGTGGTAAAAATCGCCACTGAAATTGAAAGACTTGAAAAAGAATTCAAGAAAAAAGAAGATTTACTGAAGGATTTATCTCAACTTCAAAAGCGTGCAGAAAATCTGAAGATTATGACCAATCTCTTTAAAGGAGCCGGTTTTGTACAATATGTTTCTTCGATTTATCTTCGTCAATTGTGTGATCATGCGAATGTACGTTTTCATCGGATGACAAGAAATCAGTTGAGTTTACAGCTGAACGAAAACAGTGATTTTGAAATTATCGACTATCTGAATGAAGGACGCAGCCGAAGTGTGAAAACGCTTTCCGGAGGGCAGGCTTTTCAGGTTTCACTGAGTCTGGCTTTGGCTTTGGCAGAAAGCGTACAAACGAATGCACAATCTGAGAAAAATTTCTTTTTTATCGATGAAGGCTTCGGAACTCAGGATCTGGAATCTGTGAATATCGTATTTGAAACACTGATGAATCTTCAGAAAGAGAACAGAATTGTGGGAATTATTTCGCACGTTGAAGAACTGAAAGAGAAAATTCCGGTTTCGCTGAATATTACGAAAGATGAGGAAAGAGGAAGTCTGATTGAGATTGCTTAATATTTAGTTTTTTTATTTACATTCTAATTTTAATTACCCATGCAAAATTTACCACTTACTTTAAAACCCGGAAAAATAAAAAATATAACTCTTATTCTCATTAGTACTGCTTTTATAGTTTTAGGAATTTCACTTTTAGAAAAAAATATGCTGGTTGCAGTTTTAAATATTTTCTTCTTCGGGATCTGTTTTATTATTTTTGTAATCAATATGATTCCCAATGCATCTTACCTTAAAATCGGTGAAAGAGGAATTGAAATGAAAAATCTTTTCAAAACAACCTTCATTCCTTGGCAGGCTGTGAGTGGTTTTAAAACTAAATTTATTTTCGTTAATAAATTGGTCACTTTTACCATCGATGAAAAACTTCTGGAAAACTCTAAAATGAAAGGAAAAATCGGAGCATTTCCTGATACGTACGGAATGTCTGCTAAAGATCTCGCCAATCTTCTGAATGAATATAAAGCCAAGTTTGATACAGTATAAATCATAAAAAGCTCCGTTGCAATATTCAACGGAGCTTTAATTTATTTTACTTGTGGAGCTACTTTTTCTCCAAATAATTCAATAGATTTCATCATTACATCATTCGCAGGATCTCCTACATCCATATGACCGATAAATCTTGTAATCCCGAAAATTTCTTTCATATATTTGATTTTATCGGCAACTTCATTGGCATTTCCGATGAATAAAGCACCATCCTTATTCCTTCCGCCTTCATACTGCATTTTTGTATAAGGGGACCAACCTCTGGAAGCTCCAATGCGATCCATCTGAGATTTATAATTATGAAAATATCCGTCCACAACTTCTTTTTCATCACTTACAAAAGTATGTGAATGAATGGCGATCTGCATTTCTGATTCATTATGTCCTGCTTTACGATATTCCTGCTTATAGAATTCTATTAAATTTTTAAACTGAATCGGCATTCCGCCAATAATTGCAACCACCAAAGGCATTCCCAATTGTGCTGCACTTAAAACTGATTGTGGAGTTCCGCCAACAGCTCTCCAAATTGGAAGTTTCCCGTTATTTTTTGCTCTCGGATAAACGGTTTGGTTCTGCATCGGAGCACGTAATTTCCCAGTCCACGAAACGTTTTCTTCTGAATTTATTTTTAGTAATAATTCTAATTTTTCATCAAAAAGTTCTTCGTAATCGTTTAGAGAATATCCATAAAGTGGAAAAGATTCAATGAAACTTCCTCGTCCGACAAAGATCTCCGCTCTTCCATCAGAAATTAAATCTAATGTGGCAAAATCTTCATAGACTTTTACAGGTTCTGATGAACTCAAAACCGTTACTCCACTTGCTAATTTTATATTTTTTGTCATACTTGCAGCGGCAGCCAAAACGATTTCAGGTGAAGAAACCGCATAATCTGCACGGTGATGTTCTCCCATTGCGAAAACATCGATTCCTACCTCGTCCATTAATTTTACCTGCTCAAGAATTTCTCTGATTTTAATTCCTGCATTTCTATATTTTCCGGTAGTCTGGTCAAAAGCCAAGTCGCCAAACATTCCTATTCCTAATTCCATATTTTTGTTTTTTTAAGATAGAACAAAAGTAAGGGAACGAAATATCAAAAACATTGATGAATGATAAGAACGAATATTTCTTAAGTCCATAAAACTTTTGACACATTAGTCACATTAGTTTTTAGTTTAAATCTTTGAAAATATTTAGAGCATATAAGAGAAAATCAACGATTTTCAAAAACTAAAGTGTTCTTAATTATACACATCAAAAAACTTTTATGTAACTAATGTGTTAAAAATTTCTCAGTTAAAATTAAGTCTAAAAGCTAAAACTATTTTTGATTTCCCAAGAGACCAAAAAGCAGTTTATCTCTTATCTCATTGGTAATTTCAGACGTTGATTCTATATTTCTTTTAAACCAGAAATAAGAATTATTAAGGGTGTGAAGGATAAATCTTGTCGTAAAAGCAGAAGATTTCAGTTCCCAGCTTTCAGCCTGATAAATTTCAGAAATGAGTTGCTCTACTTCCTGCTGATAATTTTTTCTTAATTCAATAAATTCAGGCAGTCTTTCCTCTAAATGTTTCCATTCATTAGAGTAAATATGCGTAACATCGCGGTTTTTAAGAACAACCGATAAATGTTTATCTAAAAATAAATTAAGCTTTTCCTGCGGAGAAACATTTGTATTTTTTACTTCCTGAAGTTCTGCAAAAAACTCATGTGCAACCCCAAAGCAAATCCACTCAAGAATTTCTTCTTTAGAACGGATGTGCGCATACAATGACGCTGCTTTAATATTTAGTTTTGTTGCAAGATCTCTTACCGAACTTCCCATATAGCCTTTCTCTTTGAAAAGTTCTACAGCGACTTCAAGTATTTTGATCTGTTTTTCTTTTAACTCCATAGGTAAAGTGCAAAAGTAATTATTCTGATTTTAATATCCTGATTTTCATGTAATCATTTACAATCTTTCCTATATTTTATAATCTTTTCCTGTTTAGTGATTACTGACTCATATTTCCCGATTCTCCGCTGAATTATTTAAAATCGGAAATTTTGTCTTTCAAAAATACACCTAAAAATGAATATTTCGGAAATTTTGTCCATTATTTTTAAAAAATCAATAATTGAACAGTTTTTGAATTAATCTTCACGAATTAAATGATTGATAAGATTGAGGACATCAGAAATTAGAAAATCTGATTTGAAAAATTAACATTTATGAGACTCTTATGGTCTGAAATCTGATGTCTAAAATCTATAAATGAAAGTAAAATTACAAGAAAACCAAAAATACATAAAATATGAACTTAAATCAATATACCGTAAAATCTCAAGAAGCCATCCAAGCTGCACAACAAGTGGCAATGGAATTTGGCAATCAACAAATAGAACCTCAACATTTACTGGAAGGAATTTTTCAGGTAGATGAAAATATATCGCCTTTCTTACTAAAAAAATCTGAAGCAGATGCCAATTTGGTAAGAGAGCGCAACCGTGAAAATCTTGAAAAACTTCCAAAAGTACAGGGAGGGAATATTTATCTTTCACAATCAGCAAACAAGGTTTTGCTAGATGCGCCCAACATTGCAAAAAAAATGGATGATGAGTTTGTAACCATCGAACATTTGTGGCTTTCATTACTAGAAACCAATTCTGAAGTTTCGAAAATGCTGAAAGATATGGCCGTTACAAAAAGTCTTTTAGAAGGCGCAATCAAAGAATTAAGAAAAGGGAGCAAAGCTACTTCTGCAAGTTCGGAAGAAACTTATCAATCCTTAAATAAATATGCAAAAAATTTCAACGAACTTGCTGCTGAAGGAAAACTTGACCCGGTAATCGGTCGTGATGAAGAAATCAGAAGAGTTTTACAAATTCTTTCGAGAAGAACAAAAAATAACCCAATCTTAATTGGTGAACCCGGTGTTGGTAAAACGGCTATTGCAGAAGGAATCGCACACAGAATTATCAATGGTGACGTTCCTGAAAACTTGCAGGATAAAACTTTGTATTCATTAGATATGGGAGCGTTAATTGCCGGTGCAAAATATAAAGGTGAATTTGAAGAGCGTCTGAAATCTGTCGTAAACGAAGTGACAAAATCTGACGGACAGATTATTCTTTTCATCGATGAGATTCATACTTTGGTTGGAGCCGGAGGTGGTGAAGGTGCGATGGATGCTGCCAATATTCTGAAACCTGCTTTGGCAAGAGGAGAATTAAGAGCCATTGGTGCTACGACTTTGAATGAATATCAAAAATATTTTGAAAAAGATAAAGCATTAGAAAGACGTTTCCAGAAAGTAATGGTGGAGGAACCAGATACAGAATCTGCAATCTCAATCCTTCGTGGAATTAAAGATAAATATGAAGCACATCACAAAGTAAGAATCAAAGACGAAGCAATTATTGCGGCGGTAGAAATGTCTCAACGATATATTTCGGACCGATTTTTACCGGATAAAGCGATTGATTTGATTGATGAAGCTTCAGCCAAATTGAGAATGGAAATCAATTCAAAACCTGAAGAACTCGATGTTCTCGACAGAAAACTGATGCAGATGGAAATTGAATTGGCAGCGATTTCAAGAGAAGGAAGCCAAACGAAAATCGACCATTTAAAAGAAGATATTTCAAAAATCTCTGAAGAAAGAAATGAAATTAATGCAAAATGGCTGAAAGAAAAACAAAAATCTGAGGATTTAACCCAGATCAAAAAAGATATTGAATCTCTGAAACTCGAAGCTGAAAGAGCTTCAAGAGCCGGAGATTATGCAAAAGTGGCTGAAATTCAGTACGGAAAAATTAAGGAGAAAGAAGATGCTTTGCAAAAACTTGAATTGGAAATGCAAAACCATCAGAATGAATTGATTAAAGAGGAAGTAACTGCAGAAAACATTTCAGAAGTTATCGGAAAATGGACAGGAATTCCGGTTACCAAACTTTTACAATCTGAAAGAGAAAAACTGTTACATCTTGAAACCGAGCTTCATCACAGAGTTGTTGGTCAGGAAGAAGCGATTACAGCGGTTGCAGATGCAATTAGAAGAAACAGAGCAGGCTTAAGTGACGAGAAAAAACCAATCGGAAGTTTCTTGTTTTTAGGAACAACAGGTGTCGGTAAAACTGAGTTGGCAAAAGCGTTGGCAGAGTTTTTATTCGATGACGAAAATAATATGACGAGAATTGATATGAGTGAATATCAAGAGAGACATTCAGTTTCGAGATTGGTTGGAGCTCCTCCAGGATATGTTGGTTACGACGAAGGTGGACAATTGACGGAAGCTGTGAGAAGAAGACCCTATTCTGTGGTGCTTTTAGATGAAATTGAAAAAGCGCATCCTGATGTTTTCAACACGTTGTTACAAGTTTTGGATGATGGTCGTTTGACGGATAATAAAGGTAGAGTCGTGAATTTCAAAAATTCGATTATCATTATGACTTCGAATCTTGGTTCGCATATTATTCAGGAGAATTTTGAAAATATTACCGAAGAAAACCAAGATGAGATTGTTGATAAAACTAAAATTGAAGTTTTCGATTTGCTGAAACAGACGCTTCGTCCGGAATTCTTAAACAGAATTGACGAGACGGTATTATTCCAACCTTTAAGAAAAAAAGAAATTGGAAAAATCGTTCAATATCAGTTGAGAGGATACAATGATTTGTTAGCAAAACGAAATATCATTATGACCTCAACACAAGATGCTGTAGATTATTTAATGAACAAAGGTTACGATCCTGTTTTCGGAGCAAGACCTTTAAAAAGAGTAATACAACAGGAAGTTTTAAACAAATTATCGAGAGAAATTCTTGCAGGAAATGTAAATGACGGCGATAGAATCACTTTAGATTATTTTGAGGAAACAGGTTTGGTTTTCAGACCTGCTGAAAAATAAGTAGTTTTTTTTCATATATAAATTAATTTTTGGGTAAGTACCACAGATCTCATTCTGTGGTACTTATTTTTTTAAATGGGAAAATAAATTGCAAAGACAGGATTTACAGTAAAAAAACGGAAGACTTTAAAGAGTTTTTTTTGCAAATTTGTACAAAATATAACCATAAAACCTAAGAAAATGAACAACACCAACTTAACACTTCCAGTAGATCTTATTCAAAATTTGGTAGACAATTATCGAAACAATCAATTAGATTGCATTAATCAAAATATGGCGATGGATGATGCACACTCTATTTGGTTTGATTTGCCAACTCTTAAAAACTTTATTGCTGAAATAGAAACTCAGGCTCAAACAATCGATCCGAATGTACCAAGTGCAGATTTGGGAATCCGTTTTTATTACGCAGCGTATCCTCAAGTGCCACAACAACCTATTCCTTCTAATTATGCCAAAAGACATACATTGGTGATGATTCCTACAAAGAAGGAAGAAGGTCTTAATTATGATTTTAATCCTTTGGAAGAGGGAAAAGCACTTGCTGTAAGTGGAAAAATCGCCTTAGCTCAGAATCACGGAGATTTGGTTCCTCCAGGTGCATCAATCGTAGAGTCTTACTAATTTATCTTTAATGACCGATTTCCAACTATTTTTACAGCACAGCATGAGAATAAGCGAGGGTATTGCAGCCTTGGCTTCTATCCTATTTTACAAAAAAATTAAAGATAGCCATTATCGTTATTTTTCGTTTTTTCTTATTATTATTTTCAGTTGCGAAATTTTTGGAAAATATGGTGGAGCCTATATTTCATATTCAAAAAATGCATTCTATAATTATTTTGTAATTCCTTTCGAGTTCATTTTTTTATATTGGCTTTATGCTTACCAGTCATTAAACCGGAAAACACTATTTTGGATATTTACAGTGGGTTTTCTGCTGTCGTATATTCCAAATGAACTCTATTTTTTAAAAAACAAGCAGATTTTCTCTTTCAATTATACGTTAGGGAGTCTGCTTTTGATGTTTTTGGTAATTATGGAGTATTATAAGCAAATTAACTCTGATAACATCCTTAATTTTACGAAAAACAGGATGTTTTACATTAATCTTGGCGTAACTTTGTTTTATATAGGAACTCTTCCTTTTTGGACATTTTATTTCCAATTATTAGAACATAAGCATCTCTGGGATCTCTATTTTAATTATTTTCTTATTTCCGGAATTATTATGTATCTGCTATTTGCAAGTTCATTTATATGGGGAAAACAGAATTACTCTTAACGATTGTTATTTTCAACGTCTTTTTTGCGATGTTTATTGTCGCTGTGATGATTTACATTAGAAAGTATAAGCAGAGAAAAATAGAATATCTTAATGAAATTCAGCTTAAAAATGAAATTCATCAAAAAGAGCTTTTAGCAACCCAGCTCGAAATTCAGCAGGCAACGATGCAGCAAATCGGTCGTGAACTGCAAGATAATATTGGGCAAAAACTCACGTTAGCAAGTCTTTACATACAACAGTTGCTTTATGAAAACAAAGTTTTAGAAGAAAGCGAAAGAATAGATCAGGTTTCGCAAATTATCAATCAGTCTCTGCAGGATTTGAGAAGTCTTTCAAAAACATTAACCGATGATAACATTAATCAGAAAGACATTGTAACTTTAATTCAGGAAGAAGTAGATAATGCAAGTGTATTAAAGAAATGCAAAATTCATTTTGAGCATAATTTTGAACATCTCGATCTCGATTTTGTTTATAAAAATGTTTTATTGAGAATTACACAGGAGTTTATTCAGAACAGTATTAAACATTCAAAGTGTAAAAATATTTTCATTAAACTCAATACAACCGAAGAAAATCTTTGGGAATTAAAAATTAATGATGATGGAATTGGTTTTGACATCGACAAAATTCTCTCCAACGGAATCGGGCTTACCAATATGAAAAACAGAACAGCAATCATCGGAGCCGAGTTTAATCTTGAAAGCAACGAAAACGTTGGTACTGTAATTGAAATAAAACTAAAAAAACGACCATGAAAAAGACCATCGTAATTGTTGACGATCATCTATTGATCGCTAAAGCGCTTGAAGGAATTATAGATAACTTCGAAGATTTTGAAGTAATTGATGTGGCCGAAAACGGAAAAGACATGATTGACAAGTTTGAAAGTGGGCAGAAAATTCCGGATATCATTCTTCTGGACATCAGTATGCCGCTTATGAATGGTTTTGAAACTGCTGCATGGCTTAAAGAAAATCATCCAAATATTAAAGTAATGGCACTCAGTATGCAGGGCGATGACAATAGTGTTATCAAAATGATAAGAAACGGAGCCAAAGGTTATCTTCTTAAAAATACTCATCCGAAAGATCTGGAAATTGCACTTACAAAGCTAAATAGCGACGGTTTTTTTTACCCGGATTGGGCATCAAAAATTATTTTTTCGAATATGAGTGACGAAAAAAATAATGAGAAAAAAAAGAAAATCTCAGAACGAGAAAAAGAATTTCTTACTTACACTGTTACCGAACTCAGCTATAAAGAAATTGCAGAAAAAATGTGCTGCAGCCCAAGAACTGTAGAGAGCTACCGCGATCAGCTCTGTGAAAAATTTGATCTTAAAACAAGAGTCGGTTTAGCTGTTTTTGCGATCAAAAATGGTTTTGCAGAATCGTAGCTAATGATCTACTCAGAATTTTCCCAATAAAAAAAGAAGCTTTTCAGCTTCTTTTTTTATTGGGAAAATAAATTAAACTTATTTTACATCTACTAATTCTACATCAAAAATAATTGTAGAACCTGCCGGAATTGCAGCACCTGCTCCATGATCTCCATAAGCAAGGTCTGAAGGAATATAAAATCTGTATTTAGATCCTTTGCTCATCAATTGAATACCTTCCGTCCAGCCTTTGATTACGCTACCTAAGTTAATATCCATTGGATTACCTCCATTTTTATCGGTAGAGTCGAAAACAGTTCCATCCAAAAGTTTACCAGTATATTTTACCTGCACAACATTTGTAGCCGTTGGTTTTGTTTTGCCGTCACCTTCCTGCAATACCTCATATTGCAAACCTGAAGCAGTGGTTTTTACTTTTGGGTTGGTTTTATTTTTTGCAAGAAAATCCTGACCTTTTTTCTTATTTTCACCCGCCTGTACTAATGCTGCAGATTGCTTTTTTTCATTTTGTTTCTGCATAAAATCCTGCATAAAAGCATTCATTTCTTCAGCAGGCATCAGTTTCTTTGTTCCATTCATCTCTTCTTTAATAGCCTGAGCCAAAAGATCTGCATCTACTTTGAAACCTTCTTGTTTCATGTTTTGCGCAATATTTAAACCTATATAATATGACGCTTTTTGGTCATCTGTATATTTGCTATCGCCTTGTTTATCATTTTTCTGAGCGCACGAAATACTAAATATTGCTATACAAAATAATGCAATGGTCTGTTTTTTCATTTGATAATTTTATTATTTATTATTAACGAATTAAATAATCGCTGCAAATCTATCATTAATTACAGAAATTTCCCTGCTGTACAGCACTTTTTTCTGTTAAAAATTTTCAGTTGAACAGATTAATCAAAGAGATCTACAATCTTTCCTTTTCATCTGCTTTTTAAATTTTTCAAAGACAGATTTTCTAAATTATACTTTAGATTATATCGATGAAACAAGTTGTTTTTCAAGCCTTCTGAAAGCAATTGTCGTTTTATCAAGTCATTTTTATTTTTTTTGGATATTATTTAACAATTTTAAAAATATTTCATATCTTTATGATTACCAAACATTTACTAACAAAACTAAATTACTATGAAAAAATTAAAAAGAAAAGCATTAAAAACGATTATGGGCGGAAAACTAGATTGTTCATGTCGTATGATTACTTATTATGATGGTTCTACAAGTGGCGGTCCATGTGCCACATCAGAATGTTCAGAAATAAGTTTTAGCTGTGGACAACCAGAATGCAGACCTTCTCTTGAGATTATTTAATCTTGAAAAACAAAATTCAATAAACTACAGCGGTGAATATTTCACCGCTTTTATTTTTTATTAAAATTTAAAGATGCAAACCTGTTTGTTTTATATCTCTTCATTTTAATTATATTAAAAAAAACAGATTGGTTTTCAAATCTTCGAAAGAAATACATTAAAAAAAATAAAATTCCAATCAATAATTCAAGAAAAAACTTAACATAATATTAAAAATACTATACAATGCATATTAAAAAACGTTAATTTTAGCAAATTTTAACATTCATTTCGCAAATTGCATTATATAATAATATAAATTCACATTCTGAAAATCACCAAAAAAATCAGAATTTATGAAAAAACTATTATTTGGAGCCTTTATATTAGGTTCTCTGTCGGCTTGTAACAACGACAACATTACGCAAGAATCAGTAAGTGATTCAGAAAACTTAGTCAATACCGCTGCAAAAAGAAGCTGCCCTTCTGAAGAAATCCGTAAGGAGGCATTGCAAAAAAATCCAGAACTAAAAATGAAGTATGAAACTTTAGAAGCTCATACTGAAAAATTCCTCAATGAAATTAAATTAGGAAAAGTTCTCGCAGATGGCACCGTTGAAATTCCGGTAATTGTAAATGTTTTATACAAAACCACGTCACAAAATGTTTCTGATGCAAGAATAGCAGAACAGATCGCCGTATTAAATGCTGATTTTGGCGGCACCAATAGTGACGTTAGCAAAATACCTTCCGCATTCCAGTCTGTAAAAGCCGGCGATGTAAAAGTAAGATTTAAGCTCGTAAATACGGTCAGAAAATCTACCACCAAATCAAGCTGGAGCAGCAATGATGCTATGAAAAAAACGTCAACAGGAGGCATTAATGCAACAAACCCTACTAATTACTTAAATATTTGGGTGGTAAGCAGTATGCCGAGTCCCAATGGAGACACTCTTGGGTACGCAACATTTCCGGAATCAGCAGGTTTATGGAATGACGGTGTAGTAATCGCCGCACCTTATTTCGGAAAAACAGGAGCTTCCTCTCCATTTAATTTAGGTAGAACAGCAACCCATGAAGTAGGGCACTATTTAAACCTAAGACATATTTGGGGAGATGCAAACTGTGGAACTGACTATGTAACTGACACTCCTACACAAACTACAGCCAATGTAGGAAAACCTTCGTATCCTTTGTATAATACTTGTAGTGGAGTATCAAGGTCTGTAATGTTTATGAATTATATGGACTATGTGGATGATTCAGCTATGTTTATGTTCTCTAGCGGACAAAAAACAAGAATGCAATCTGTAGTTTCTTCATCAGGATCAAGATCAGGATTAAGAGTATATTAGTACATAAATAATATTTTAAAATCCTTTTTCATTTTGAAAAAGGATTTTAATTTTTACACTTCAATTGGTTTTAGAAATTCATTACAATCTTTCCTGTTCATCAGCTTTTTTGATTGTTTTTGAATTTTTCACCGACTGATTTCCAAAATTATATTTTAGAGAAAAAGTAAAACCTTGGGTATCTTGATAATCTAAAAAGTAATTATCCTGATTACCATATTTGGTGCTTATTTTTTGCTGTGTCGATCTGAAAATATCATTAAAAATAAATGCAGCTTCTAATTTTTTATTGAAAAACTTTCTGTTCATTACAAAATAAGCCGACCATTGACTGGAAATTTTAAAGGTCCCTTGAATTGACGGCGAATAATATTTATGACCTAATTCCATCTTCCAGTCTGAATTTTTGTCTAAAGTAAAACTTGTTGAGATATTTGAAACCAAGTTCCAGACTTTGTTTTTATTTAAAGCTCCGTCTATTCCCTTAAAATAATTTTCGTTGTGCTCCAGATTTTCAGAAACAATTAAACTCCACCAAGGTTTAATTTCAAAACTTTTGTAAAGACTTACTCCAAAAGCCTCCTCTTTCTCAATATTGGTAAAATAATAAATCAGATTATTGTTTTCATGCTGTTGATATGAGATTTCCATTGAGGGGAAAATTTCTTTTCGGTAATAAAAATCTAAATTCCAGTTTTTGAATGAATAGGTAAGATTTAAATTGTGAATAATCGTTGCTTTCAACTTGGGATCACCCTGATAATATGAGAATAAATTGTAATACGATTTCGCAGGGTTCAGCCATGAATAATACGGTCTGCTGATTCTTTTGCCATAAGAAAAACCAAACTCATGTTTATTTTCTGTGGTATATTGTGCATAAAAAGTTGGAAACAAACTCCAGTAATTGTTTTTATTTACTTCATAAGGTTCAGAAACAATACCTTCCAAATCGGTCATTTCTGCACGAAGTCCGCCTTTGAAATTCCATTTTCCAAGATTATAAGCTATTGATGTATAAATTCCAAAGTTGTGCTCTTTATAATCAAAAAGACTGCTTTTTTCCGGCCTGTACTGAAACTGCCCATTTTCGTTATCCGAAAAATCAAGCAAACTGTTCGTTTTTACAAAGCTGTATTTCGCACCAGATTCTAATTCCAGTTTTTCATTTTTCCATTGATAATCAAATTGTGTAGAATATAGCTGAACATTGCTTTTATTGTTGGTCATAAAATTTGTTTCCCTTGGATTCTCATTAATAAAATTTAAATAAGTCAACACATTCTGATACTTGCTTGAATTGTTTGCTGTAAAATAATTGATCCACGAAATACTGCTTTTTTTATTCAGTTTTCTGTCAATTTGAAAACTTAATGAATTATTAATTGTTCTGGAATGATGATCGTTAATCGTTGTATAATTAGATTCTGCTACATTCTGTGTGTTATAAATCAAAGTTGGGACGAAATAAGTTCCAAAAGATTTGGGGGCAAAAAATCCTGAATAATTAAGACTCGCCGTTGTAAGGCTGTCGATTTCATATTCTACATTAAAGTTTACTGTATTCTGGCTTTTATTTTGATCTTTCCGGTTCATTGTACTGATCCAGGTTGTGCCGTCTTCAGGATAATTTACATAATCTGTACCTTCACGATAATATGTTCCTCCTCCCCGAAAATAGCTTCCCATTACCGAAAGTTTATCTTTTTTGTAATATTGCGAAAGCCCTGCAACTCCTTTTGCATATTGAGTTTGAATATATTTTGAAGAAAGAATTCCACGATAGCCTTCAATTTTATTTTTCTTCATTACAATATTCAGAACTGCCCCACCCTGAGCTTCATATTTTGCAGGCGGATTGGTAATAACTTCTACAGACTTCACATCGTCGCCTTGTGTATTTTCAAGAAAATTTTTGAGTTCTTCACCTGTCATCATTACTTTTTTATCATTTATGGTTATTAAAACCGAAGTTCCGCCTTTCACTGCCAAAACATCATTATTAATGGTAACCTGAGGTGTTTTTTTAAGAATTTCCCAAGCGTTGAGTGAAGAAATATTGCTGTTTTCTACATTAAATTCCAAACGGTCTACTTTTCTTTTCACCAATGGTTTTTTCTTGGTAATCGTTACTGCTTCAATATCTTTCTGATTATTTTTTAAAATGACATTTAAAACTTCAATCTCATTTTTAGCTTCGATATTTTTCTCAAATAAAAGGTATTTTTCATTATTAATTTTTAGCTTAAAAGATCTTGATGAAAGATTATCAAACGAAAACCGACCTTCAGAATCGGTAAAAAAAGATTTAATTAAAGTGTTCTCATGATTATACAATTCCACTTTTACAGAATCGAGTTTTTCTTTATCAGCATTAAAAACGGTTCCGGAAATTTTCTGCGACTGCGAAAACATAAAAACCGGGAAAATAAGAAAGAGAAGACATTTATACATTTCAGTTAGTTTTAATTTTAATTCAAATGAGTTTGATATTTTACTGTCACAAAATTGAATATTGCCACCGAGAATTTCGGTTAACGGAAGGTTAATGCGAGGTTAATGGTAAAAATGCATTCACGAAATGTATATATTTGCTTCAATGATTTCTAAAAGCAAATATCTTATCTCTCTTTTTGCAGCTTTATTTCTGCTATTATTGGGTATTCAGGTATATTTTATGTACAAAACTTCTCAGGTAAAAAAGCGGGAAATCTACAGCGATGTTCATAAGAGAATTGATGATTACATCGATAATCTGGAAAATCTTGGCGGTGCAAGTAATTTGGGTGATGAAGGTCAAAGGAAAATCTTTGCCGAATTCAACAATAAGAAGATCAGCAAAAAAGAGTTTTTAAACTATTTCGAAAAAAACAAAAAAATCACGCAAGATAAATTAAGTGATTATATAGACCATAAATTTGAGAAGGAAGGCTACAAAATTGCCGTAAGAACTCAGTTTTTTATCAATTGTTTATGTTCCGAAAAATATAAAACTGATCGATAAACCAGTCACTTTATACGAAACGCGAAACAAGATCACAAAAGCCGGAATTTCTAATACCGGAAAATGGGAAACTTCTTCTACTTCAAGATCTGATAAAAGCAATCAACTTGAGAGAGACGATTCTTTTTTTGTAAGAAGCCAGACAGATTTTGAAATTTTAAATATCAACACTGTTGTTTTTCAAGACCTAACTTTGCTCATCTTATGTTGCGTTGCTATTTTACTGAGTGTATTGATTTTATATATTTTCACTGTTAAAAATTTAATCAGACAGCAAAAGCAAGTTGAGGTTTTGCACACTGTTGTAGACAATATTTCACACGAATTTAAAACTCCAATTGCTACGTTGAAGATTGCCTCAAAAACATTAAAGAAAGAATTCACTCCGGAAATTTTACCTTTAATTGACCGACAAATTCTAAGACTTGAAGATCTAATGTTGCAGCTTCACCCCGAAGATTTTAACGAAAAAAGTTCTATCATACAGCCAGAAAACTGGGATTTTTTCATTCACGATCTGGCTTTTACTTACGAGAACATTGATTTTAAACTTAATAATTTAGTTTCAAAAGTGCTCCCTTTTGATAAAAAACTGATGGAAACCGTGATTAAAAATCTCTGCGAAAACAGTGTGAAATATGGGGCTTCCGAAATTAAAATCGATATAAAAACCATTCAAAATAAGCTCGAAATTATTGTGGCAGACAATGGAAACGGAATGGAACAGAACGAACTGAAAAATATTTTCGAAAAGTTTTACAGAATACAATCCAACAACATTCACAACAGCAAAGGTTTAGGTTTGGGTTTATTTTTCGTGAAAAAAATTGTTGAAAAATATAGCGGAAAAACTGAGATTACGAGTGAAGTAAATGTAGGAACAACTTTTAAAATTTCACTTCCTTATGAAGATTAAGATTTTATTGGCAGAAGACGATTCAGATTTTGGAATGATTCTGAAACAATATCTCGAGCTTGAAGATTTTGAAGTTTCATGGTTTCAGAATCCTGAAGATATTTTACCCATTTTACAGTCAGATTTCCCTTTTCATATTGGGATTTTAGATATTATGATGCCCAATCTCGATGGGTTTTCTTTGGCAAAAATAATCTTAAAAACCAAACCCGATTTCCCGCTTTTATTTTTAACAGCAAAAAATCAGAAAATAGATCGCCTGACAGGACTGAAAATCGGAGCAGATGATTACATCTCAAAACCTTGCGATCCGGAAGAATTAATTTTAAGAATTAAAAATATTCTAAAAAGAACATTAGTTTCGGAAACAGTTACTCAATACAGCATCGGAAGCTATATTTTAGATACAGAAAAACTTTTGCTTTCTCATCCTAATGAAAAAATAAGACTCACCATTCGTGAAAAAGATCTTTTGCTTTATCTTTTGAAATTCAATCATAAAACAATCAAACGAGACGATATTCTCGATAATTTGTGGGAAACCAATGATTATTTTACCGGAAGAAGTCTTGATGTTTTTATCAGCCGACTGCGAAAATATTTTCAGCATGACGACAAAATAAAAATCCAATCCCTGCGAGGAATTGGATTTGAGATTGATTTTCCTGAGAATTAATATTTTAAAACTGCAGCTCTGTCAAAACCGGGAAATGATCCGACGGATACAGCAGATTTTCTCTTCTGTCGTTAATATGTCTGTGAGATTTTATCTTAAAACCTTTTACAAAAATATAATCAATTCTTTCCTGCGGAACTTCGGTTACGTTGAATGCTGTAAATGTTCCTTTCGGTCCGTAAGGTTTTGTTTCTGAGTTGTAGAAAGTATCTTTCAGGTTTTGAGAAATTATTTTTATCGGCTCTGTATCGTCTGTCAAATTAAAATCACCGCTTAATGTTAAAGGTAAATTTTTAGGATTGATCTCTTTAATTTTCTTTAAAATCAAATCTGCAGATTTTACTCTTGCCACATTTCCTACATGATCGAAATGAAGATTCATTGCCAAAAATTCTTTCTTCGATTTTTTATCTTTAAAAACAGCATACGTACAAACTCTGTTGTAAGCAGCATCCCAACCTTTCGACGGTTTTTCCGGAGTTTCTGAAAGCCAGAACGTTCCCGATTTTACCACCTGTAATTTTTCGGTATCATAAAATATAGCCGAAAATTCGCCTTTTTCTTTACCATCGTCTCTACCTACACCTACATAATCGTAGTTCTTTAAACCATTTTTAATATCTTTCATCTGCTCCGGAAGTGCTTCCTGAACGCCGAAATAATCCGGATGGTAATAGCTCAATAAATCTACCGCATCCTGTTTCCTGTTTGTCCATGAGTTTTCTTTATCAGATTCTACATTGAGTCTGATGTTGAAAGACATTACTTTTAAATTCTGAGAAAAGCTCCATGCAAAAACAAATAGTAATAAAGTTGAAAATCTGAAATTCATTAGGGTTCTAATTTAAATTAAAGAACAAAAATAAAACTTATGTTTCATAGAGAAGCTTTATTCGTAATGTTTTTTAGTTATTAGCAATAATTAAATCACCAGAAATTAAAAACTCATCATTCATAACTAATAATTTATAACTAATTGGATTTTTTTGCTTTAATCATTGCTTCCAAAGCATCCCACATTTCCTGCGGAATATCTTCAAGCATATTAAATTCGCCTGCACCCTGAAGCCATTCTCCACCATCGATTGTAACGACTTCTCCATTCATATAAGCTGAATAATCTGAAACCAGATACGCAGCAAGGTTTGCCAATTCCTGATGTTCTCCTACTCTTCTCAACGGAACTTTTTTTCTCATATCAAATTTTTCCTGCAGATCTCCCGGAAGCAATCTGTCCCAAGCTCCTTTTGTAGGAAACGGTCCAGGAGCAATCGCATTAAAACGAATTCCATATTTTGCCCACTCAACGGCTAAACTTCTCGTCATCGCTAAAACGCCTGCTTTTGCACAAGCTGATGGAACAACGTATGCAGAACCTGTCCACGCATAAGTTGTCACAATATTTAAAACTGTTCCCGGAGTTTTTGAATCAATCCAATGTTTTCCGATAGAAAGTGTACAGTTTTTTGTTCCTTTTAAAACAATATCTAAAATAGAATCGAAAGCAGAATGCGTTAATCTTTCTGTAGGCGAAATAAAATTTCCGGCTGCATTATTTAATAGAATATCAATTTTTCCGAATTCTTTTAAAGTGGCTTCTTTCATCGCTTCAACCTCATCCCAATTTCTTACGTCACAAGCTACACAAAGTACTTTTCCTCCCGTTTCATCTTCCAGTTCTTTTGCAGTAACCTGAAGCTTTTCCAAATTTCTGGAAGTGATCACCACTTGTGCGCCTAATTGCAGGAAATATTTGGTCATTGCTTTTCCAAGACCGCTTCCGCCTCCCGTAACAATAGCAACTTTATCTTTTAGAGCGTCTTCACGCAACATCGGTTGTGTATAAAGATTCATACGTTTTATTTTTTCTTAAAAATAATAAATATTAAAACGCAATCCTCTAAAATAGATGTATAAATAATGCTTCAAATAATTGTTTTTGTTTTTAGCGTAAAATATTTCAAAGATTTCTTACAAATATTAAAAACAATCTTAGCCTCGATTGTAGCATTTGTTTGAGCTCATTTTCCTACTTTGGCTCAGCGGCGGCTTCGCCGCTGCTGAGCCAAAGTAGGAAAATAGCGAGTGCGGAAAGCGAGAAACAGCTCCAAATAAAAACAAAACAGTCTGTCAAATAATTGACAGACTGTTTTTTATATTGAACAAGATTAAATTAATTACTTCACAACAGTACCTTTAAAAGAAAGTACTTTTGGGTTTTGGTTGTCACTCATCGTCACTGTAATTGACTTTGAAAACGGACCTTCAGCTGCAGCATTGTAACTTGCTTCAACAAATCCTGTTTTTCCTGGTAAAATTTTAGTTTGTGTATAATCAGCAGTTGTACATCCGCATGAAGGCGCAACTTTATCAATCATAATTGGCTGTGACGATGTATTGGTGAATTCAAATCTGATGATTTTTGGTTTCCCTTGCGGAATTTTTCCTACATCGATAGTTTCTGATTTCCATTTTGCAGCTTCTGCTACTTTTTTAACAATTGAAGCCGGAGTTACCGGGAATACGTTTGCATAAAACGGAGAGAATGCCAAAACCGCAAGAAGCGCTGTAATTTTTAAATTTTTCATGTGTATAAATTTTTAGTAGTTATGAAATCAAATAACAATTATTTTTTTGTTTTAACAAATGTAGAGCTGAAAATGATTGTAAGTTGTTAACCGTTATCAAACATTTGTTAACGAGTTGTTAATGGTAAAAAAATTATAGATATTTTTGGATAATATTGCTTCTGGAAATGGAAATTAAAAAGCTCAATATTATTATAAGCCTTGGATTGGTTGCTATCATCGGAATTTTGATAGCTCAACTTATGTGGACCAAACAAGCTTATAATCTTGAGGACAGAAAATTTAATCAGAAAGTAAACATCGCTCTAATGGAGGTTGTTGACAAAATGACTGAAGGCAAATCATCTTTCACAGAAAATCCAGTTCAGATTATTGCAAATGATTATTATGTTGTTAATATTAATAATGAATTTCACCCCGCAGTTCTTGAGCATTATCTGAAAACAGAATTTACGAGATTTCAAATTAATACAGATTATGTTTACGCATTGTACAATTGTCACAGCGACCAGATGATGTATGGAAAATATATGACCAGTCATCAGGAAGAGCCAAGTGAAAAGGTAATTCAGTTTCCAAAACATAAAAATCTAACGTATTATTTTTCAATACGTTTCCCCGACAAAACTACTTACCTGATTAGCTCTTTGCGTTTTTGGTATCTTCTGACTTTTGCACTGATCATTATTCTTCTCGTTTATGTTTATTCCATTTATACAATTATTCAGCAGAAGAAATTTTCAGAATTACAGCGCGATTTTATCAACAATATGACGCATGAGTTTAAAACTCCTTTATCATCAATATTATTAGCTTCTGAAGCACTTAACAAACAGGAAGTCGTGCAAGAAAACCCCAAGTTGAAAACCTACACATCAATTATCATTAATCAAAGCTTTAAACTGAATAATCATATTGAAAAAATACTGAATATTGCGAAAAATGATGCTTCAGGATTATCATTAAAACCTCAGAAAATAATTTTGAAACCGTTTATTGAGGAGATTGCAGAAACTATTAAACAGAAAAATGAAACCATTTCAATTCAGATAGATATTGAAAATGATATTTCAATTTTAGCAGATGAATTTCACTTTACCAATATCGTTTACAATCTTTTAGATAACTCTATTAAATATTGCGAAACAAAACCTGAAATTCTTATTTCTTCGGTGAAAGATTCAAAAGGCTTATATTTAAAGTTTAAAGATAACGGAATGGGTATTCCTGCGAAAAATATCAATCATATTTTTGATAAATTTTATAGAGTTCCTGCCAATAATAGTGATGAAATCAACGGGTTTGGGCTGGGATTATTTTATGTAAAAAAAATCGTTCAGCAGCATAACTGGAAAATATCAGTTGAAAACAATGCAGATAAAGGCATCACCATTACTCTGTTTTTTCCGTTTTAATTTAATTTGTGTAAATGATGGATAAATCTAAAATTCTATACGCAGAAGATGATGAAACCATAGCTTTTCTGATTCAGGACAGCTTGGAAAATTATTATGAAATAGAACATTGCTCAGACGGAAAATCAGCGTTTGAAGCGTTCAACACCAAAGATTTTGATATTTGTTTACTTGATATTATGATGCCCGAAATGAACGGTTTCGATTTAGCTCAAAAAATAAGAGATAAAAACGCAGAAATCCCAATCATTTTCACTTCTGCTAAAGCTTTAAAAGAAGACCGAATTAAAGGTTTAAAAATCGGAGCAGATGATTATTTAGTGAAACCTTTCAGCATCGAGGAATTGATTTTGAAAATTGAAATTTTTCTGAAACGTTCTAAAAAAACAGAAACTTTTCCACAAAAATATAAAGTTGGGAAGTACAATTTCGACCCTAAAAACTATACTTTAAACGATACCCAGAATACCATTACACTTACCCAAAGAGAATCTGATCTGCTTTTGTATTTTATTCGTCATAAAAATACTGTTCTAAAAAGACAGGATATTTTGAAGGCAATTTGGGGCGATGATGATTATTTTATGGGACGAAGTCTTGATGTTTTTATTTCAAGACTGAGAAAAGTTTTTGCGGATGAGAATACTGTTGCGATAGAAAACATTCACGGAATTGGCTTTCGCTTTGCTGAATAATAACCTTATCTCTAATTTCATTTTTTTTAATTGATCTTTTATTCTTACAATATTTTATATTTGTATAAATGCAGAATATGAATAAAATTTATCTCGAAAAAATAATATTTATTGTTATTTTCCATCTTTTCATTTGCTTGCTTATTTCTCAGCTTGGTCTTTTTTTTAACTTTCCTGTAACAAGAGCCTATTATCCGCTGTCGGTCATTATCTCTTTTTTGATATGTAGAGTTAATTTTATTTCTGGGTTTACTACAGCGCTCATTTTATTATTTGGTTTTTTGATCAGCGGTTATTTTTTTGATCTCTCTGCAGACGGGCAAAGCTATCATCAGGAAAGTATCATTCAGTTGAAAAATGGCTGGAATCCTATTTACTTTGAATCTCATTCTCGTACGATGAAGGTATGGACGGAGCATTATCCAAAAGGGGCCGAGGTCATACAGTCTTGTATATATTATTTTTGGGGTAAAATAGAAACAGCGAAAGCCATCAATATTTTTCTTTTTATCGCTTCATTGCTGATCACAAAAAAAGTTTTGGAATTCTTTAGTATTGATCTTAAACGACAATGGATCTTTGCTTTTCTCATAGCTGCCAATCCAGTTGTAATTTCGCAAATTTTAACTTTTTATGTAGATGGCCTTAGCTATTCGTTTATCATTTGCTTTTTGAGTTCTCTTTTTCTTTTTATCAAAACAAAAGAAAGAATTTATATAGCATTGATCATAGCAACTTTAACGATAGGTGGAAGTTTAAAATTTACTTCAATGCCAACATTGGGTGTACTGACTGTCTGTATATTAGTTATTTTGTTGTTTTTGAAAAAAATATCATCACTTAAAGCCTTAATATTGCCATTACTATGCGCTTCTTTTTTATTAATATTGTGCAATTACAACCCATATATTACAAATTTAAAAGAAGGAAAGCATATATTTTATCCTTTAAGAGGAGAAGGCTCAATAGATATTCTTGAGCGCTTTGCACCAGAAGGATTTGTAAGAAATAATAATAGAATAGAAAAACTTGCATTTACATTATTTACCAAAACAGGTTCTTTTGATAAAGATAACATGTCTTATAAAATTCCATTCAGTGTTTCTCAAAAAGAGCTGAATAGGTTAGCTGATGCAGATATTGGTGTAGGAGGATTTGGGATATTTTATAGTGGTTTTTTGATCGTTTTATTATTATTTTTTATCGTCAATTATAAACGTCTGAAAAATCTTACTCATCAGCAAAAAATACTTTTTATTAGCATTCTTCCAATCTTAGCTTCAGTATTGATCATTTCTGATCCTTGGTGGGTAAGATATATTCCCCAATTTTATCTGATCCCACTGATATTGCTGCTTATATTGGAAGTAAATAATATGAAAATCAAATATCTTTTTATACTGAAAGGAATTTTATTTGTTAATATTTTATTCTTCTTGTCATCCATTACCGTCTTAAATATTTATGGAACTGAAAAAACCTATTATATTTTAGACATGCTCAAGAAATCCGGAAAAACAGTTGAAATAGATGCAAGGTATTTCCCTAGCAATCTAGATAGACTTGAAGAACACGGAATACCCTATAAACAAATAAAAATTGCTGATGATTACCAACCAATTATTAGATTTCAGCCAAAAGGCACCATCATAATCGACGATAATTTTAAAAAGCAGGATAAAAATCTTGTATATGGTTTTTTAAATCGCTTTTTTTATAAAATAGATTAGATTCAATACTGTAATTTGTTAGCAAACATTTTTTTATATTTAACATAATTTCATTATTTAGATCTTATGAAAAATTCCGGAACTCCTATTTTTATATTTCTTTTAATTTTTGGTTTAAATAAAGCTCAAAAATCCGAAAAACTGGTTCAATACGTCAATCCGTTAATCGGTACAGAAAAAATGGGACACACTTATCCCGGTGCAACTGCCCCTTTTGGAGCTATTCAGCTTAGTCCGGAAACCGATACAATTTCCTACGAAATGAATGGAAAATATAACGGTGATGTTTATAAATATTGCGCAGGTTACAGATATGAAGACAAAACGATTGTTGGTTTCAGCTCAACCCATTTTAGCGGAACCGGACATTCTGATTTAGGAGATTTTTTAGTGATGCCGACTGTTGGAAAATTACAGTTGAATCCCGGAACAGCAACTCATCCAGAAAGTGGCTATAGAAGCAGATTTTCACATGCAAATGAAACCGCAGAAGCTGGATATTACAAAGTAAAGTTAGACGATCATAATATTTTAGCCGAATTAACTTCTACAACAAGAGTCGGTGTTCATCGTTATACTTTCCCAAAATCTGACCAAGCGCATATTATTTTAGATTTGATGGCCGGAATTTATAATTATGATGGTAAAAATGTCTGGACTTATGTTCGCGTAGAAAACGGAAATACAATTACCGGTTATCGACAAACCAACGGTTGGGCAAGAACGAGAACGGTTTATTTTGCGATGACATTTTCAAAGCCATTTAAATCTTACGGCCAGAAAAATTATGATGGAAAACAGGTTTACGGTGGATTTTGGAGAAAATTTGACCAAACAAAAAACTTTCCGGAAATCGCAGGAAAAAATATAAAAATGTATTTTGATTTTGACACCAATGAAAATGAAGCGATTGAAATTAAGCTTGCAATTTCACCGGTAAGTCAAGCGAATGCTTTAGAAAATTTAGAAAAAGAGACTGGAAACTTATCTTTTGACCAAGTGAAAACACAAACACAGGAAATTTGGAATAAAGAATTAAACAAAATCGTCATTAAAGGTTCTGAACCAGAAAAAACGAATTTTTATACGGCAATGTATCATACGTTTATCAATCCGACAACTTATATGGATGTGAATGGAGAGTATAAAGGTTTAGACCAAAACATTCATAAAGCGGAAGGTTTTACTAATTATACAACGTTTTCACTTTGGGATACCTATCGTGCGCTTCATCCTTTCTTCAATATTATTCAACCGAAAAGAAACGGTGACATGGTGAAATCGATGATGGCACATTACGATCAGTTTTCTATGAAAATGTTACCAATTTGGTCGCATTATGCGAATGATAATTGGTGTATGAGCGGTTATCACAGCGTAAGTGTAGTAGCAGATGCGATTATTAAAGGAAATTATAACGGTGATGCAAAAGCTGCTTTAAAAGCCTGTATAGAAACTGCCAATAAAAGAGATTATGAAGGAATCGGATATTACATTGATAAAGGATATATTCCTGCTGAAAAAAGTGGCACCTCGGTTTCAAATACTTTAGAATATGCCTACGACGACTGGGCAATTGCTCAATTGGCGAAACATTTAGGAGAAACAGAAATTTACAATCAATTCATCAAACGTTCTGAAAACTGGAAAAATAATTTTGATAAAACAGTAGGATTTATGCGTCCTCGTTTGGCTGACGGAAGTTTTAAAAAAGATTTTAATGCATTAAGTACGCACGGACAAGGTTTTATCGAAGGAAATTCGTGGAACTACAGTTTCTTTGTTCCCCAAAATCCGGACGAATTAATTAAAATGATGGGTGGAAAGAAAAAATTTGCTTCAAAATTGGATGAATTGTTCACCATGCATTTACCAGACGAGTTTTTTGCGGATACCGAAGACATTACACGAGAAGGAATTATTGGCGGTTATGTTCACGGAAATGAGCCTGCTCATCATGTTGCTTATTTTTACAATTGGGCGGGGCAACCTTGGAAAACTCAGGCGCAAATCAGAAGAATTTTGGAAATGCAATACAAAGCGACACCCGATGGATTAGGCGGAAACGACGATACCGGACAAATGAGCGCTTGGTATATTTTGAGTTCGCTTGGTTTTTATCCTGTTGCTCCAGGTTCGGAAGATTATGCCATTGGAAGTCCGGCGATTGATCATGCTGTTTTGAATTTGGAAAACGGAAAAACTTTTGAAATTGAGGCGATCGATCAAAGTCCGAAAAATATTTATGTTCAAAAAATTCTATTGAATGGAAAGGAAATTAAAAACTTTACTTTGAAACATTCTGATATTATAAATGGTGGAAAATTGAGTTTTTATATGAGTTCTAAACCTAGAAAATAATTTTATTTAAATATTTTTAAACACCAATTACACTAATATTTTGCACTAATTTTCACAATTAGTTATTCATAAATTTGTCATTCGGGAAGAATCTAAAGTTAGTTTTACTTTGTTGAGATTTTTACGGGATGACAAATTCTTTTTTCTCCCTCAGATTTCACAAATATTTATTTAACACCTTGTCATTCTGAATGGAGCGAGAGAGAAGTAAAGAATCTATTTTTCATTTTAAATTATAGATTTCTCGTTCCTCGAAATGACAAAAGCTGCTATGACTTTTATCCCACTTATTTTGCTGATTGCGCAGATCTTTTTATTGGTGATTATACTTGAAAACCATAATCCGTAATTTGCATACGACAACCATGGTTTTGCATACATCCGATTTTTAATTTCTGCTGAATTTTGTATCAATAAAAATCAACAATATGAAATTGAATCAAGTAAAATTAGGAAGTCAGGGATTAATCGTTCCAAATATTGGTTTGGGATGTATGGGAATGACAGGTTTTGGTGATGCAGATATGTATGGTAAAACCGATGAAAAAGAAGCCATCGCAACGATTCACCGTTCTTTGGAATTGGGTGGGAACTTTTTGGATACCGCAGATTTATATGGTCCTTTTAAAAACGAACAATTGATTGCAAAAGCTATTGAAGGCAATCGTGACGAGTATATTATTGCCACAAAATTCGGATGGGAAATTGATGACAATGACCAGGTAACCTGGAAAATCAATGGTACAAAAGATTATGTAAAAAAGTCGGTTGAGCGTTCGTTGAAAAATCTAAAAACAGATTACATCGACCTTTATTACATGCATCGTCTGGATAAAAACACACCTATCGAAGAAACGGTCGGAGCAATGAGCGAATTGGTGAAGGAAGGTAAAATCGGATATATCGGTTTGTCGGAAGTATCTTCTGAAACGGTGAAAAAAGCTCATGCAATTCATCCGATTTCGGCAGTGCAAAGTGAGTTTTCTCTTTTTGAAAGAACCGTTGAAGAAAAAGGAGTGATCAAAACTTTGAACGAATTGGGAATTGGTTTTGTGGCGTATTCTCCGCTTGGAAGAGGGTTTTTATCCGGACAGATTCGTACAATTGATGACTTGCCTGAAAATGATTTTAGAAGAGGAATTCCGCGTTTTCAAGGAGAACATTTCAAAAAAAATATCGAATTGGTAAAAGCGATTGAAGATATGGCAAAAGAAAAAAATATTACATCATCTCAATTGGCTTTGGCGTGGATCATCAGCAAAGGGATTCTTCCTATTCCGGGAACAAAACGCAGAAAATATCTTGAACAGAATATTGAAGCTTCTAAGATTGAATTGTCTGAAAGTGAGCTTCAAAAGTTAGAAAGTATTGTACCTTTGGGAACAGATACCGGAGCAACGTATGACGAATTCGGCATGGGACTTTTGGATTATTAATCTTTTTCTAAAATTAATTTATTTGTAGTTTGTCATTCTGAACGAAATGCAATGTAGTGAAGAATCTCCCCATTATTATATTCGTGAGATTCTTCCTTCGTCAGAATGACAGATTGCTTAAACGCAATACTGTTGCGCCCCGGCTTGAACGGAGCTCTTTTTGTGGAGCGAAGCGGAACAAAAAAGCGGGAGTGGAAGACGGAAAAAGGCGCCCTAAAAAAATAAAAAGTTATGAACACTATAAAATCTATTTCTGCTTTTCACAGACTGCTTTCGCTTCCTGAACCGAAACATCCGATGGTAAGTGTGATTAATCTTTCGGAAAGTATTTTTATTGAAGATGAGGTCTGGAAGGGTTTTGTGAGTCGATATTACTGCGTTGCTCTGAAACGAAATGCAACCGGAAAAATAAAATACGGACAGCAACATTATGATTATGATAAAGGTGTTTTGAGTTTTACGGCACCGAATCAGGTGCAGTACTTGGATTTGCAGACTATGGATTGTGAAAATACGGGTTATTTGTTGATTTTCCATGAAGATTTTCTGCTGAAACACTCATTGGCAAAGACTATTTCGTCTTATGGATTTTTCTCGTATGCAGTGAATGAAGCCTTACATTTGTCTGAAGATGAGGAGAATGATTTGCTTGAAATTATGAATAAAATTGACAAGGAATGTCAGCATATTGATCATCATACGCAGGAAATCATTTTGTCGCAGATTGAATTGTTATTGAATTATTCGAAGCGTTTTTATGAACGACAATTCATCACCCGAAAAAGTGGAACTCATCAGCTTTTAACGAAATTTGAAACTTTTCTGAATGATTATTTTAATCAAGAATCTTCTGATAAAGGACTTTTAACAGTTCATCAAATTGCAGAAGCGATGAATCTTTCTCCGAATTATTTGAGTGATCTTTTGCGGGTTCATACCGGACAAAATACGCAGCAGCATATTCATGAAAAGCTGATCAGTAAAGCCAAAGAAAAGCTTTCGACGACTGAACTTTCGGTGAGCGAAATTGCGTATGAATTGGGATTTGAGCATTCGCAGTCTTTTTCTACGCTCTTTAAAAAGAAAACAAATATGTCGCCTTTGGAATTTCGACAGTCTTTTAATTAAATCTCCTACAGATTCCTCAGATTTTCATAGATGATTGTTTTTTTCTCTCGCAGATTTGGCTGATTACGCAGATTTTTTTCTATTCAATGATCTGCAAAATTTGCTTAATCCATGAGGGGAAAAATTATGTTTTAGTTAAAGTCCATTTTTATTAATCATCTTCATAAACTATTTCTAATACTATCTTTTCTGATATTATTTCATACTTTTTTGTCTCTGAAAACATTACTTTTTTTCTGCTTATTACAATTTAAAAATGCCTTCTCTGCTTTGAAGGCATTTTTCTTTTGCTGTACTCCATCTACTTAGCTAAAAAAAAAGATCATTGTGACTTTTATCACCGTTTCATAGATTCATATTTATCATTTTTGTTTTCATAATGATTTTTATTCAGTCTAAATAATTAATTGTTATAACCAGAACGTCTGTATTTTCTTTTTAAAATGAATAATTGCGATATTAAATTAAAAACGATTCTGTCTTATTGTTCAGAAGAAAAATGCTCTCAAGCAAGCTTGAGTAAAAAATGTCTAGTTCACGAATTTCTAAAAGAGTCTGTTTTTGAAACAGAAAACCATTACGCCCATAAATTTATCGAAGAAGATTCAAAAAAACCTTTGTTTGTAAGCAATCGCAAATCTTTTATTAAAAATAAACTCAATAAATTTTTTGAAAATATTTGGCTTAAAGATGATACCGATAAGATGAAAAGTTACACAAGATTAGAAAAAAAAACAAATAGTTCTTCTCAACATCAACGTAAGCTGGAAGATTTCTGGAAATCGGTTTACAGCATTAATGAAATCATGAATTTGCTTTCATTATTAAGACTAGAATTAAAATCTGAAGATCAAATTCTGAATGAATATAATCTCTCTGCAGAGGTTTTAAAAGTATGGAAAAAACGTTACACCCAAGAAAATCACTCTGAAATAAAAACACCAAAACGCTTTACTATAAAAAAAGAATATTGCGCTGAAAACCCACTGAGTTTTAAGGAGTTTCTACCAAAACCATTGCGTACTTTAAACAGCGCCTAATTTAGCACCACATTGTACAAAATGAATGATATGAAAGATTTCAAAGTAGCCGTTTTGAGCTTGAATAAAAATTATTCCAATTATTTTTACAATATTATCATCACCTATGAAAGCACTCAAATATTAATTAATAAAGAAAGAGAGCTAACATTACAACCAAAAAAAATTATTTTTGTAAAAGAATTAACTGCAATCGATATCTTGAACGAAAAATCGACTGTAGTGCATATTGGGTTTAATGACTTTTTCACTCATGCGTTCTCCGAAACTATTAGAACAAGGTTTGATCTTCTCTTTACTGAGCAGGATTTCATCGTAACAGATTTGTTGCAGGATCCTGTAGGTTTTCATCCAGACAGATTTAAAGATTATTCCACAAAAAACCTAACCATATTGAGGCAGTTTGCTGCCAACAAAGTGCAATCTCTTTTATTAGACGGATTGTACCAACATCATCAAAACTTGATTAAGTTTTCTTGATGATATTTAATTTTAAATAAAAGAATTTACTGCTAGTTTTTTTTAGGATTACAGAAACTAAACTGCAAAATGATTATTTAAAAATATAAAAACACATTGTATGTTACCATTTATTTCGAATTGTTTTTTTCAGAGTTATCTTTTTTAAATGTTCCAAAAAAGTAATTCTATTAAAGGCAGGATAAGTTTTCGACTAAATTTTTAATCGTCGCTTCAGAACCATTTTAAATCTGTTTTCATAGATTTTTGAAAAATTTTAAAATGGAGCTTATTATTTAATAATACTTGAAATAATTTAATGTACAGAAAAACTATTGTAAAAAAGTTTGGCTTTCTTGGAAAAGATTTTCTCCATGAGTTTGAATATAATGTTCTCATAAAAAACGTAGGTGCTAAAGACGAAATTATGAGAGAAGGCCAAAGAAACAGGTTTGTTCCTATTTTATCTAAAGGATCTCTAAAAGTATTTTCGTTGAATGATGGAAACGAATTTATACATTATTATGTAAAGCCTTGCGAAAGTTGCTCTATGACGTTTTCATCTATTTTCAGCAATTATATAAGCAGTGTTTATTCTGTAGCTGTAAAAGATTCTCAGCTTATATTGATTCCTGTAGAAAAACTGCACCAATGGCTTCTGAAATATCCTGAAATCAACAAAGTCTTTTATCTGGAATACAAAAACAGGCTTTCCGATATTGTATCTAAAGTAAATAATGCGATATATTATAAGCTTGATAAAAGAATTCTAAACTTCATTAAAGACCAGGTACAGGTTAATCACGGAAACCCTTTAAGAATAACCCACCAAGAAATCGCCAATAATCTAGGTACTTCCCGAGAAGTAGTGAGTCGCATTTTGAAAAATCTTGAAAACGACGGTGATATTCTTAAAACTAAAAACGGCATTTTGTATTTCGAAAAAAACAACGATTGGTAATTAATCGATTTAATTTTTTTGATATTTTAACCTCTTAAGATTGAACAAACGAATCTTCCCTAATATTTTTTTTGTGATTTCTGCCCCAGTCAGAAAGCGACATAATCACAGTTTTCAGCGTTCTGCTGTAATCGGTGGAAATATATTCTACAACAACCGGTGTTTTCTCGCTATGCACTACTCTTTTTACAAAACCATTCAGTTCCAAATCTTTCAATTCATTGGAAAGTACTCTTGCGGAAATCCCGCCAATTGTTCTTTGCAGATCATTGAAACGAACATTTCCCAATTCCTGTAAAACAATAATGATTTTCAGTTTCCATTTTCCTCCAATGACATAAATGGCATCTTCAACAGCCGAAAGACTTTCGCCACATCTTCCTCTGCAAACAATTTCTTCACTTTCGATAGGGTTTTCCATAAAAATTAATTTTAAAACTAACTAAAAGGTTAGTACTAACCTTTTGTTTACTACTTACTTTTCATAAGTAAATGTACATAATTTTGCTGAAGAAATTTTTACTTATCAAAAAAATAAATATTTACATTATGAAAAACATACTTCACATTATTTCAAGTCCGAGAACAAATGGTTCGGCAAGCAGAACATTAGGAAATGCTATTGAAGAAAAACTGCAGGAAGCTTATCCTGAACATTCAATTACCACTTTAGATTTATTGAGAACACCGTTTCCTCATTTGGGTGAAGAACAGGTTGATGCATGGTTTATTCCTGTAGAAAGCAGAACTTCTGAGCAAAATGAAGCGGTAAAACGTTCAGATGATGCAATTGCCCAATTGATGGCTTCGGATGTTATTGTTATTTCTGTTCCGATTTACAATTTCGGAATCCCTTCAGCTTTGAAAGCATATATTGATCACATTGCGCGTGGCGGAATGACCTTTCAGTATTCTGAAAATGGTTTTGAAGGCTTGGTGAAAAATAAAAAAGCGTATATCGCAGTTGCAAGTGGCTCTGTATTTTCTGAAGGCGATTACCAATCTTATGATTTCGTAGTTCCTTATCTTAAAAGTGTACTTGGCTTCATTGGAGTGACTGATGTGAGTGTTTTCCGAGCTGAAGGTTTAGGACTTCCGCATCTTCAAGAAACCGCTTTAGAAAAAGGAATTGAAAGTATTGTGATTGCTTAAATCAATGAATTGTTAGATAATTTCTCTCGCAGATTGAGCTGATTAGGCAGATTCTTCAATATTATCATCTGCAAAATTTGCTTAATCTGCGAGAGATTTAAATTTTAGCTAAAGCTAATTATTATTAAAATAAAAAGCGTGCTAAAGCCCGCTCCTATTGATATTTATTCTTCAACTTCAAAAAGCAAACGCTCTCCGAATTTTTCTTCGTTGACTTTACCATTTTCGTAAACCAGATTTCCATTAACGAAAGTGTGCGTCACTTTAGAATGGAAACTCATCCCTTCCAATGGACTCCAACCGCACTTGTACAGGATATTTTCTTTTTCGACCGCCCATTTTTCATTTAAATCAACCAAAACTAAATCTGCTTTGTAGCCTACTTTAACGAAACCTCTCTTCTCAATTCTAAACAAAATCGCAGGATTGTGAGCCATTTTTTCAACAATCCTCTCCAAAGAAATCTTTCCGTTTTTATAATTTTCTAACATTACCACCAAAGAATGCTGAACTAAAGGTGCTCCGGAAGGGCATTTTGTATATACATTCTGTTTTTCTTCCCAAGTGTGAGGTGCATGATCGGTTGCAATCACATCGATTCTGTCATCCAACAAAGCTTCCCAAAGTGCATCTTTGTCTTTTTGAGTTTTTACCGCAGGATTCCATTTGATTAATCCACCTTTTGTGTCGTAATCTTCATTCGTAAATGTTAAATGATGAACACAAACTTCTGCTGTGATTTTTTTATCTTTTAAAGGAATATCATTTCTGAAAAGTTCCATTTCTTTAGCAGTGGAAAGGTGAAAAACATGAAGCCTTGCTCCTGTTTTTTTTGCTAATTCAACTGCTTTTGATGAAGATTTATAACAAGCTTCTTCGCTTCTGATTAAATGATGGAATTTCACAGGAATATCTTCGCCATACTCATCCAAATATTTTTGAGTATTAGCTTTTATCGTTGCCTCATCTTCACAATGAACCGCAATCAGCATTTTTGTATTGCTGAAAATATTTTCTAAAGTTTCTGGATTATCAACCAACATATTTCCTGTGGAAGAACCTAAAAACAATTTAATTCCGGGAACATTTCTTGGGTTTGTTTTCAAAACTTCTTCCAAATTATCATTCGTTCCGCCCATCATGAAACCGTAATTGGCGTAAGCTTTTTGAGAAGCAATTTCATATTTATCCGCTAACAATTCCTGCTTAACCGTATTCGGAACCGTATTTGGCTGCTCGATAAAACTTGTCGTTCCTCCTGCAATGGCTGAGCGAGATTCAGATTCGATATCGCCTTTGTGCGTTAAACCAGGTTCACGAAAATGTACCTGATCATCGATTACTCCAGGTAAAAGATATTTTCCTTCAGCATCGATAATCTGGTCTGCATCTTCAGAAATTTGAGAATCAATTTTAGAAATCAAATCGTTTTCAATCAGAATATCACTTTTGATAATTTTTCCTTCGTTGACGATTTGAGCATTTTTTATAAGAATTTTCATTTTTACTTTTTAGATATAAGATTGATATTGCACAAATTTAATATTTTCCAAAGTGATTTTTAAACATCAATCAGAAAATTATGAATTCTAATATTTACATTTGCATTTTAAAAACCTGAAATTGTATAAGAAACTATTTGGACAAACCGCTGTTTACGGGCTCAGTTCTGTATTGGTAAGAATCTTCCCTTTTCTTATTGCACCCATCGTAACAAAAGCTTTCGGACCTTCAGCTTCATCACCTTTTGTGGATTGGTATTCTATTGCCGGAGTAATTACCGTTTTTCTGACTCACGGAATGGAAACTTCATTCTTCCGTTTTGCTCAGGAAGGCGATATTGATAAGAAAACTTTGGTTTCTACCTGTGCTCTAAGTATTTTAGGAACAGGCTTTATTTATTTAATTTTAGGATATGTTTTCAGGCAGGATCTAGCGAATGCTTTCGAAACTCCGGATCAGGTTAATTATCTGGTAATTTTTCTTTTTATGCTTTCGATTGATGCATTTGCAACAATACCTTCTGCAATTTTAAGATTAGAAGGAAAGCCTATTCAGTATATGCTTTCAAAAGTAATTGGAGCTTTAGCTTATTATTTTCTTGTTGTATTTTTCATTAAATGGCTCCCTAATTATCCTAATGGTATTTTAGGAATTAAATATAATCCTGAATTTGGTGTTGGCTATGTTTTCATCGCCAATCTAGTTCAAAGCATTATCACTTTATTGATTGTTGGAAAAGAATTTGTGAATTTTAGCTTTAAAAAATTCGACTTCAAGCTTTGGAAAAGAATTATGAATTATTCCTGGCCTGTAATGATTGCCGGATTAGCTGGAATTATCAATCAGACTTTAGACCGACAGTTTTTAAAATTTTGGCTTCCAAAAGAAGAAGCAAAACATCAGATCGGAGTTTATGGAGCAGTTTATAAAATTGCAACTTTCATAACGGTTTTCAGACAGGCTTACCAATTAGGAATTGAACCTTATTTTTTTTCCAGCTTTAAAGACAAAAACAATCATAAAACCTACGCTGTTTTAATGGATATCTTTGTGATTTGCAACTGTTTAATTTACATGGGATTGATGGTAAATCTTCAATGGATTGCTGAAAAATATTTGGGAAACCCACTTTACTATGAGGGAATTGAGATCATTCCATTTGTAATGTTAGGTGCATTATTTTTAGGGATTTATTTAAATTTATCAATCTGGTATAAACTTTCAGACCAAACAAGAGTTGGGCTGTATATTTCTTTAATCGGAGCTGCAATTACTATTTTCATCAACTTTACATTTATTCCTAGCTACGGATATTGGGCAAGTGCTTTTGCAGCATTAATCACGTATACAAGCATGATGATTATTTCATACCTTTGGGGGAAATCACAATATCCCATTCATTATAACACATCCAAAATAGCAATATATCTTTCATTATCTATTGCGATTTCGATGATATCATTTTATTATTTCCGACACAATTATTTAATTGGAAACGGATTGTTTCTTTTCTTTATTGCATTTTTAGCATATAACGAAAGAACAATGATTAATAAAATTCTAAGAAGGGCTTAATTAAACTTTATAAATAAAAACAAACATTCACATATGAAAATTATTGTTCCAATGGCTGGAAAGGGCTCAAGATTGAGACCACATACTTTAACCGTTCCAAAACCATTGATTCCGATTGCAGGAAAACCAATCGTACAGAGATTAGTAGAAGATATTGCTAAAGTGGCAGGTGAAAAAATTGAAGAGGTAGCGTTTATTATCGGAGATTTTGGAACTGAAGTAGAAGAATCATTACTTAAAATAGCAGAAAAACTTGGCGCAAAAGGAACCATTTATCATCAGCTTGAACCTCTTGGGACAGCTCATTCGATAAAATGTGCTGAAGAATCTATGCAAGGAAATGTTGTGATTGCTTATGCAGATACACTTTTCAGAGCAGATTTCACTTTAGATACTAATTCTGATGGTGTAATTTGGGTGAAAAAGGTAGACGATCCTTCTGCTTTTGGTGTTGTAAAATTGGATGATTACGGTTTTATCACAGATTTCATCGAAAAACCTCAGACTTTTGTTTCAGATTTGGCGATCATTGGTATTTATTACTTTAATTCAGCAGAAAAATTGATGGCTGAAATTAACCATATCATGGATAATAATATTAAAGTAAGCGGAGAATATCAATTGACAACCGCTTTAGAGAATCTTCGTCAAGCCGGTGCTAAATTTTCTTTAGGAAAAGTAGATGACTGGATGGATTGTGGAAACAAAAATGCGACTGTAGAAACCAATGGTAAGATTTTAGAATATGAAAAAGATGAGTTTACAGCTTATCCTGAATCTGCCAATATTCAGAATTCTTTAATTATTCAACCTTGCTATATCGGTGAAGGAGTTGAAATTTCAAACTCAAAAATCGGACCTTACGTTTCATTAGGTAAAGGAACAAAAGTAATCAATTCTAATATTGACAACTCGCTGATTCAGGAGAAAACAGTGATTGATCACGGAAATCTTTCCAATTCAATGATAGGAAGCTCTGCTCATTATTTTGGAGTAGCCAGAGAAATTTCTTTAGGAGATTTTTCAGTTTTAGATTTTTTATCAAAATAAATTTAAAATAAAATAACGTTGAGAGAACCACACAATAACATTTTGTGTGGTTTGGCGTTAATATTGCAAAAGGTTACTAAAAATCTGCAAATAAAATCGAAAAGATTACATTCGCTACAAAAACAATAAAACATCATATGAAAAACTGGGCTATCTTCCTGATTCTTACACTGACTGTACTTTCCTGCAAAAGCAGAAAAGCCCTTAATCAGAATCCTTCTGAGAATGACAGCATCCAGATACAAAATTCAGATAAAAATGATCCTAAAGATGCCAAAAACATTCAGGATCGTTTGACATTTTATGAGAAAATATTTCTACATCCCAAATTTGAACATGTAAAAATCAGCAGTAAAATTACAGCAAGTGATTTAAGGGTAAGTCCGCTTGACGCAACAATTTACATCGAAAATGATAAAAAAATATGGTCTAATATTACTTTTTTAATCATTCCTGCAGCAAGAGCGATTATAACGCCGGAAGGAATTAAGGCTATGGACAGATATAATAAAAATTACATAGATTCAGATTTTGATTATCTCAATAATCTTTTGAATGTTAATTTTATTGATTATAAAACTTTAGAAAAACTCTTGATGGGACGTACATTTATGCACATCACCAACAGTAATTCAAAAATTGTAAAAAACTCTGAAGGTTACCAGCTGACTTCCATTACAAACCAGAAGATCGTTACTGACGAAGTTACAAGAGAATACAAAGTAGAAATGCAGTACACTGAAGATTTTAATTTAAATTGGGTAAAATTACAAGATGTAAAATCCAATGATGCTATTGAAATCGTATATGAAAACTGGGAGACCTTTCCGAATGAAGTAAAGCTACCAAAAAATGTTAAAATAATTATAAAAGGTTCTAAAACAAGCCAGATTTTAATGGAAAACACGAAATTTGACTTTTCGAGGATGGAAACACCTTATTCTGTTCCAGCCAATTATAAGAAAATTGATATTAAATGATTAAAAAAATTAGCTTTTTAATAGGCATTTTGCTGTTCGGTTTACAATATGGTCAACAAACCAAAGAACAATTGCAAAAGCAAAATGCTGATCTAAAAAAACAGATATCTCAGATAAATTCAGATTTGGCAAAAACAAGAAACGAATCTAAATTGTCTATCTCATATTTGAATAACGTTAATAAAAAATTAGCGCTTAGAGAAAAGGTTTATAATAATACGCAAAAAGAAAAAAGATTTATTGAAGACGAAATATATCTTCGTCAGCTTGAAATCAACAGGCAAAACCGAGAGCTTGCAGTTTTAAGAAAAAATTACGCTCAAGTTTTGGTAAATGCCTACAAAAACAAAGGAGTACAAAATAAAGTAACTTTTATACTTTCATCAAAAAGTTTGGGGGAAGCATTACGAAGAGTACAATATTTAAAGCAATATTCAGATTATCAGGATAAAAAAGCTGCTGAAATAACAACAGCTGCCGTTGCGCTTAAAAAATCTGTTGAACAGAAAAAGAGATCGGCAAACGAAAAAGAAAACCTGTTAGTTAATCAGAAAAAAGATTTAACAACTATCAGTGTTGAGCGTACTCAGAAAGAACAGTTGGTGACAGATTTCAAGAAAAATGAAACAAAACTTACCGCTGATCTTAGACAAAAACAATCTCAGTCTAAAGCTTTAGAAGGGCAAATAAGAGCCATTATTGCTGAAGAAATAAGAATTGCAAAAGCTGAAGAAGAAAGCAGAAGAAAAGCAGAAGCGGAAAAAATTCGTTTAGCAAAAATCGCTGCAGACAGAGAAAAAGCAAGAATTGAAGCAGAAGCAAAAGCTCGTGCCGAAGCTTTGGAAAAAGAAAGAAAATTAGCCGAAGCAGAAGCTAAAAAAGCTGCAGATTTAGTTGCTAAAAGAGAGGAAGAAGAAAGAAAAAGAAATGAAGAGGCAGCAAGAAGTGAGGCCAGTGCAAAAGATGAAGCCCGAAAAATTGCCGCTAAAAAAGCATCTGAAGAAGCTACATTGCGAGCTAAAGAAGCAACAGCAAAATTAAATGCTGCAAAAGCTGCAGAAGAAGCTTTAGAAAAGAAAAAAGAAAGCGATAAAAAAGCGGCTGAAACAAAAGCAATGACCAATTATGGTGTATCTGCTCCAGCTGCAGGAAGCAATTTTGTTTCAAACAAAGGGCGAATTTCTATGCCTGCGCAAGGAACAATTACCCATCGATTCGGAAGACAACAACACCCGGTCTTTAAATCGATTTGGGAAGAAAATAACGGTATTAAAATATCCGTAGCAAAAGGAACTTCTGCAAGAGCCGTTTTCCCTGGAGTGGTATCTCAGGTCATTCCTTCGGCAGACGGTACAAGAACGGTAATGATAAAACATGGTGATTATTTTACCATTTACTCAAATCTAAGCAGCACAACGGTTTCTAAGAACCAACAGGTTTCTGCAGGAACAGTGGTAGGAGCAGTTGCTCAGGATTTTGACGGCACTTATACGCTTGATTTCCAGATATGGAATGGAAATAATGCAGTTGACCCATTAGGTTGGGTTTCATATTAAAAAAAGATTAACTTTGCAAAAATTTAAGAAATGTATACATTAACAATACTCGCCTTATCTTGGCAGCACATCCTTATCGTTGCCATCATTCTTTTATTACTTTTCGGAGGTAAAAAAATCCCTGAATTGATGAGAGGTATGGGTTCTGGAATTAAAGAATTTAAAGACGCTATTAAAGAAGAAGACAAGCCGGAAACAAAAACTACGGAGAATAATCCTTCAAACAATAATTCAAACAGCAACTAAATAATTCTTCATTTCAATGAATTTCACCGATACTGCCTGGAAAACCTTCAACCAATCAATTGAAGATTATCATGTATTAGACAGCGTTGAGACACCTGTAACAAATCCTTTTGAAACAGACAGTTTGGAACGGATTTTGTATGCTAAAAACTGGATTGATACCGTTCAATGGCATTTGGAAGATATTATTAGAGATGAAAACATAGACCCTGTTGAAGCTCTTCAATTAAAGAGGACAATAGATTCTTCAAATCAAAAAAGAACTGATTTAGTGGAATTTATAGACAGTTGGTTTTTAGATAAATATAAAAATATTACTCCTAAATCTGATGCAAAAATAAATACTGAAACTCCCGCTTGGGCTGTTGACAGATTATCTATTTTGGCATTAAAGGTTTATCATATGTCGTTGGAAGCCAACAGAGAATCTGCATCTGAAGAGCACCGTCAAAATTGCCAAGCAAAATTAGATGTATTGCTTACTCAGAAAGAAGATTTGTCAACTTCAATTATTCAATTACTTACAGATATTGAAAACGGTGATGTTAAGATGAAAGTGTACAAACAAATGAAAATGTACAACGATGAAAGTCTTAACCCAATCCTTTACCAAAAGGAGCAAAAATGAGACGACTACTTTTTCTTGGAATATTTTTATTAATCACTTCTTGTGCCACTGAAAAGCTGAATTTATCGCCTTTATCAAACACATTCTCAAGTGAGGCAAAATCTGATTCTGAAAATTCAAAAAGTATAAGCATCAATATTACCGAAAATGTAAATGCCTCAGAGATCACTAATCTGATTTCTACTTTTCCTAAATTTACCAATACTGCTGTAAATGATGAAGTAAGTACTTTAAAGTACACTCTTCAAAATTATTTGTATGCTGTAGCTGCAGGAAATAGCTCAGGTAAAAACAAGACCATCAGAAATCTGGAAAAATCTTACAAAAACATCCAAAAATTAAGAAAATATCTTAAAAAGGATGAAGACGAAGTATTAAACAGATATTTGGTAAGACTAAAAACTAATATTACCGTAATAGAAGATTCTGTAAACGGAAAAAAATAAACAAAACAATTCAATGATTAAAATTCAGGCGGAAGCTAATGTTCCTACAGAACACGGTAATTTCCGAATGATCGCTTTTTCGGAAGATGAAAATGACTGGATGCCGCACATGGCAGTAGTTGCAGAAAATACAGATTTTTCTCAGCCTGTTAATGTACGTTTTCATTCTGAATGTATTACCGGAGAAGTTTTCCATTCAAAAAAATGCGAATGCGGGCAACAGCTTGATGCAGCAATGAAATATATGCATGAAAATGGAGGACTTATCATCTATCTCCGTCAGGAAGGCAGAAACATCGGAATCATCAATAAGCTTAAAGCATATTCTCTTCAGGAAAAAGGTTTTGATACGGTACAGGCAAATCTGGAGCTTGGCTTACCTGCCGATGACAGAAATTTTGGTATCGCTATCGAAATTCTAAATCAACTGAAAATAGGAAATATCAACCTTTTAACCAACAACCCGGAAAAGGTAAAGTTTGTAAAAGATAGCAACATCAACCTCAACTCAAGAGTTCCGTTGCAAATCCCTGCAAACGAAAATAGTAAAGAATATTTACAGACAAAAAAAGATTTCTTCGGTCATTTTTTAGATGACCAGAAATAATTTAAATCAAATAAATCAAAGCGCCGAAAAATAAATTTCCGGCGCTTTTTTATTATAAAAATTTGAAAAGATTCTGCTTAATTAGTATTTAGTAACTTTTGAATCGTTAATTTTAAAATACTTGATAACTGCATTATAATCGCTGTAATCAACAGGAGCTTTAGCACCTTTATTTACAATATCTGCAGGAACTAAAACAATTCTGAATTTTTGATTATTATAATAAATTGGCGTAGTAGTTACATCATAAGTTCCACCAATATAGATTTGTACATCATTTTTTGTGAAATCAAAATCATAATCTAATTCATTACCATTGTTCAGGTAAATAGTTTTAGGAATCTGTTCCCAAACATTATTACTTCCGGAAAGATCTTTTAATCTATATACCAAAACCATATCAGAAGGTAATATACTGATTGATTGATTAATATAATGTTGATCTGTGGTACTATTATATTGGAAACTTCTAGTAATCTCTATAACTCCTGCAACAGTGTCATTATCTACATACTGTACATTATCATCATCATTATCACAACTAACAGTAAATACACTGACAAATGCAAGCATTAAAAATGGAATAATTTTTTTCATTTTAAATAAGTTTTAATATTACTAATGGCGGAATCAAAACATATACCAAAAATCATAAAAACTTTAGTATTCATCATTTTTTTAATCGTATTTTTGTTCATATTCAAAAATCATGAAGAAATTAGTTTTTAATTTTCTCTTAATTACCGTTTTATTCAGTGTAAATCTTTCGGCGCAATATCAGCCAAAGGATATTTCAAAACATGATCTTAAAAAAGCAAAAGAATGGGTCAACCAAACTTACAACAGTCTTTCACAGGATGAAAAACTGGGTCAGCTTTTTATTGTGGCGCTTTACACCAATAAAGACGAAAACCATATTAATCAGGTAAGGAATATTGTTATAAACGATAAAATCGGCGGATTGATTCTGATGCAGGATGATGCAGCAAGAGAAATTAATCTTGTGAATGAATTTCAACAAAAATCAAAAGTGCCGTTGATGATCGGAATGGATGCAGAATGGGGACTCTACCAAAGAATCAATACTGCTCACAAATTTCCGTGGGCAATGACATTGGGCGCAATTCAGGATAAAGATCTTATTTATAAGATGGCTGCGAAAATCGCCGAAGATTGCAAAAGAATGGGCATCAATTGGGATTTTGCACCTGTTGTTGATGTCAATACCAATCCAAACAATCCGATTATTGGAAACAGAAGTTTTGGTTCAGAAGTTTCTAATGTGACCCAATCTGCATTATCGTATGCAAATGGTTTGCAAGACAACAATATTCTTGCGGCTATCAAACATTTTCCGGGACACGGTGATACCAATACAGACTCTCACCTTGATCTTCCCGTAGTTTCTCATAACTTGGATAGATTATATAAAATAGAATTAGCGCCTTTCAAAGCTTTAATGAATAAAGGAATTGGTGGCGTGATGGTTGCGCATTTGTATGTTCCAAGTTTAGAGTCTGGAAAAGGAATTCCTGCTTCTATTTCAAAAAATATTATCACAGGATTATTAAAAGAAAAACTTGGTTACAAAGGTTTAATTATCACCGATGCTTTAAATATGGGCGCTGTAGCGAATAAATACAAACCGGGCGAACTGGATGCTTTGGCTTTCAAGGCAGGAAATGACATCATGCTTTTTTCACAAGGTGTTTCCGAAGGTAAAAAACTCATTCAGAAAGCAATTGATAAAGGAGAAATTTCTCAATCGAGAGTTGAAGAAAGTGTGAAGAAAATTTTATTAACCAAATATCTTTTAGGTTTAAGCCAGTACACTCCGAAAAATCCTGAAAATGTTAACTACGACCTCAATAATGATTCGCATACAAAATTGGTTCAAAATCTTTATTCAAATGCTTTAACATTATTAAAAGACGAAAAGAAACTGCTTCCTTTAAATTCTAATACAACCTATTACTATATTCCATTAGAAGAAGCTCCTTATCAGACTTTTGAAAATAGGTTAAAACTTGATGTTAAAGTTATTATTAAAAAAGCTTCAGAAATTAATACAATTCCGGCAAATTCTACAGTAATTGTTGGTTTTCATAAAGATAACTCTACTGCTTACAAGCCTTACAAAATCTCAACAGAATCAAAGAGAATTTTATCAGAATTAACAAAAAACCAAAATGTGATTCTCAATATTTTTGGAAGCGCATATGCTTTGAAGGATATTGATCTATCTAAAGTTTCTACCGTTTTGGTTTCTTACGAAAACAACGATGATTCTATGACGGCAACTGCAGATGCATTTCGTGGAAAGACTACAATTTCAGGAAAACTTCCGGTTTTGGTTAATGATCAATTAAAACCTGGAATGGGAATGACTTTAGATCCATTTAAATTTTCAAAATCAACAGAATTCACCACTTCAAAATAACAACAGTACAATGAAAATAGGCATACTTTGCTACCCAACATACGGCGGAAGCGGAATTGTGGCAACAGAACTCGGAATGTCTCTCGCCAACAAAGGCTATGAAGTACATTTCATCAGTTCGGCACTTCCCGCAAGATTAGATATTACCAATCCGAATATTTTCTTTCATAAAGTGAATGTTCAAACCTACCCTCTTTTCCAGTATCAACCTTATGACATTGCGTTGAGCTCGATGATTTACCGTGTTGTGAATCTTTATAAATTAGATTTACTTCATGCTCATTACGCCATTCCTTATGCTTATGCTGCATTTACGGCAAAGCAAATGCTGAAGGAAGACAACAACGATATTCCTTTGGTAACCACGCTTCACGGAACCGATATTACTTTGGTGGGGCAACATCCGAGCTATAAACATGCGGTAGAATTTTCTATCAACCAATCAGATGCGATTACTTCTGTTTCAGAAAGTCTGAAAAAAGATACCTTACAGTTTTTTAATATCAAAAAAGAAATTCAGGTAATCACCAATTTTATTGATAATTCTGAATTTGATGAACTTAATGAATGTCAGCGAACTCAGTTTGCCAATGAGGATGAAAAAATTCTGATTCACGTTTCCAATTTACGTCCGGTAAAACGTGTGGATGAAGTTTTACAAATCTTTAAAAATGTTGAAAAGAAAGTAAAATCCAAATTGATTATTATAGGGGAAGGTCCCGATATGGAAAAAGTAAATCAGTTCTTAGAAGAAAACCCTGATTTAATATCAAAAATCAGATTGTTAGGAAAAGTAAATGATCTGTATAGAATTTTACAGCTTTCAGATGTATTTTTACTTCCATCCGAGCAGGAAAGTTTCGGTTTGGCAGCTTTAGAAGCAATGGCAGCATACACTCCTGTAATCAGCTCAAATGCGGGCGGAATTCCTGAAGTAAATATTCAGGGCGAAACCGGATTTTTAGCGGAAATTGGTAATGTGGAAGCAATGAGCAATTATTGCATCAAACTTTTGAGCAATGATGAACTTTTAGCACAAATGAAAATGAATGCTAAAGAACAAGCTGTAAAATTTGATCTGAAAAACATTCTTCCTATTTATGAAGAAATGTATAAAACGACGATTGCCAATTTCAAAAAGGAGCCTGCGAAAGCTTAGAAGCTCTTACAAATAAATTAAAATCCAGTGCTCTTGCTCTGGATTTTTTGTTTATAATTTTTTGAATTGAGAACATAGCTTTTCATCATTTAAGAAAATTTTTGAATTAGTTCAGCTCCTTCGGAGCTGAACCTTTGTAGAAAACATCAGTTAATCTACGAATCGCGGCGCTCCGTAGGAGCGCAACCTAAAAACCTCATTAAAAAAAATATCATTTCAAAAAATATTTTTCACTAAATTAGTTGTAACACAAAACCACAACTGATGAATGAAAAATTGCTTCAATATCTTTGGAACTTCAAAGTATTTACTCATTTCAACTTCCAAGACACCGACGGAAATGCTATTGAAATTTTAGATTTTGGGAAATGGAATACCGATTCTGGACCGGATTTTTTGATGGCAAAAATTAAAATCAAAAACATGATTCTTGCCGGAAACATCGAGCTTCATGTAAAATCTTCCGACTGGATTTTTCATCAACACTCAAAAGACCCAGCTTATCAGAATATCATTTTACATGTAGTTTTTCAGAATGATGTTGACATCAAAGAATTTAAAGACCAGAATATTCCGACCTTGGAATTGAGAGACCATATAGATAAAAATGTTTTTCAGAAATATGAAAATCTGCTGAAAGAAAATCTTTTTATTCCTTGTGAAAAGGTTTTCAGCTCTACAAAAATCCCTGTTAATTTTCATGAAGAAAATTTGCTTAAAAAACTGGAAGAAAAATCTTTAGAAATAGAAGCAGATTTGCTGCGTCACAAAAATAATTATGAAGCCGTTATGTTTCATCATCTCGCCTACTCTTTCGGTTTAAAAGTCAATGCATCAATATTTAAACAGATTGCAGAAAGTATCGATTTCAATATCATCAATAAAATCCGGCAAAATAAAACACAGCTTGAAGTTTTACTTTTCGGAATTTCCGGCTGGTTAGAAAATCCACAAGATCCGCAAATGAAAATATGGAAAAGAGAATTTGAGTTTCTTAAAGCTAAATATACTATTCCTGAAATTACAATTCATCCTAAGTTTCTTCGGTTACGCCCGCCAAACTTCCCTACAATTCGTTTATCACAACTCGCTGATCTTTATTTTCAGCATCAACACTTATTCTCAAAGATGATTACTGCAGTAAATTCTAATGTTTTACATCAAATTTTTAAAGAAATAAAAGCCTCAGAATATTGGGACAATCATTTTAATTTTGGTAAAATCTCTACGATAAATCAGCCAAAAGTTTTAACGAAAGATTTCATTGAACTGATTATTTTGAATGCTATTCTTCCTATAAAATACACCTATCACAAATACAAAAATGAAAACATCAACGATGAAATTCTAAAATTCTACAACGAAATTCAGTCTGAAAAGAATTCAGTGATTACAGAATGGAAAAAATTAGGGGTAAAAATCAAAACCTCTTTAGAAAGCCAAAGCTTGATTTATCATTTTAAAAACTATTGCGAAGCAAAAAATTGCTTAAATTGCGGTATCGGATTTAAAATTTTAAAAGAATCTTAAAAAAATGTTTGATAATCTACGCCACAAAATGGAACGCGAATGGTTTGGTGTACTCACAAGAATGGGTGCCAAACTGGGAATTCCGGTTTCCAAACTGAGAGTTTTCTTTATTTATTCTACGTTTGCAACGGCAGGTTTTTTCTTTTTAATTTATCTTGGTCTGGCTTTTACTCTTTGGATTAAAGACATTTTTATCACCAGACGACCAAGCGTTTTTGACCTTTAATTATGGAATTTTTACAGATTACGTCACCCGATGATTATCGTGTGCAACAGATTTTTCACTCTTATTCAACGACTTTTCCGGAAGATGAAAGACGAGAATGGTCTCAATTTATTAAATTATTTGAACATCCGAATGTAAAAGTGATTTCTGTTTTAAATAATACAGAAAATATCGGCTACCTTATTATTTGGGAGTTGAGCAATTATGTTTTTGTGGAGCATTTTGAAGTGTTTTCAGAATTCAGAAATCAAAAATTAGGTTCGTACATTACCGATTATTTGTTTAAAAATTATCCAAGAATTATTTTGGAAATTGAGCCTGAACATTTGAACGAAGATGCTAAACGACGTTTTTCGTTTTATCAGAGAAACGGTTTCAATCTGATTGACGAAATGTATGTACAGCCAAGTTATGGTGAAGGCAAAAAAAGCCTCAAACTTTGGCTTCTTGCCAATTACTCCCCTGAAAATTTAAAGGATGTGAAAGACGAAATTTATGACATCGTTTATCATTAAAATATAAATCCAGAGCTTTTTAATGCTCTGGATTTTTTTTGTCTATAGATTGACTCAGAAATATAATTATTGAAATTTACCTATCTCTCTCCAATAATGACAAAACCTTTAGCGGGTGTCTGTTTTTTGTTCGTCATTGACATATTCTAAAATATCACCCGGTTGACATTCCAAAACATCACAAATTAATTCTAAGGTACTAAATCTGATTGCTTTTGCCTTACCTGTCTTCAATATGGAAAGGTTCGATAAAGTCAGTCCGACTTTTTCAGAAAGTTCATTAAGTGACATTTTTCGCTTGGCCATTACAACATCTAAATTTACTATAATTGCCATATCTTAAACCGTTAAATCGTTTTCGTTTTGAATATCTACTCCTTTTTTGAAAATCGTCGCTATTATATAGATTACAGCTCCCATCAAAATAAACGCCTGACTGTCTGACCAAAATTCGTTTAAATGGTCGGTAACAAAACCATAATGTATTAAAATTTCAACTAATTCTTTGGCAATGTAACTTAACAGTCCAATTGAAAGGGTGTAATAACTGATTTTTGAAATTTGTTTTGCAACGAAAGTACTGAATGGTCTTGACAAATCCATTGTGTGCATGAGTCTGATAACTGTATAAAACAGGCAAGCTTTTAAAATTGAAATGGTTAGAATAAAACCATAGACACCGAAAAAAACCAATTTGCTGTTGTTATACATTTCAGTTAAATCCAACTTTTGATAAAGATTTTGGATAAGTTCAGGTTTATACAAACTGAAAAAGAAATTTACTATTAAACCTCCTGCTTCAACGCATAAACCAACAAAAATAAGCCAGGCTACAATATATAAGCCCCAAAATACGAAGTTATTTGTTTTTGACATCATTATTTATTTTAAAGTTAATGCGTCAAAAGTAATAAAATTTTATTGATAAACAATAAAAATAATTCATTTATCAAAAAATATTTACCGAATAGGAAAACATCTTTTAAAAAAAGATTATCGATCATTTATGTTTTATCCTCATTAATACAAATCAGAATTAAGATTACTCACAATTTTAAATAATTAAAATTAATTGTTCACCTTATTCAATTTAGAATATTCCACAAATGCATTCTGAAGTTCACTTAGAATAGTAGCTGCATTAAAATCTTTACGGTATTTTTTTGAAAGATGATTTACGGTTTCCGCATAAGCCAGGAAATGATCGATTTTTTTTTCATCCATTCCGTATTTTTTGAATATACTCAAATCTATTTCTGATTTTACTCTAGCAAGAAAATTTTGAGTTTCAACATAATTGGGAGTGGTAATTTTTGTTATAGAACCTTTTTTAGTCAAAAAAACTATCGTTGCAATAGTTTCAAAAATATCTAAACTTACATGTCCTGCCTTAAAATCGTGCCCTTGAAAAGATTTTGGAATGACATTTTTCGGGAGTGGCTCATTCAGTTCAGATTTCATGTAATCATTGATTGAAGATTGCAAAGCAGCAACTTTCTTAGACTCTTCCAAATGTTTACTATCTTTACCTAAATTCCCAGTAGGCTTATAGTCAATTTCTACTTCCTGAATCAGGGTTTCAGCTCTTACAAGCTGTATTTCTAATGGAGAATTGATGTTTCTTTTCTAATAATTTTATCAATCCGGTAAAAACCTTGTTTTATAAACTTCACTTCATCATTTTCTTGTGCTTCAATTAAATAATCACCAGAAATATTGCTGTAGGTTTTTATATTTTTAGTGGTATTAAAAACCAAAACGCCAGTTAGATTATTGCGATCTTCATCCACAATTTTACCGGAAATATTCTGCTGTGAAAATGTAAAAATTACCTGCAGTAAAGCAATCAGTATTAAAAATTTTGCAAAAACTGTACTCATTTTTGCTCAACAGTATTATTATTTTGCTTGAGGCGTTCTACATAAATCGGAAGCACATTGTCTAAATTAAACATGACTCTGTTTATATTTTTAGCTTTCACATAGGATCTTATTTCAGGCTTGATAAGAAAACTGAATTCTAAAAACTCCGGAATTCTTTCAGCTGGAATTCCGTCTTTCACAAAATATTCGTCATCAATTCTTTTTCTGATCCAGGTAATATCAAGCTGTACGTCTTCATATTTGTACCATCTTTTCTGCCTTCTGGATTTTCCGCTTATCAAATCAAAAACAGCTTGTACATCAACATTTCCAAAAGCTGCAGCCAATAAAACCTTCTTTACTTCCGCCGGAACTTCACGAGGTTTTTCAGGAGGTTTTGGAAGGCCGATAGCTTTCTGAAGCTGCTCTTTTTTGTCGATTTTAGTCAGTCTTTTAGAATCTTTAGACAGATCTCCGGTTGTAGAAATTATTTCTACTTCTTCTATCTCTTCAGGAATTCTTACCAAAACAACATTCATTGGAGATTCTGCATTTACAACTTTTCGTGAAGCTCTTTCGTATCCTTTTTTGATAAATCTGATCTCATCTTTTTCAGAACCATCAATAGAAAATTCACCCAAAGAATTACTGTAAACCTTCTGATCATTCGAAATATTGACGACCAAAACTGAGGTAACAATCATATCGTTCTCACTCAATGTTTTTCCCGTTATTTTCTGCTGACCAAAGAAATGTATTGTAAGAAAAAAGAAAAATACAGCAAGATTTTTTCTCATCGTTTGTGTTTATTTTTGAATTTGTGGAGCTCGGTAAGAAGAAATCCGCATCAAAACTGCCCCTTGAAACCTCATCAGATCAGCATCACTCACAAAGCCATATTTTAAAATTTTCTGTCTTTCAAATCCACCAGCAAGAACATAGTTGATAAAATGATTGATGAAAGGTTTTTCTATTTTTAAATCGGTAAAATACTGCTCACCCAAAGCATAAGCAAGATAATTTGTCAAGTCAAGATCATCCCATTTGTTTTTCACTTTTCCTATAGAAAAACCCTGCCCTTTTGGTTGCACAAATTCACCGGGTCTGGCTGCTAAAATTCTTGGATCAGATTTTTGTTTTAGATAATTATTAATTTCAGCTTTCAGTTTCTCAACTTTTTTTGGCTGATTTAATGTTTTAGAATCTATTTTCAGATCTCCGCTGAGTCCTTTTTTAATTTCTACTTCAGCAATTAATTCTGCTGCCCTCAACAATTTTACGTTCATTGGTGATTCTAGATTTTCTTTGGAAACTTTTTGGTCTGTTCTTTCAAATCCGTTTTTAAAAAAACGAAGAATATCACCTTGTCTTCCGGAAATCATAAAATGGCCGTCTCTGTTGGTAAGAACCTGCTCATCGGTCCGCAGGTTGATGACTGTCACGTTTGGAACTTCAGACAAATCTTCAGACGAAATCTTCCCAAAAATATAGTTTTGAGCATTCATTTGAATGAAAGAAATTAGAGACAAAATAAAGAGTAGTTTATATTTCACAGATTATTGTTTATTAAGCAAAACTAAAGTTATTTTTCATTAACACAGCAAGTTTAACCAGACTTAACGGGTTTTAATATTTTTTTTGAATTTAAACTTCGAAACTGTTAAAATATCAGCTTCAATTTGTTAAATTTTCAATTAAATTTTATCTAAATTGCATAAAATCTTTCGTTAAAAATGTCAAACTCTTATACAGTAATCAATGCTTCAGCAGGTTCCGGTAAAACCTATGCTCTTGTACAGAGGCTTCTGATGATTTGTCTGAGATATCCCAATCAGCATCAATCCATCAGAAATATTTTGGCATTAACGTTTACCAACAAAGCTGCAAACGAAATGAAAGAAAGAATTCTTTCATGGCTCAACAAATTTACGGCAGATAATTATCGTGAGAATAATGATCTTAAAAACATTCAGAAAGCGTTTGAAAACGAAGGCCTGAAAATAACGATTGATGAACTTCATCACCGTTCCAAGAAGCTTTTAGATTATATCCTGCATAATTATTCTACCTTAAATATCGGGACGATTGACCGTTTTAATTCTCGATTGGTGCGAAGTTTTTCTTATGAATTGGGTTTGGCTAAAAATTTTAATCTTGAAATTGATGCAGAACCATTTTTGATTGAAGCTGTCGACAAAATGCTCGATCAAATTGGGGAAAATGAGAATATTTCCAATTCGTTTATGGATTATGTGGATTACAGTCTGGAAAATAACGAAAGAATTAATCTGAATAAAAACCTTTACGATTCTGCAAAAGAATTTGTAAAAGACATTCATTACGAACATCTGAAAGACAATAAAGAATTTGATGATGAGAATTATGAAAACATCAAAAACACGTTAAGAAAAGAGATTACATCCAACAAAAAACAATCATTAGAATTAGCTTTACAATCCATCGAATTATTTAAATCTAGAAATATCGAGATTGAAGATTTTGCGCAGGGAAAAAATGGGATTGGTGGATTTTTTCCGAAAGTTGTCGATTTTTATCAGAAAAAAAGGTCTGGATTTCCTTTTCCAACAACATCAGAAGAATCTGTGGTTGAAAAATACAGAAAAGGAGCCGCAGCAAAATCAAAACACAAAGACGCAGAAATTTCAGAAATCCTAGAGCCACTTCTTGAAAATAGAATGAAACTCATTCTTCTGTTCATCGAAACTCAGAAAAAAGAAAAAATACTTTCCGCTTTATTGCCTTTAAAAGTCAACAAAGATATTCAGGATGAGTTGAGAAAAATTGAGGAAGAAAATGATTTGGTTCTGCTTTCAAAATTCAATATTCTGATTAATGAAAATCTTAAAAATGAGCCTTCAGCTTTTATTTACGAGAAAGTAGGTTCACAGTTTCAGCATTATTTCTTTGATGAATTTCAGGATACTTCAGAATTGCAGTGGCAAAATTTTGTTCCTTTGAGAGATCACAGTATTTCGACAGAAAACACCTCTTTTACTTTGGTAGGTGATCCGAAACAGAGCATTTATCGTTTTCGTGGTGGTGAAAGTAAATTGATGTTAGATATTATCAACAAAAAGGAATTTACCCCTAAAAAAGCAGAATTATTAGTTCTGAAAGATAATTGGAGAAGTGCTAAAAATATTGTTCAGTTTAATAATGAACTGTATCATTTTCATTCTTTAAACCTTGAAGAAGAGCATCAGCATATTTTTGGTGTTGATGGCGAGCAAAATCCAAAATCAAGTATTGATGGAAGAGTAAAAGTAAATCTCATTGAAAATTTGACCAATGAAGATTTCTACAACGATGTTTCAGAAAAAATGCAGAAAGATATTCAGGAATGTCTGGATAACGGTTTCAGGTTTTCAGATATTACCATTTTGTGCCGTGGAAATTTTGACATTTTCTCTTATTCACAAAAATTAGGAAATCTGAAAGTCAGTTACAATGGCGAAGAAACCAATATTAAAACGATTTCAGATAAAGGTTTAACTTTAGAATTATCAAATACTCTACTGGCTGTTGTTGAATTTTTGAAATGGGAAACCAATCCGAAAAACAAACCTCATCTTATTATGATGATGTTTTATCTCAACAGACTCGGAAGAATCAGCATGCCCGATTTCACTTTAGAAATGAAAGAAATTCTGGCTTTAGAACAGCATGAAACCATCATTCAATTTATTGAAGAAAAGTATCATTTAAAATTGAAACAAGATCATTTTCCGAAATTTAATCTTTATAATTTTATTGAATATTACATCAACGAGTTTTCGATTGAGCACAAAGAAACAGATTTCCTACTCAACTTTTTGGAAATGCTTTTCAATTTCACTCAAAATGCAGGAGCAAGTACCAAAGAATTTCTGAAATATTGGGACGAAGAAGCTTCAACGTATACGATTCAGGCTTCCGAAAATATAGATGCGATTCAGATCATGACGATTCACAAAGCAAAAGGGCTTGAATTTCCGGTCGTTTTTATTCCGATGATGAATAAAAACCGTGATTCTGAATTTAGCAACTGGTTTGAAACGGATGAAAAATCGGTTTTAAAATCTGTTAACATCAATCAGTTCAATAAAAATCTTGAAGTTTATGATGAAGGCATTGAGAAATTTAATCACGAAAATTCTTATAAAAATCTTGTCGACAGATTGTGTCTGCAATATGTTGCCACAACACGACCCGTAGAACAGTTGTTTTTTTACCTTCAGAAACAAAATAAGACTTCAAATAATTTAGAAATTTTGGAGTTTATTCAATCTAAAAATCTTCAGGATCTTGATGAATTTGATTTGTATGAAACGCATCCTGAAATGTTAAAAAAACAAATCTCTCATAAGAAGTCTGAGTTTAAAACTGAAAATATTCAGACCCTGAGAAACGAGCATGAAAATACAAGTTCAATAAAAATCGCTACGCCTTCAAAAAATTATCAGGTAAGAAATGAGAAAGTAAGAATCGGACTTTTTGTACATGAATTGCTTTCAAAAATCAACATTGAAAAAGATATTGATAAGGTTTTGGAAACGTATGTTTTGGAAGGTCAGATCACGCTTGAAGAAAAAGGAAATATTAAAGACGATCTCAAAAAAATAATCCATCAATATTCAGAATTTTTTGATGAAAAATGGAAAGTGATTAACGAAAAAGACATCATGATTTCTGAGAGAGGAATCAGCAGAATTTATCGTCCCGACAGAATTTTAAAAGGTGACGAAGGTTATATTATCGTCGATTTTAAAACCGGAATGGAAACCGAAAAGAACGATAAACAAATTGAAACCTACAAATCTGTTTTAGAAAACCTAGGCATGAAGGTTATTAAAACACAGCTGATTTATATTCCTGAGAATTTATAAAATTAAAAAAGTTTCGGCGGCACCTTTGGTGCCGCCGAAACTCACAATTTCAAAAAAATATTTTTAGGCTGTAGGATCTGCTACAAAAACTCTTTTCGCCAATTCCTGATCAAAAAGATATAACGCAGATGGATTATCACACACCATTTTAATTTTCGTTACGTACTGAGAAGCGCTTGCTTCTTCTTCTACTTGCTCATTGATGAACCATTGCATGAATGAAGTCGTTGCAAAATCACCTTCATCATTTGCATTTTTCACGATATTGAAAATACTTTTAGTTACTTTCTTTTCGTGCTCCAGAGCTTTCTCAAAAATATCTGTTGCGTTTTCAAACTGGTGTGGTGGTTTTGCGATTTCACCTAAGATGATTTCACCACCTACATCGTTTAGGTAATCAAACATTTTTTCGGCATGCATCAATTCTTCTTTGCTTTGAACTCTGAAGTAATTGGCAATTCCGTCAAGATCTTTTGCTGAAAACCAAGCAGACATAGAAAGATAATATTGAGCCGCATATTGCTCGTGAGCGATTTGTTCGTTTATTAGCTGTGCAATTTTTTCACTTACCATAATAAAAAATTTATATTCAAAATTACGCATTAAAAGGCGAATTGAAAAGTTTTCACAAAATTTAGATTTAGATTTAATATAAAAAAGGACAGAATTACTTCTGCCCTTCTAACATTAAAAATCAAAATTATAAACTTCTATATCAGCTTATATTGAGGTTCCAGACTGAGGTTTCGCCATCATTTTTCTATCATGCTTCATACCTCTTTCTTTTATCATCGCTTTTCTTTCTTCCATTTTAGCTTTTCTTGAAACCTGCCATTTATCATATTGTTCCGGAGTCAAGATGGTTTTCATTTCATTGTCCATTTGCTGTCTTTTAGCTTTCATCTTCTCCATTTTCGCCTGTCTTTCGCCTTTGTTTTTTTCAAACTCAGCTTTCATATCAGCCTTACGTTTTTCCTGAAGATTTTTTATTTTTGCAACCTGAGATTCATTCAGGTTTAATTCCTTTTGCATTTCAGCCATTCTTTCCTGCTGCTTCAACTCCATTTTTTTATGCATTTCCTCTCTGTTAATTTTTTTGTCTTGAGGATTTACCTGTTGTGCCATTGCAAAACTTCCTGTTACGATAAAGGCTGCGGCTAATACTAATTTTTTCATGTGCTTAAATTAATTAATTGTTTTGTTATATCTTTTTGATACTGAATTTTGCCATAAGTTAAAAATGAAATTCATAAATAATGTTAAATTTAATTATTAATATTTCAACATTTTATAAAATAAAAAAGAGAGTAGATAAAAAATCCACTCTCAACACCACTCAAATATAATATATGAAAATTAATTCCTTACTAAATTCCCTCTGAAGCCAGAATTTCTTCCTTCATTAGAATTATTCTGCTGTCTTGGAGCATTATTTTGCTGTCTCGGGCTCGAGTTTTCATTTCTCGGTTGAGATCTGAATCCTCCGTTTCCATTGTTTCTTGGTGAATTGTTTTCAGATCTTGGAGTAGCCTCTCTGTGTCTTTGTCCACCTTCATTTCGTCCATTATCATTTCTAAATCCTCCATTATTATTTCTCACTCCACCATTTCCATTATTGCTTCTGATACCGTTATTTCCGTTGTTATTTCTTACGCCATTATTGGAATCTGAATTTCTAAAACCACCAGAAGAATTTCCATTTCTGATACTTCCCGCTCGTGAAGATCTTACAACATTCAATGTTGGGTTATCATTTCTACGGAAGCTGTTTCTGTCAACTTTATAAATATTGATATTCACATTTCTATATCGAGGCATTACTCTGTATGTCGGAACATAATGTGTTCTTCTGTAATTTTGGAAATATACAATCGGACTACGACCATGATAATAGTTGTTTTGGAAAACTACAAAAACTCTTGGTCCTAAAATTCTTTCCATTGCATAAAACCTGTCATAATACCATCTATCCGGATTGTAACGGTAGAAATTATTCCACGAAGAAAAACTTGAGTATAAATTATTCAGATATAAAATCTGATCAATTTGCCAACGGTTTAATCTGTGTTGAGCAAAAAATCCGTTCCAGTTGATATTGATGATACTCTGTCTGTAATCGTTATAATAACTCTGGTAATAATCTGAAGGATAATAATCCTGTGGATAGTTGTAGTAATAGTCATCTGGGAAATAATTCCTGTCATCGTCATCACTGTAATATCCGTCATTATTTCCATAATATCCATCGTTGTCCCAACCGTTATTTGGATATTGCTGAGCAAATGATAAAGTTGCCAAACCTAATGCAAATCCTATAAATATATTTTTCATTTTATTAATCGTTAATTGGTTAATCCAGAACTTTCATTCTTATCTTTTTGATATAGATACAAAAAAGAAGTTAAATCTACAGATAAAACTTCTTCTTAAAATATTTTTAAACAATTGATTTTCAATACAATAATTTTAATCAACCTCTTCCACTTTCATTAATCCAATTTGAAACCTTTTGATTAAATTCTACATTTTCTGTTAAATTTTCAAGGTTTAAATGCATTCTGTAACGCCAATAGTGCGGAAACACTGCAGGATTATTAATTCTTTCATTCTCAATCTTCGAATTGACTAAATTTTCATCCATTGCAAAGAAATCCTGAATAGGGAAAATTGCCAACATTGCATCGTTGTAAAGATGCTGTTTCATTATAATTTCGGCTAAATAAGGTTCTAAATCACTGGGCGCTTTTCCATTTTGATTTAATTGTTGATTAAAATAAATCTGCGTAGATCCGGGATTTTCTTTCCACCATTGACGAAGCGTTGAACTGTCGTGCGAAGAAGCTGTAACGACATTCATGTAACCTGCTTTTTTAGGATTAGAAAACGGAATATTTCCTGAAGGCATACGTTGAACTTTCAATGCGACAATTGCCAATTCATCCATCACTTCAGGAACACAATCCGGAACCATGCCCAAATCTTCGCCACAAATCAACATATCTGTTGCATTCAGGATAACCGGAAGTTTTTCCATGGCTTTTTCTTTCCATAAATAATCCTGTCTTTTAAAGAAGTAATCCTGATAAAGCTCGTAAACAGAGCTTCTTTCCCAATCAGAAAGATATTGATAAGATTCAGTTTTAAAAACATTAAATCTCGGATGATAAACCGTTTCGCCGTTTTTTTCTTCAGTCAAGAATAAAACATTCGCACAAAGCGAAATTAATTTTTCAGAAATATCTTCAGGTTGATTTTTAAAATAATCTGCAATCTTTCTTTGAGTATTAAACTCGTCTTTAAATTGATAAGTTCCGTCTGAATTTTTATGGATAAACTGTAAAGCTTTAAAAGTTTCTTCTCCAAAATATTTCCACAAAATTTCATCATTAATGAAAGGTTTACAATATCTTTCAAAATCAAAAGGGATGTGTCTCGCTTTAAATTCATCAAAAATGACAGGAACAGCCGGATAAAAATATCCTAAAATTCCCTGAGTTGCAGAAATTGGCATTCTCCAGATTCTGAAAAATCCTAAAATATGATCGATTCTCATCGCATCAAAATACTGTTCTAACGCTTTGAATCTATTTTTCCACCACCTGTAATCATCTGCTTTCATCGCTTCCCAGTTGTAAGTCGGAAATTCCCAATTCTGCCCGATTTCCGTAAACTGATCCGGAGGTGCTCCTGCTTGGAAATCCATTCCGAATAAATCAGGTTCCGCCCATGCTTCAACAGAATGTCTATAAATTCCGATCGGTAAATCTCCTTTTAACGAAATTCCTAAACCATGAATATAATCAACAGCATCTTTTAATTGTTTATGAAGCTGAAACTGGATCCATGCATGAAGCATCGAAGCATCATAATCTTTATTTTTAGCTGAAAAAAACGGTGAAATTTTACCTGCAATATATTTTTTTTGGGTTTTCCACTCGTTGAAATTCGGTGTTTTGTATTTATCTCTCAAAACACAAAATGCAGAATAGGGTAAAAGCCATTCTTCATTATCTTTGATAAACTTTTTGAAACTTCTGTCTTTATAAATCTTCTCTTTTTCGGTATTGAAAACAGCTTTAAGATATTTCCATTTTGCAGAAATCATTTTTTCGTAATCAATTAAATCTAAAGAATTTAATTCTGATTTTTTTGCATGAAACTCTTCAACTAATTCTTTCGGTAATTCAAAATCAAGATTTTCAATAGAAATATATTGAGGATGTAAAGCATAAACCGAAACTGCCGCATAAGGATAAGAATCTGTCCATGAATAATTGGCCGTTGTGTCATTAATCGGCAAAATCTGAATAATCCCTAAAGAAGCTTTATTTGCCCAATCTGCCAGTTTTTTTAAATCAGAAAATTCTCCTACACCAAAACCATTTTGAGTTCTCAAAGAAAAAACAGGAACTGCAACACCTGCATCGTGATACATTTGATAAGATTTAAATCTGAAATAATGATCTGCTACAATCTGCAAAACATCATTCTGTTGATTGGGAATTGTTGACCTGTTTTCACCACTTTCTATATCAATTATTTTTCCTTCAATTGTATCAAAAATGGCGTATTTATATTGAATAAGCTGAATTTCAGGAATATCAACAGAAGCTTCCCAAATCCCGAAATCAGTCTGAGATAAATGAATTGAATTTTCATAGCTCCAATTACCTAAAGAAGGTGTATT